>DATJYK010000386.1:0-2929 GCA_035578005.1 Terriglobia bacterium
TGGGTGGAATCGATCTCGTAGGCCGCCGGCTTGATCGACTCATAAAATCGCTTCCACACGTTTTCATCGGGCTTCAGGGATGCGAGCGTCTGGTACGCCATGTACTGCGCAAACCCTTCCTTCAGCCACAGATCGTCGAACCAGCGCATCGTGACCAAGTCGCCGAACCACTGGTGGGTTAATTCGTGCAGCACCAGGATGTCGCGGTTGAGCCGATCTGTGTGTGTGGGCGCGGTGCGAAAGAGCACGGATTGTTCGCGAAGAAAGGTGGCTCCCGCGTGCTCCATGCCGCCGTAAGCGAGCTCCGGGATCAACACCATGTCGTACTTCGGGAATGGAAACGGCCGCGCAAAATAATCGGAGAGGTAGGCGATGCCCTGGGCAGCGATCTGCCGGACTTCGGGGCCCTCGTCTTCCGCCTGCCTTAGCCTCGACTGCCGCACGTAAAGTCCGGGCAGCCCCGCAGTTTCGTTCAGGCGTCGAAATGGCCCGGCAGCGAAGGCAAACAGGTAAGTGCTGATGGGAAGGGTTTCGCGGAACACCGTTCGGCGCAGCGCGGGGCCCGCGGCGGACTCTGACGCAGGCGCAGTATTCGAAATAACGGTCCAACTCTCAGGTGCAATCAATTCCAGCCTGAAGCGTCCCTTCAAATCCGGCTGATCGAAGCACGGAAACGCCATACTGGCGTCCATGGGGACGAACAGGGTGTAAAGGTATTCGGTGTTGTCGTCGTGGTCCTCATAGCGAGTGATCGGCTCGCTGGTAGGTGCTACGTGGGAGGCAAACTGCATTCGCACAGTGTTATCTCCCACATGGAGCCGCTCGGCGGGAAGCTCAATGTGACCGCTTTCGACCGTTATGGTAACCAGGGCGCCGTTCACCTCAAGAGAGGTAATCGTGCCGTCGCGGAAATCCAGCAGCACGGGCTGGAAACCGCGAAGCGTAAAGCTGAGTTCTTCGCTGCCGCCGACACTGTCGGCGTGCGGAATGAGGGTGAAGGTCAGGTGGTAGCGGACGTTTGAAATCCCCGCCGCGCGCTCGCGAGCCAATTCACGGGGAATGCCCACGGGAGCGCTCGCGGGAGCAGGAATCGTGGCGATGATCAGGAGGAATGCCGCCCGCCAGGCCACCGCAAGCGAGCCATTCGCGAGAAATGACGGCCGAGTCGCTTGGCGGTACACTCCGGATCCTGGGCTTTCGTTGTGAATCATCAGGGCGCCGCCTGTTCGCCGGCCGGCAGTTGCTTCAGCATACGCCGCCAACCGTGCGATTACGAAAAACCGGTGGCCGAATACAATCCGAACTCGGCTATCGCCGGGCAAACCGGGCACTGGGTGATCCTGAGCCGTACTCGACTTGTGGTCAGCCCTTCGGAAATTGGGAACAGACGGCAGGCACCTACGCTGGTGCCCTCGGCGAAGGTTTTCCAGGAGCCCTGACTCCATCGATCCAGTGCAAACCCCTCCACCCGCTGTCCGAGCTGGATATTCTCCCGCAAGCGGACCACGTTGAAGGCAACTGGCTGTTCGAAATCGAACGCCACCTGTGGCATGTTTGCGCCATCGTCAGCGCTCCAGTACGTGTAGGGGTTGCCGTCGATGAGATTGTGAGCTCCAAAGACGTCATCGGGGGCTCGCACCGAAGTTGCCGTCACCCGAGCCTCCGCCGCCAGGTTCTTCGCAAAGGTCGAGCTTAAGAACTGCCCGAAGCCCCGCAGTGAGTCGACGTCATTTTCGTGCAAAAGTCCCCGCCGATCGGGAGGTACGTTAACCAGCAAGCTGGCACCATGCCCCACGGACCGATAGAAAATATTCATGATCTCAGCGGGCGATTTGACCCGCGTATCTTCGGCTGCGTGCCAGAACCAGCCCGGGCGGATTGAGACGTCGCATTCTGCCGGCATCCAGTGGGAGCCGTGCCGGGTTCCAGTTTCCCCTTGCTCGGCTCGAACATAGCCGGGCGCTGCCGGACCACCGTCCTCCCCGACGGGGTCATAAGTCGCCCAACAAGTCTCGTTGGCGAAGCCCGACTCGTTGCCCACCCAGCGGATATCGGGACCGACATCACTGAAGATCACAGCGTCGGGCTGCAAGGATCGAACCAGCGACCAGGTCCCGGGCCAGTCGTAATAGGTCCGGCGATCGATAACTCGCATTAAGGTAAGCCACTGGTTCGACCAGTGAGACTCGAAGAGGTTTGACCGTTGAAGAGAGTAACATCCTCCTCCAAGGTGGCTTGATGAGAACCCATCCAAAAGGAGGATGTCATGTCAGACCTTTATCAGAGCCTATCCCATTCGAAATGGGACTGCAAATACCATGTGGTGTTCGTTCCCAAGCGACGGCGCCAAGTACTGTTCGGGAAGACGCGCCGCCAATTGGGCGAGATCTTCCATGCTCTGGCCCGGCAAAAAGAATGCGAAATTCTCGAAGGTCATCTGCTGCCGGACCATGTGCATATGTGCATTGCGATTCCCCCCAAGCACCCGGTGGCTTCGGTGATCGGGTTCTTGAAGGGGAAGAGCGCGATTGCCATTGCCCGACTGTGCGGCAAGGAGCGGAATTTCAGCGGCGAGCATCTCTGGGCCCGCGGCTATGCCGTTTCCACTGTCGGTTTCGATATCAACGAAATCCGCCGTTACATCCGCGACCAAGAGGCAGCGGATGGAACCGAGGGAAACTTCTAAGCGTGAACGGAGTCGCGCTGGGCGCGACGCTCTAACCACCTTGGGCGACCGCCTTTGAGGCGGCCCCGCTCATCAAGCCACCCGCTCTGCGGGGGGTGTCTGACTCGCTTTTCCCGGGCGCCCCCATAGTACCCGTCGCCGCCGTTGGCGCCATCGTGCCACACTTCAAATACCGATTCATACCCGGTCAGTAGCTCGCGCAACTGTGCCCGGTACATCTCGACGTATTCCGGCTTCCCGTAC
>DATJYK010000387.1:0-6766 GCA_035578005.1 Terriglobia bacterium
TTCTGGCGTCGAAGTGATCTTGCATGTTCGGCGAGCTTCTCGGGTCAGCTCAGGTTTCCGGATTGTCAGCCATCGGGAAGCTGGCTCATGCCTTCCACGCGCCCGACTCCTGCATGGTCGGCTACTGGCGACTCACCCCCCGCCGCCGCTGTTGGCCGCCAACTCGCCACTTGGCCGTTACATGAGGGTCAGTCGCGGTATGAGGCACTTCCGCAAGGAAACCCGTTATGCGGCCAGCTGAATAGAAACGCTACTGTGGATTCCGGATTGGAGGGAAGCGGCACTTTAGCGAGTCACCGTAACATTCCCATGGGGCACCACGCAGATTTCGTCAGGAAGATGCCGGTTTACACGCTGGGCGCTCGCACCTTCCCCAATCCGCAGCCACAGGGAGGCATTTCGCACCCCGGCTTCGACAAGAATCGTGACGCCTGGCCGCAACCCCAGACGTTCCATCTCGCGGAGCTGGGCAGTTTCACGGTCAGAGACGCTGCTGACCACCGCGGCCATTCCGCAAGCCCACTGAGAGAGCAGCGTTTCCTCGCGCTCGCGGATAGCACCGCCTCGCTCCGGAGCCCTCGACTAAGGGAAATCGGCGTTCCGCCGAAGACTGCGTTCATCGACTTGATCATCTCCGGGCGGCAAGATGGGATTTGTCGACCGCTACGTGAGGAAGAGGTGAAACAGTCCACCTCGCTGCGCGTTGCAGGGGAAAGGCTCCCACGTCCGAACCTGCACGAACGATCTTGACTCACCGACTCCTCCACCTTGTCCGAGTTGGGCCGCGACCCCCGCAGCCCGTATCGCTCCATAAGTGAATGTATTATACTCCGTATATGGAGGTGCGATATGGCAACCCTTCGACAGCCTCTGGCTGGCTTTTCGACCGGAACGGCGCCGGACCTTTCGCGCAGAGAAATTCGGGAGCGGCTGAGTCGCCCGGCCGTTCCAGCTTTCTTTAGGATTGCCGAGGCTTGGCAGTTGCGTGATGAGACAGCTCGATCCCTGCTGGGCGGCGTCTCCAATGGCGCCTTTTATCAAATGAAGAGCGGCCAGAAGAAAATCCTGGACCAGGACAAACTCACACGGGTCTCCTTGCTCCTGGGAGTCTTCAAGGCCCTCAACGTCCTCTACAGCCGTAAGTTGGCCGATGCTTGGGTGACTCTACCCAACTCGAATCCGATGTTCAAAGGAGAGACGCCTCTCGCCTACATGGTCAAGGGTGGGCTACCTGCGCTCATCCGTGTGCGGCAGTTGCTGGACGCGCGGCGAGGCGGCCAGTGACACCCGGAGTTACGACGATTCGGCAGGACGACACCCACCGCCTCATTCCCTCTCGCTACAGTATTGAGCACGCGCTGGCAAGGCTGGGCGGCCCACGTGATCTCGAAGAACTAATCGAGCTCGATGCTGCCACCGACGACCGGGTGGCCGGTGAAGCCAACCTCTTGCCAGGCATTAGCGTTCACGAGCTTCTTTTTGGTGTGCCGCATGCGCACGTCGTGAACGCCGCCTTCACACACAGGCGTCCATCCGGCAATCGTTTTAATGGTGCCGATCGGGGGGCTTGGTACGCCGCGTTTGAATTGGAGACCGCACAACGGGAAATCGCATTCCACAAGGCTCAAGAGCTGCTGGAGATCGCCTGGCGCGAGCCCGAGACTTTCGTCTTCCACGACTACCTGGCGGATTTCCGGGCAGACTTCCACGATATCCGCGGCGACCGGCGCTATTCCGGCTGCCTGGACCCTGAGAGCTACACCAAGTCGCAGAAGCTCGCCAGCGAATTGTTGGGTAAGGGCTCAGCCGGTATCGTGTATCCGAGTGTCAGGCACTCCGGCGGGACCTGTATCGCCTGCTTCCGCCCCGCTCTCGTCGCGAATGTCCGACAGGATGGAACGGTGACGGTTGCTTTTCGCGACGCCTATTCGGCACCCATCATTAGCCTGGCAAACTGAATCACGGCGCGGGCGGCTCCCTACAAGTCCCATTTTCTGCGAGCATCCCCAAATACCCCAGTGTTCATTATAGGTTGAGTCCCCAAGCAGAGACAGGCCCACAAAAGGGCCGAGTCCCGAGGACGCCCTGCTGGTGACGGCCTATGATGAGTCCCGACGAGCTACTCTCGTGGTACCAACGGCTCGACATCAGCGACGCAGCTCGCGCCGAGATCGATCGGATCCGGTCAGCAGGCCCGTGTCGCCGGGTGGGAGGCGGCAGGAGCAACGTCACCGGGCGTTATCCAAGCCGGAAGATGGGCGTCACGATCCAGTTCGAGAGCCACCATGTTGAGCTGGCCTTCGTGAGAGAGATGGAGCACGATCCGGAAGTACTGGAGTTTTACGATCAGCCGCCTTCAACTCCGCTCGACTACGAGAGTGCCAAAGGACGGCGCCTCAGCGTGATCCACACACCCGACTTCTTTGTGCTGCGTTCGGCTGCGGCAGGATGGGAGGAATGCAAAACAGAGGAGGATCTCCACCGACTGTCCGAGAGAAGTCCCAACCGTTACCGCTGGGACCAGGGGAGATGGCACTGCCCCCCGGGCGAAAAGTACGCTTCGCTTTTTGGGTTGCTTTATCGGGTTCGGTCGTCGGCTGAGATCAATTGGGTGCTACAGCGTAATCTCCAATTCTTAGAAAACTACGTTGGCAAGAACGCTGCGGGTACCAATCAGGGCGCGAAGGAATGGGCACTGGCGGTGGTCTCGGCAGAACCTGGTATTAAACTTTCCGAACTCTTCCCTCGGAGCACGGAAGGAATGAGCCGTGACGATGTTTACGCTCTGATTGCGAATCGGCACCTCCATGTCGACTCGCGCGAGGCACCCCTGCTAGAGCCCGCTGCCGTGCGCGTCTTCGCGAATCGCGAAGCGGCTGAAGCCTGGGGCCATGTGGCGGGCGATGCAGAAGCAAGCTTGGACAAGGGCGGCCGGGGATTCGCAGTAAAGGCCGGGCATAAGGTCACGTGGGATGGCCGCACATGGACCGTCGTAAACGTTGGAGACGAGATAATCACCCTGCTCGGAGAGGATCAGAGCCTGCACGGTCTCCACGATGATGGCGCCGACCAATTTGCGGGCTGGCGCTACCAGCCGCAGGACCCCGCGAGCTACGTACCCCAGAAAGCGATGCCTGTCAGAATCAACCTTTGGTTGTTTCAGGGACAGTCGCCCAGGAATGGTCAGCAGGTTGAATTCATCGTTCACTCATTCAAGTACACGCCGACTCCATAACCGAACGGGTTGAAGCAAGGTGAGCCGAAGGCCCCGCCCTCGCAGTAGACTTGCGCGCACTGAAACCAGAGGAATGGCGGAAGTGTACCGCATGTATTGGACTGCAAGCAGTAGCCGTATTCGCCCCAACCGATGCCCGTGGGGCAAGTCTGGGTGCGGCCGGTCATCACGCCGGCTAGCACCATGAGAACGGCCAGCCCAAGCACGATCAAACGCTTCATGGATTTTCCCTGCCTCCTTCTCTTCAAACACCCCTTCGGCTTCCGGCCTGGCCCGCTCTCTTTGCCCGAAACGAAGAAGGCAGCCGAAGGGGGCGGGCCTCAGCCAGATGTGCGAAGCATACTTGCTAGCACGTATAACTGTCAACCTTTTTATTGGGAGTTGATCTAGGACTTATCCGCCCGTTCTTTTCGGTACCGCTCCCAGCGGGCTTGAACCGCGCGACGAGCCTGCTCGCTTCGCTGCTCCGGGGTTAGCTTTTTGGCGCGAGCCTTGCCGCCTCGCCGTGCCCATTCCTCCGCCGAGAATTTCGGTGTCCGCTTGCGCTTTTTCTTCGCCATACCGTATGCTTGTCCGTACGCAAGTCACCATGCCGCCTATTCTATTTCTTACGCGGGCCGATCTGTCAGAATTTTCTTTGGGGGAAAAAAGAAATTGTCGCCAGGCGGCATCGTGGAAGCACTAAGTAAATCAAACGGCACCGCCCAGCACCCTCGCGCATGTGCGGAGGTCAAGCAAAACCGGAGTCGTGGTACGATTCCTGCCCAGAAAGTGAGGTGCCGCCATTGACCAAGCTTTGTGCAGTCCCTTAAACACCCCATTGAACAGCGGAGATAACCCGGGCCCGGGGTGCTGGAACAGCCAGCGTGATGACCGATCCCTCAGACGGGTATAGAAACGTGCGATCGCGGCATATGGGTTGCGCGAGAGGTTGACCGGGCTGAGATTTGGATTTACAACCGGGATGGTTCACTCGCTGAGACCAGGGAAGTTGGAAAAGCAACATGCACGGAGGGATAGTGAGCGATCAACACAGACTGCAATCGGTTAGCTTCAACGAGTTGGCAATCTCCAATATGCTCAAACTCAACGCGCTAGTTGAGTTGCTTGACGAGAAAGGCTTGCTGGGGAAGCAAGAGGTTCTGGAGCGCGTGAAGCGACTCACAGCGGAAATGGCGGAGAAACGAAAGGCGCACTGAAGTCCGAGCGCAACCGGCTGCTTTCAAGAAGGCATGATCCGCGCTGATCTTAGAGAACGAGTGAACTAAGGCGCCGTATCCCTCGCGGTACGACCTGCCTTCCGTTTCCGCCAAAAGCCGAGCCCGAGCGAACCCACCGTCATCAAACCAAGCGTTCCGGGCTCCGGAGTTGCCAAGTTCACATCGAAACTCGCGGTGCTGTCGTGGATAGACACCGTGGTAACCCCTCCAGATGCCCAAATGTTGACGTAGGCCAGTCCACTGAATTCGGAAAGCGGCGCAAATGAGACCAGGTCTGGATTTGGGAAAGAGTTTGTGACCACGAGCTGGCCGTCCAGAATCTGTGCTGCCGTTGCTGATCCGGCACCTGCGTCACATATCGAGGGAGTTCCGACACAGTTGCCGACAGCCAGGAGTCCGGAACCGAAAGGGTTAGACGGGTCGAACTGAAAGTTTCCGGCGCCCGAGTCAAAGGAGGTACCTAAGGCAGCGACCACATAAGGGTAGCGACCGCCGGAACTCACGGTGACGGCCGTGTAGTCGAGTTCCACATACTGTTCAGCGAAGCTGCTGCCCGGCGCTTCAGCAGCAGTGAGGTTTCCGCTGAGCGTAAAGCTGGGTTCCAGAGGGCTGGTAGGGTTGGGAGACAGCAACACGTCCTGCGCTGACAGTGCGAGGCCGCCATCGGAGAAAGATCGGTAACCAGTGAATGTGAATTTCAACGTTCCGATGTCGCACGTGGCACCCAGCACACTCTCGACGGTGCCACCGGCGCAAGTGTTATCCGCCAATGCGCTTGAAACGAAGGCCAGGGCGATGACTAGGGCTTTGAATCCGCAAAGCGGCCGACTCGCAAAAACGTTCATTTGTCCCCCTTCTTAGCTCTATTTATGGTCCAGTTGGAGCTGACCTCCCGTCAATTACTTACGGCTGTATTAGTCCAGCTCGTATCCCTCGGCGACGCGATGAAGAAGCCTGTACTCCTTCTCGGGCTCCATAGATGCGACTGCACGCCAATGCTGTGCTGAAGGTTCGAATCGGCGATCGTTCCTTGAGCGATACCCATGGCGGCGGTGCTGCGAGCCGTCACGCTTAGCGAGACTCGCGGATTCGTGAAAATGCTGATCGATGCGCAAAGCGACCGCATCCTGGGATTGACTGCCTTGGGAGTTGAAGCGAGCGAGATGATGGCGGCCGTTCAGACGGCCATGCTGGGCAGGTTGCCGTACACGGTGCTGCGCGACGCCATTTTCACGCATCCCACTACTGCCGAGGGCTTAGTCTTTTTGCTGGCGACTGTCCCCGCAAAAGCCATGCAACAGTCAGCTGACTGAGACCAGCAGGTCACCATTATCGCTTCGCTCCGATTTTATGCTCAGTTCGCCCGCCGCGCCCATGTCCTTCATGGCCTCGATGGCATTCAGCACGAGGTTGCTTAGAACCTGCTGCAATTGCACACGTTCGGCCATGGCTTTGGGAAGATCCGCTGCGAGTTCTGTGCGCCTCAGCACTGAATCGCGGTCCGCCTCACCGCGCAGCAAGGCGACCACGCACGCTCCGGATCGGACATTTAAACGACCTCAACTTCTCCACTCTTGACTCGACCTCACCGCTCCGCGCCGTTGTTATTTTATTCTGAGCGATGTTTATGAGCTTTCGCGGGCCGCAGGCCCTAAACGACATTTAAGAATGTATGTTTCGCTGGACTCATCGCGCCATGTAAAATGTAACCGAGCCCACCAAAGAAACGCCCCACTGCTTTTGCGTTCCAGCGATATAATCGCAGTCCGTGTCACGCCCAGCGAACTCGTACTGGCAGACGATCACTCTTGCCCTTACCTGTCGTTCCCGCAGCCTTGTCGTTTGCCCGTCGAAAGGGAGCTGTCAAAGGATTCCAAGCTGGACGTCTGGTTACTGTGATTATGAAGAGCTGCAAACCACGCCTCGACAGATACGGCACCAAGTTACTGTAGAACCTCGCTGCCGGATCCGTTTTTCATTCGGACGTTGTTGGAGCTGAAGATGTGTCCGTAATGCAAGCCGTGATCGCGTAAGGACGGTGTTTGTGGAAGTCCGTGCAATACAGCGCCTCATGTTCGACTAGAATGACCGGCGTGTAGGTGAATCAGAGAAGATCTCCAATTTGGACGACCCGATGAGCCCGAAGTTCCATGGTGCGGCTGCTTCGATACTTGCACTGCTGTTGCTCCCGCCCTGCCAGGCCCAACAGGTGGTAGATTTTCCTGCGGCCAAGACGGGCGGCAACTACATGCACAATTATTACCTGCCTCCGCCTTCGAGTACTCCCTTCTGGCCCGCATGGTCGCCGAGT
>DATJYK010000388.1:0-1991 GCA_035578005.1 Terriglobia bacterium
ACTTCGACCCCGGCGCCGAGTGCCAATGCCACGGCGCATCCGTCGGGAACGCTGGAGGTCCCCCCCGCGTTGGATTCGCAGTTGCGCCAGCCGCCCGCGGCCATCGTTCAGGATCGGGTAAATCAGTCCGGATGGAGCTTCCTCGCAGCAAACGGCGGAGCGGACGCGGACCGAGTAGCGGACGACAGACTTTCTAGCATCATAATAACGTGTGACGTAGGACATCTCTCGGTAGGTTTTGTATTTTACCTCGACGGCTATCATGGGCACGCCCTCAAGAAGATTAAAGACGTCAAACAACCCTTTGTTCTCGAGATTCGGCGCGCGTCCGGCGACAATCGAAAGTTTTCAACATTCCTGTATATGACCCCCGCCGATGGCGGCTGGGTGCAGGAGGAGAGCTGGCGATTCGCAGGTCGCGAAGCGACCGCGTTTCTTGACGCTTTTGGTCAGGACGGTCGCCTGAGCCTGCACACGGGAAAAGGCGTTGAAGTTGCCTCCTGGACGCTGAAGCGCACATCGCAGATACGAGAATCAATGCGGAAGGTGTGCAATCTCTAATCTCAAATTCCAGCACCTTTGAGCGCTGGGCGCGACAAGACAGCCGGAAACCCCGACCTTTTATCGCCACATCCTCTGTACGTCTCTGGTGCCAATGACCGCAAGGAAGTCGCAGTGTATCGACGGGATTAGATTGAAGAAACAATGACATAGGAGTGCCCAGTTTCATCATGTCGGGCGCGCCCGACAGGGGTTCTGTGCGTCAAGTTCTGCAAAGGCGGTCATGGCTTGGCTGGTGTCATGCGGCTTGGCGGAGATAGGTTTTCTTGTGCTCCCTGAGATCGTTCATGTTGAGATAGCGATGGGCTTCGAGCCAGTTTTCATGGGTTTCGACGGCTAAGGCGCGGACGAGCCTCAGGCAAGCCTCGGCATTGGGGAAGATGCGCAGGACGCGGGTTCGTCGCCTGATTTCCTCATTGAGGCGTTCGAGCATGTTGGTGCTCTTGAGATGCTTATGATGCTGGCGAGGGAGCCGGTAGAACGTCAGCGTCTCCTCGATGTTTTCCTCGACCCAACCGACGAGTTTCGGATAGCGGGCTGCCCACTTGGCGATCCATGCGGCGAGGTCCTGGCGGGCCTCCTCGATCGAGCGGCGGTCGTAGAGCCAGCGCAATTCCTGCAGGCAGTCGTCATCGGCCTTGCGCGGCAGATGGTCGAGGGCGTTGCGGAGGAAATGCACGTAGCAGCGCTGAAAGGCGGCTTCGGGAAGAACTTCGCGGACGGCCGCGCGAAGGCCGGCGTGATCGTCGGCGACGACGAACTCGACGCCGCTGAGCCCGCGCCGGCGCAGGCCGACGAGGAAGTCCTTCCAGGACGAGCGGCTTTCGCGATTGGCCATGTCGACGGCCAGAATCTGGCGGCGTCCGTCCCAGTCGATCCCGATGGCGACCAGCACGGCCTGGCTCATCACGACGCCGCCCTCGCGCACCTTCTCATAGCGGGCGTCGAGGATGAGGTAAGGGAAAGGCTCGGCAAGGGGGCGTCTGGCGAAGGCGTCGAGGCTCTCATCCAGACGCTTGTTGATGGCGGAAATGGCGCTGGCCGAGAAGGCGTGGCCGCACAGCTCCTCGGTGATCGCCTTGACCTTCCGCGTCGAGACGCCCTGCACGTACATCTCGGCCAGCGTCGCCACGAGCGCCTGTTCGGAGCGCTGATAGCGCTCGAAGAGCTCGGTCGAGAACCGGCCGTCCCGGTCCTGCGGGACGCGCAGCTCGAGCTTGCCGATCCGGGTGACGAGGGTGCGGGTGTAATAACCGGAGCGGTAGCCAAGCCGAGCCGCGGTGCGCTCGCCCTTCTCGGCCCCGAGCGCGTCCGTCATCTCGGCTTCCAGCATCTCCTGCATGACGGCCCGCACGATCTCGCGCAGCCCGTCCGGGCTCTTGGCGAAAAGCTCGTTGACGGCGGCGATCGCGGGCTTAGCTTCGGTCTTG
>DATJYK010000389.1:0-24723 GCA_035578005.1 Terriglobia bacterium
TTCTCAGTCCATCTTCACTGACAACTGATGGCTGAAGACTGAGAGCTGACAGCTTCTATTCATCCACAACTCGCCGCCCGCGTGGGGAAAACTGAGAAAAGTGAGAACGTTTTTTTCGGCCTTATGGCTGAAGGAGATAGGGTGTGGAAATCTGCCAGTTCCTGTTGATGGGGGAATTAGCAAGGGGTACGCCCATATGGCGTCGGACAAGGCGGCGCCGCCGGGACGTGACGCCAGGTTACGGCTATAGGGCACGTCGCCTAAAGCCTCAAAGCCGCAGACCGAAAACGCGGTATGCGCTACTTGCTACCACGAGGGACCGATATCTATCTGGTTATATCAAAAGCCCTTATTGGGTAATTCGCTGTATTGACGGGACGCAGCGTGCAGGCATAGTCTGGGTTCTTGAGCGCCCCACTTGGGGCTGTCGCTGGAGGGAACCATGAGTGTGAGTGGAGGTAAGGCCGACATGCAGAGAAGACTACTCCTCTTGGCGTGTTGCACGGCGTTAGTCTTGAGTGGAACCACCGCTTTTGCTGACCCTATCGGACCAGATTGCGGTGCCGGAAATTGTCTGGGTAATGTGTATACGCTGAACTACGGCCAGACAAGCACCCAGATGGGAACCGACAACTACACCATCACCTTGACGATCAATTCGTCCACGTTTGTCGATGGGACTGACTCCGGCTTCTTGATGGCCGTGTCTCCGAACATCACCGGGTGGAGCAACGCGACTTTGACAAGCGCCCCCGGCGGTACAGCAGATTGGTCAGCCGTGATGGCTGGGGGGCTTGATTCCAGTGGATGCAACGGCCACGGTACACCGTTCTTCTGTAATGACGCTCTGTCTCAGGGTTCTTTCAACGAGGTGGGCAGCTCCACACCGCTCACGTTTGTTTGGACCATAACGGACAGCGCCTTGCCTACAGGGACGGACCAAGCCGCCATTAAGGCCCTCTTCGACGACGGTAGTGGCAAGAACCTCGGTATCACCTCGGCGGATATCACGCTACAGCCGTCGCCGACGGTTCCTGAGCCATCGTCCCTATTCCTTATAGGCTCTGGCCTGATCGGGATGTTTGGACTATTGAAGGGCCGGCTCAAAACGTAGACGACATTTCGGCTTCGCACATCGAATGGCCTCGGGGTCCTGGCAGACACCGAGGCCGTCTGCTTTTCGGGCGAGGTAGCCCAGCGCGGCCGAGCCGCAACCAAAGGAAATCGGAGTGCCCTTTCAGTCGGGGATATGAACGACCTTCACTACCCAGCATGAAAATAGCCACTTGGCGCCCGAACCATTTTTCAATAACTTACAGCTATTTTCGAAACAGGCGCACAGATTCCTCGTTTCGCTCGGAATGACGCGAATCCCAGTCTAGTGGCGGACGATCAGAACGGTGATGAGGACAATACCGGCACCGATAAGGATCCAGGTGATCGGTCCTGGGTCCTTGATGTCGGTCACTTGATCGTATCGGATTTGCGTTTCGGCCCCGTGTTTCTTCGTTCGAATCGAAAAGGAATCGTCTCCGATGCTCGCGAGGTGTCCGCGGAGTTTCTGGCCGTCGCTAAGCTTGACTTTGACGTCTTTACCGATCCCAATTTGCTTCACCTCCGCCTTGACCGCATCAGGACTCGGCGGTGGCGTCTGGTCCTTGGCGAACGAGCGGCTGCCGGACGCCAAGGTAAGTAACAGCAGCAGCAACGGGACGAGTCCGAACATCTTGCGCGGCAGCGCCTCCTGCGCGGGCGCCTCAGTCGTAACAATGCTGAATCCAAGCATCCCTTGCCTCCTGTAAAGCACAGCAATACGCGATGGCTTTGGGCGATCACAACATTTTCGATGCCACAGAAACATGTTTTAGCGTCAACCCTCGAAGTCCAAACCGGACGGCTGACCGTCGATCGACTGCTAACTCACGCTCGATGTCCCTTGGAGGAAAACATGAAGGTCGGATTCGTCGGACTCGGGCCGGCCGGCGCCGAGCGCCCAGCTCTGCGATTCATTTAGCGACAGCGCACGCAGGGGCGAGCACGCGTAGAGCAGGGCTCGCTTGTAACCCTGCGGTGGTTTCAATGGAATGGAATTGAAAAGCCGCAGGCCGAAAAGCGCGGTCTGATACCTCGCTGTGAGGTGGCCTTCGCGGATGCCGACTTCGCCACCTCACAGCCCAGCAGGAGAGGAGCTAACGTTCTGCGACCTGCAGCTTGCCCTGAAGGCGCTGAAATTCCGCCTCGTGCTTTCCGTAGTCCACATAGTCAGTGATGAGCGCCGTCAGCTCTTTGGCCAAATCGTAGTTCGCCGTCACAAATTCCCCAAACTCGGGACCGACGTTGAGGTGGCCCTTGTTGTCATTGAGATGGTTGATGGTCGCTTCCGTGTTGTCGGCGAGTTCTTTCAGTAGGGGGTTGATCTCGTCGATCGCCTTTTGCTGCCAGGGCGCCGCTGTGTCCCGGGCGTCATTCAGCTCGGTCAGCAGGCGACCGGTCTTGTTGACATGCTCGCGAATCATGTCGAGTTTCGCGGTATGGCTTTCCCAGCTCAGCGATGACCGCGCATACCCGTGCAGGTCTTCGGCGTCTCGCTCCAGTTGGTGCGCTTCTGCTTTGACGTCAGAGAAGAGCTTGGAGACTTGCTCCGAGCCCCCGGCCGACGCGTCGGCAGCTTTGGCGGCAGGCGAGATCGAAAAATAGCCCGCGACCAGAAGCGCCAGGGTCAATAGGAATGGAATTCTCTTATTGTTGTTCATGGGCTTCGTAAATCCTCCTGATTCGTGAGATTGTGATCGCGCAGCAGACTTCACTCGCGACGTGGGCGCGGCGTACGTCAATTTCGCTGCCCACACCCAAGGAGAAGCATCTCCCGTTCCTTTCTCCCGATTTCGCGTAACCCGTTTAGAGCGCATCAACCTGCGCTGAAGCCCCTCCCGCCGCATGGGTTCAGGGTGTCAAAAGTCTTGGACGAACGGTTCGAATTGTCCAAACGCTTGAACGGAACCTGGCAAGCGCCGAGGACGAGCGCCAGTGATTTAAGCCCGCATTTCTCAGGATTCGAAAGGGCCGGGCTTCAGCCCCGCCGTCACAGCGTCTGTCCGATGTTGACGTCTCCCGCTCTCGGCGCAGCCTGCCAGGGGCAGGCTGCGCCGAGAGCGGAACACAAAGGCTCAGTTTTCCCAGGTTCGGCGGGGCTGAAGCCGGCTGAAGCCCCGCCCTTGGAGCCAGAAGCGCAGTCTGGTTGTTTAGGAAGAGCCTGTGGCACTCTGATTGCTCCCTGTAAGTGAGCCGGAAAGCTCCGAAGGCGACTTTAACCCTCGCCAAAGGAGGGTAGACTCTTGGGCTGCTCAATGAGAGAACGGAGGCTGACGTTGCTCCAGGAGCTGGCCTCAGGGGCAAGGCTAGTCTAGCCTGGCCCGTTGCGCCGTGGTCCGGAGGGTTTAGGGAGCGCTGCGAAAGTACAAGCAGTCGTGCATCAGGCGGCAAGAGGAGGTCCCCATGGTTAGCTATCGACTCGTCGATCTGATTGAAAAGCACTCGGAGGTTTTGGCGGCCAAGCTCCTGGACAATGTCCGGCGTTCAGAATTCACGCGATCGTTCGCCGAAGGGAGCGTGTCTGCTGAAGAACTGCGGGAGCGTGTTTGTGAAATCTACCGGCACTTGGGAGAGTGGGTGCTGGCGAAGACGGACGCCGACCTTGCGGACTGCTATCGTGCGATCGGCGCCCGCCGCTACCACCAGCAGGTGCCTTTGCACGAGCTGGTGTGGGGCATCATCCTGGCGAAGCAGACCCTGTGGGAGTTTCTGAGCTGGGAAGCGGTCCCGGAGCGTCCGGCGGAAATCATCGGGGAGCTTGGTTTGCTGCAAATGATCGGTAGCTTCTTTGATCGAGCTATCCACTACGTCATCCTCGGCTATGAGGACGCGCGCCGGCAAACATGCGACTGCCGCGCGGCCGCCTAAGGCCGGCCATAGGAGCATTGACTATGGCCGTCTGGCCGCCCAGGCAGAGGGTAGCCTATCGCGTTCGCCCTGAACGGGTGGTGGTGCCGCTGTGACAGAGAACCGAACCTCTCTGATTTTTCTGCTTGGTCTGGCCGCGGTCACCTTCTGCTTTGGCTTGGTCATCATGCGGCCTTTTCTGAAGCCCATCCTCTTCGCGCTGGTTCTCGCCATGGTGTTTCACCCGCTTCACACCTGGGTTCGTAAGCGGGTCCACAGACCAAACGCCGGCGCTCTGCTGTCTACCTTCCTTGTGTTCCTCGCCATGATCGTGCCTGCCCTCGTGCTGGGGAGGGCCATCACGAGTGAACTCAGGGGGCTCTACCAGACGCTCAACGGACAGGGGCCGGAAGGCATGAGCCTCGCCCTCCGTTGGCTCGGCCGCGGCGAACAGTGGGTGAACGAGGTCATCCACCACTCGGGTTTCATGAGCTTCGATATCCGAAGCTCCATTCGCGAGCACCTCAGTGAGGGCAGCGGCTGGATACTGCAACAAGCCGCAGGCTTTTTGGGTAACCTCACGAGCGTCTTGTTCGGAGCTATCATCACGGCGATCATGCTGTTCTTCCTCTTTCGAGAGGGCGTGTCGTGGCGTGACCGCATCGCGTCGATGGCGCCGTTGGCGGCTCATCACGTGGAACGCCTTTTCAGCGGCGTGTACGACGTTGTGGTAGCGAGCGTGTACGGCATTCTCGCCATCGGTCTGCTTCAGGGACTCTTGATCAGCCTTGCCTTCTGTGTGTTGGATCTGCCTTCACCGGTGCTCTGGGGCTTGGTCACTGCATTCTTCTCGTTGGTACCCTTCGTCGGCACGGGAGCGGTGTGGATACCCGCCGCCATGATCCTCATGGCCAGCGGACACTGGGCGAAAGCTCTGATTCTGGTCGGGTGGGGAGCCGCCCTTGTGCATCCGGTTGACAACATCCTGCGGCCATACCTGGTGGGACAGCGCGCACGGTTAAGCGCCCTTTGGCTGTTTTTCGCAATCCTGGGAGGCGTCAAGGCCTTCGGCCTCATCGGGCTGCTGGTTGGACCCGTGGTGCTCTCGGTTACCCTGGCGCTGCTGGAAATTCTCAAGACTGAGTTGACGGAAAGAGCGCGAGGGCGGGCAGCCTGACCGGAAGCCCGTGATTCCGAAGAAGCTGGGGAGAAATACAGGCTAGCGGTGGAGAGCGTGGCATTGCCGTCCTCAGCCTTGGGAGCTTGGAGTGGTTCTGCTAAACTTGGCTGAGTATTTCGCTCCTTTGAAGCAAGCGTATGGAAGCAGCAGATCAACGGCGGGCGCCGCTCAGCAACAAGACTGCCAACGGACTTAACGGCAACCGGTCGGACCGGGGATTCCGTCGGTTGGGCTCGGTCTCTTCTAAAAGAGCCAACCCCCCGTCCGCACTGCTGGCCTCCGATTTCACTTCCTTAAGACAACAGGAATCGATTTTCGTTACCCTCAACCTGTTCGTCCTGGCAATTCTCCTCCTCATTCACACCCTGTTTTCATCGCACTGGGGAAGCCCATCTCCGGTTCTTATCGTGGTCCTTTCGTTTGCCTTTGTGGCTCAGGTCGGGGAATTGGTTTGGCTGCAGGCCCGCAGAGACCCCCTAGAGCCCTGGGCGATCATGGCGCTGACCGGATTCTCCATCGTGATGAACATCGGCCTGGCGGTCCTTTTGGCTGAGCTTAGCCATCGCGAGGACATCCAGTACTTCATCATTCTTGTGGTGCCGATTCTTCAGGCGGCTTTCCGTCTCCCGCTCGTTCCCACAATCGCAGTCATATGCGTTGCAGACTTTGTCACCTTTTTTTGGGTTTGGGAATACGAAAGGCACCATCCGGTGCTGAGGCCGGGAGAATACTTTGAGTCCGGGACCGTTTCTCTCATCTACACCGTGATGGGAGTTCTGGTATGGTTGCTGGTGAATCAGCTTGAGCAAAGGGAGATAAGACTTTCGGAGAGCCTCAAGCAACTTGAACGGGCGAAGGAGCGCCTGCTGGGCGAAGAGAAGCTGGCCGCTGTCGGACGCCTGTCGAGTGCCATTGCCCATGAGATCAGGAATCCGGTTGCGATGATTGCCAGTGCTCTTTCAACGGCGAACCGCGCAGGCATCCAAGTCTCCGAGCGCGAGGAGATGTTCGATATTGCAGCCAAAGAGGCGGCTCGCCTCGAAAAACTGACGACCGACTTTCTGGTCTACGCCCGGCCGCGCGGACTCGAGAAGACGCCCTCCGCGATCGCGGAGATGCTGGGCTATGTTGCGGATGTCTGCCGTCCTCGCTCTGGTGAAAGGGGAGTGAGCATCGCGGCCGAATCCGCGGAGATGAGGGCCAACCTGGACGCAGCCCAGGTGCAGCAGGCGCTCATCAACCTCGTGATGAACGCCGTCGAGGCATCGCCGCCGGCAGGTCGCGTGATCTTACGCGCCATTCCTGCCGGTGACGGGCTTATCCAGATTGACGTGGAGGACGCGGCCGGACCCATTCCTGCCGAGGTCGTGTCGCGGATGTTTGAGCCATTCTTCACGACGAAAGCATCGGGAACAGGCCTCGGCCTCGCCATTGCCCGCAACATCGCCCGTGCGCATGGGGGCGATCTGGTGCTCTCCCTCAACGAGCCTGGGCGGGTGTATTTTTCCCTAACGCTGCCGGCTGCGGCGCCGGATTCCACCTCGACCTGAGCGGAGAGTACCGTGGGCAGAGTGCTGGTTGTGGATGACGAGTTGCACATGCGCCGGGTGCTGGCGCTGAACTTACGGAACGAGCGGCACGTGGTGACGGAGTGCTCGGGCGTAGCCGAGGCGCGCCGGAGCATCCTGGCCGACGACTTTGATGTGGTCCTCACCGATCAGAAGATGCCCGACGGCGAGGGCCTCGAGGTTCTGGCTGCGGCGCGCGAAGCCGATCCCACTATCTCGGTAGTGGTCCTTACGGCCTTTGCCACGGTGGAGCTCGCGGTGGAGAGCATGCGCCAAGGCGCCTTCGATTTCATCACCAAGCCTTTTCAGCCCGAAGTGGTTTTGGCCACGGTACGGAGGGCGGCGGAACGTACGCGATTACTGCGCGAGAACGACCTTCTTAAGGGTGCAGTCGTCCGTCTGGAGGGTTCGTCTGAAATCTTCGGCGAAAGCGCGGCCATGAGGGCAGTACGGGAAATGATCGGGCGGGTGGCGCCGACCGGAGCCACGGTCCTGATTACCGGTGAAACCGGCACCGGCAAAGAGCTGGTTGCTCGCGCCATTCACAAGTGCAGCCCGAGAGCGTCAAAACCGTTTGTGCCCGTAAACTGCGCTGCCTTCACCGAGACTCTGCTTGAGAGCGAACTGTTCGGCCACGAGAAGGGCGCTTTCACCGGGGCTGATCGGGCGCGTCAAGGACTCTTTGAGGCGGCGCACGAAGGAACCCTCTTTTTGGACGAGGTGGCCGAGACGTCGCCGGCGGCCCAAGCTAAGCTGCTGAGAGTCCTGACCGACGGGCAAGTGGTGCGGATCGGAACCACCCGGCCACGCCAGGTTGACGTACGCCTGCTGGCAGCCACCCATCGCGATCTGCGGCAGCGCGTGGCCGAGGGACTCTTTCGCGAGGACCTTTTCTACCGCTTGGCGGTGGTGCCCATCGCCATTCTCCCCTTGCGCGAGCGCCCCGAGGATCTCCCGGGGCTCTGCGACCTTTTCCTGAGCCAGGTGGCCCTCGAACTGAAGCTGCCGCGGCACACCTTGAGCCCGGCGGCGCTCGAGAAGCTGCAACGCTACGAGTTTCCGGGAAACGTGCGTGAGCTGCGAAACCTGATCGAGCGGGCGTCAATTCTTTCCGCCAGCGGACAGATCGGTGCAGAAGCTTTTCCTGTGTCGTCCACTCCCAGGCGACTGGTGCCGGTTGGAGACTCAGCGGATCGAGGAGCGGCTTCATGGGTGGATTTGCTCCCGCAGGTTGATGACCTGCGCGCTTTCCTGACGAGGGTAGAGAAGGAAATCATCTTGCGGGCCTTGAACGGCAGCGGCGGGTCCCAAGCCGAGGCGGCCCGGCGATTAGGGCTATCGCGCAGCGACCTGGGCTATAAGCTGACAAAGTACGGAATCTGAAGCGTGGAAGGCACCCCAGGCGCTCCGGCGGCTCGCCTTCCTGGCAGCCTTGGCCAGTCAAGTCTCCGGCTCACTTCTCAGGGCTTGCCGATACCGGGAGCGCAGCCCGTTGAGTGGAAGGTGCACTTTGGGCGTCGACAGCGAACTCGTGGACCAAGCGCCCACCTTGGTGTGCCGTATTCACAAGAAACAACGCCCCGGTTCCATAGAGAATCAGAAACGCCACAAGCAACGAGGCGCTGAGCGTGCGGCTGAGCTCGCGCTTCAGGATTTTCGGCAGCACCACGAGATAAGCAAACACCGCCGTCAGCGCCGCGAAAAGGATGCAAGTCGTCTCCGCGAACTTTTCGTGCTGTTCAAGCACCTGCTTGATCTGCACCGTCTCACCCGCCAGCTTGCTGGCAGCATCCCCGGTTTCGAGCGCCACAAACAATGAAAGGATGCCCATCACCATCAGAATCAAGGCTGACGTGAGGAATGATCTGCCTTTCGTCGGAGCGAGCAGTGCGCCCAATATCACGAACACGGGTGCGACCAGCAACAGCGCAATGGGGAAATGGACAATCAGGGGATGCAGCCGGTTCCAGTCGGGAATGGGTGGAAGCTGAATCATGGTACCCTCCTGCTACTCTCCAGATTCTTGGAAATCTGTGAACCGGCTGCTTTGGCCGCCAGCCCGTTACGTCACCGCCTCATACTTTTCGGCCGGGCTCCCGCAGGAAACGCAGTTGCCGGTCACAGGCTCGGAAACGGTGTAGCCGCATACCGTGCACACGTAGTAGGTGTGGCCGATTCCGCGCATGCTCTCCAGATTGGCAACGGCTTGGGTGAAGAGATTGAAGTGTTGGGCCTCAGCCTTGCGAGCCAGATCAAACGTCCGCACGGCGTCCCGATTGCCCTCGACATTCGCCTGCTCGATGAACTCTGGATACATGGTGTCGCGTTCATACGCTTCGCCCTTGTTGGCTGCGGTCTCCAGGTTCTCCCGGGTAGACTTCACCACAGGCGGGTTGATCTCCGCCACCGGCTCTGCGCCCATCAAGCGAATCACGGCGGCATGGTTCGTCAGATGGATCTGCTCGGCCCGGGCCGCGGCCCGGAACAGGCTGGCCACTTGTCCGTAGCCCTCCTGGTCAGCCTTCTGGGCGAAGGCTAGATAGCGGACGTGAGCGTTGCTCTCACCGTTGTAAGCCGTCTGCAGATTGAGCAGCGTCTTACTGTTCTGGGGCTCTTCAGCCATGACTTTCGCCGGTAGAGTCAACAGGGCAAAGGTGAAGGCCAGGGCTAGCAAGCCGTAGCGATACTTACAGAATGGTTTCTTCACGTTGTAGTACTCCTCTCACTGGTGTCGGGCTCGGGGATAAGACTTGGAGCTCTCCGTCGCCCGCATCTTTGACGAGCAAGCCGCGCTCCAACTTCAACGTTCTTCGCAAGAGTCTGAGAAGAGGCAGGTTACTGGCGGGTAAGTCGAGGCGCACACTTCGCTTCGTCAAAAAGATTGGACAGGACCGGCGGGCTGGGTCCAAAAACTTGTCAGAATCCAAATGCCCGCGGCTGGCCCACTGCTCGAATTTCGCCCGTTAGAACCAGCGCCTTCTGGGGTCAGAGTCGGACTAAGCGTGGCTTGTCAGTCATGTGCAGCGGCGGCCCGGCCACCGAAGCTGATGGCCGTGACTGAATGTGCTGGAAATGCGTACCGGAAACTGCTTCCTGTCAGGCGGAGGCTTGTCTCCACGGGATGGACTCTGTCGGGATGCTCTTCGTCATTCCCAGTCAGGATGGAATCAGCGTTCAGGGTACGCACCGTGGCCTGCGAACCGGGCGCGAAGTCCTCAATCCGGATGGTGGCCGGGATCGATTTTCGCCAGTCGCGATTCACCACAAACAAGGTAAGGGACGCGCTATGCGTGTCGGTGGTGGCCAGCACATCAAGGTCGGGAACGTTGGAAATCTCAGGAACGCGGCGCTCGCCGCCATGCACGTCATATTCGCTGACCTCGGTGCGGGTCTCCACCGGCGTGTCGCCGGCAAAGTTGGAGTAAAGCCATAAGGCCCAGTATTGCGGCGTTACGAACACCCGGCCGCGCTTCTTGTAGATGCCGGCGAATTCCAGAAGCCCTGTCATGTCAGACACGGGAACGAAGTCGGCGTGGCTAAGCAGCATGTTCATCCAACCGGCGCCCAGCACGGCGCCGCCCAGATTATCCCAACGGGGGTACTCTGACCCTTCCGGAGCCCAGAACAGCCATTCGGTATACGCCAGCTTCACCTTTCCGCGCGCCGCGGGATTGGCATCGATCTGCGCTTTCACGGGCTCAAGGGCGCGGGCCACGCCAACGGGAATCGCGAAATCCGCAGCCCAGGCGGCATCGCGGCCGGCCTGCTTCGCCACCATCTCCTCCATGCCCACCACAAAATGCGTAGTGAGATAGCTGAGGATTCCGGCATCCTTATCGATCAGCGCCCCGTTCCACTCGTGGAACTCGTCCAGGTCCGCCCCGTTAGCGAAGATCATCGTGTTCTGCGGCACCAGGCCGCGAATAGCTTCATAAAAGGTACGATACCGGTCGGGATAAAGCTGCGGGGTCTGCCAGCCGATCTGAAACGTACCCCACAGTTCGTTGCCCAGCTCCCAGGCCGCCACCGGATAAGGTTCGGGATGCCCGTTCGCGGCGCGCAGCTTCCCCAGGGGCGTATTGGCGGCGCCTTGGCAGTACTCCACCCAGTCGCGCGCTTCCTGCGGGGTACCGCTGCCCAGGTTCAGGCAGATCTGCGGCTGCGCCCCGATCAAGCCGCAGAACTTCATCAGCTCATCGGTGCCGAAGAGGTTGTATTCGGGGAATCCCCAAGACTGGTTGAGTTGGGTGGGCCGGCTCTCAACCGGCCCAATGCCGTCCCGCCAGTGATAGCCGCTGGTGAAGTTTCCGCCGAAGCGAAGTAGCGGAGAGTGAAGGTCCTTGGCCACCCGGATCACTTCAGGGTCGAGGCCATCAATCGCGTCGGCGGGGTAGAGCAGGATTTCGTCGATCGAAACTCGCTCGTCGCCATTGATTGAGACCGCGAAGTCAACCGGCTCGAGCGGCGCCAGCGCCCTTTCGGGCAGCGTGAGCTTGAAATCGTAACGATGCCAGGCGGGCCATGCGGGATCTGAGCCGGCATCCGAAGAGTTGCCCGGCAAGTTGATCTCAGCCGACGTCAGCACGGCGTCGGCAAAATTGTGCCGCCGAAAGCTGACGCCGAGCTTAACGGGATCGCCGGCCGAGGCCGCAAAGAGCGATCCGTTGTAAACGCGTTCGCGCTCGATGGGCAAGTACACCATCTGGCGAACGCCGACCTCCTTGTCTGCAAGCCCCATCAGGAAAAGATAGCGATTCGAGTTGGCAGCGTGTCCCCACCGAGGCTCGTATCTCACGCCCTGATCGCGCAAGGGCAGCCAAGGGAGCGGCATGCCCATGCGCGTGGACCGCTCGAACTCCGACGCGGAGAAGCGCTCCTTGAGCGTTTCGAGGCTGGCGTCATAAGCCTCGAAGCTGGGATTGTCGATAATCTCTGCCGAGACTCCGCCAAACACCGAATGCCCGATATCTTCAAGGAACGTGCCGTACACCGTCCTCGGGATTGTGTACGAAGCAGGACGATCGGCGAACACATCGATTTGAGCCTCGCCCGCCTGAGTGCGCACATAAGTAGAAGGCGACTGGCACCAGGCCAAAGGCCCGAGCGCACCACAGCAAAGAAAGAATAGCCTTGCCCGCACCAAAAGCAACTTCATGTCGCCCTCCCGGCAGCTTCTCTGGATGTGATCCTCACGCGCGCGAAGCGAGAGGAGCATCAATAGCCGACGCTGCGCAAAAAGTCAATCGACGGAGTTTGCTGTGTCTGCTGTAGTTCCCATTAACCTGCATTTCTCACCCAGGATTCGAAAAGGGCGGGGCTTCAGAGCCTGTGTGAAAACTCGTGGATTCCCGCCTTCGCGGGAATGACGCGCTTTGGTAGACCCCGTAAATCCAATGGCGTCACCCCCGCGCAGGCGGGGGTCCACGGCTCGGCACGCGCCAGCCGAGTTTTCACACAAACTCTGAAGCCCCGCCCTTCCAGATCGCACCCCGACAGAAGCGTCTGAGGTGCACATATGAGTCAACAGACTGGAACTGGAATCGGAACTGGAAAGTACGAGCAACTACTGGCGAAGTGCAAAAGCCTGAAGCCGGTCCCCACGGCGGTGGCCCATCCCTGCGAGGCTTCAGCGCTATCCGGCGCCGTGGAGGCCGCAGACCAAGGCCTTATCGTGCCCATCCTGGTGGGCCCTCGCGCCAAAATCGAGGCGACCGCCAAATCTGCGGGGATCGATCTCAGCAAGTTTGAAATCGTGGACACTCCGCACAGCAACGCGTCGGCAGCCAAGGCAGTGGAACTGCTGCGCGAGGCCAAGGCCGAACTCCTGATGAAAGGCAGCCTGCACACGGACGAGTTGATGGGTGCGGTCGTTTCGCGCGAAGGAGGGTTGCGCACCGGGCGCCGCATCAGTCACGTTTTCGTCATGGATGTGCCCACTTATCACAAGGTGCTGATCATCACCGACGGCGCCATCAACATAGCTCCCACGCTGGAAGACAAGGCAGACATCTGCCAGAACGCCATCGATCTGGCCATTTCTCTTGGTCTCAAGAAGCCCAAAGTCGCCATTCTGGCGGCCGTTGAGACGGTGACTTCAAAAATGCCGGCCACCATCGATGCCGCGTCACTCTGCAAAATGGCGGAGCGGGGACAGATCACGGGCGCCTTGCTGGACGGCCCCTTGGCGTTCGACAACGCGATCAGCAAGCAAGCGGCGACCACCAAGGGCATCCATTCTGAGGTTGCGGGCGATCCCGACATTCTTCTGGCGCCGGATCTTGAAGCCGGGAATATGCTGGCAAAGCAACTCAGTTTCCTGGCCAATGCTGACAGCGCGGGGCTGGTGTTGGGGGCACGAGTCCCGATTATCCTCACCAGCCGGGCGGATAGTGTGCGGTCGCGGATTGCCAGTTGCGCTGTCGCCATGCTGGCCGCTCATGCGCGGCGAAAGATGTAGGGCGGGCCTTGTGTCTGCCCTGCACGGGCTTTCCAGCCCGAGCGGCAACGGGCACAAGGCCCCAGCCTGGAATATTTGCACTTTGCAGCATGGCCAGGATGGCCATGCCACATGGCACGGGCTTCCAGCCCGTGCCTTAGGGGGCGCGACGAACGGGATGCGATGCGAATCAAGATTTTAACGAACGAAGCCAATAGGTTATTGAAAATAAATGAGATGATTCCCTTGCAGATTGCAAAGCCAAGAGGTATATGAAAACAAATGACTTATTTTTGTCAAGCCAAGAGATTATTGAAGCACAGTTGGTTATCTGTTTTCGGAGAGAGAGCCAGCCCGGAAATTACCATGATGTTACTAGGACGGCCTCGCGGACGTGGGACCCTCCCCCCGGTATGGCCCTAAAATGGAAAACGAACCCGAGAAGTTGTTTAGAATCAACAATAGTTCGGAAAAACGAACCCAAAACGAACCCAAACGAACCCGAGAAACGCTCGGGATCGGTCTCACAAGTCTTTTAGAATAAGCGTGGCCTTTGGATGGCATACAGAACGAACCCAAAACGAACCTGGGCGAACCCGAGCTTCCCGATGCCGGCCGCCTCCTCACCGGCTCGTCTGGAAGGCTTGGCGGAGGCCGGTAGTGTCTCCGTTTGAGGTGGCACGGGCGTCCTGCCCGTGTTATGGCCAAGATGGCGATGGCCGGTCGGGCTGGGCAGGGCCGGGCCCGTTTCTCAGGGCTGGGACCCGGCCAGAACCCTCACGCACCCGCTACGTGGCCCCCCTCTCCCGCTGGGAGGGGGCCAGAGTTTGCTCATTTTGAGGCCCGAAGGGCCGTACCAACAAAGCCCTGGGCAACGCCCAGGGAAACCCCGGGGAAGGTGAAAAACGTAGCCCTGAAAGGGCGAACTAGAGTGGGTAATCCGAATGGGCCAATCAGTCTCCCGGCGAGCAGCAAGAGGCGCATCACCCACCGGGCGACGAGTTTCGAGGCGGAGTATCGCCGGTTTTGAGGGCCTACGACGTCGAATATGACGTGCGCTACGTGTGGGGACTGGACGGTACGCTTGGATCGCCCTTTCAGGGCTCGGCGTTTGGCGCGGTATCTGATTTCCCTGGGCGTTGCCCGGGCGTTGCCCAGGGCTTTGTTAGTGCGGCCCTTCGGGCCTCAAAATGTACAAACTCCAGCACTATCTCCCACTGCGGAGGGCCTGGGGGTGAGGGGCGGCGCGCGATTTGTGGCGGGGTGAAAGCCCGCCCTTCCAACGGTGACCCGACAATTCGTCGGCAACCTGTTAATTTAGAGACACGTATGGATGACTACGCACTGGTGCTCAACGCTGGCTCATCAAGCCTGAAGTTTTGCGTCTTCCGTCGGCCCGATGGAAAGACCTGGGAGATTGCCGCGCGCGGGCAGATCGAAGGCATCGGGACCTCACCTCGGCTTTCCGCAAAGGACGCTGATGGTGAAGTCCTCGTCGACAACAGTCTGGATGCTAACGTTCGTGACGGGCACGCTGCCATCGACGCACTGGCTGCCTGGCTTCGGTCCAAGTGGGGCGGCTCGCGCGTGCTTGGCGTCGGCCACCGTGTGGTTCACGGCGGCGTCAAGTACGGCCAGCCCGTTCTGGTGACGCGGGAGATTGTGAAAGAGCTCGGGGAGTTGGTTCCCCTCGCCCCCTTACACCAGCCTTACAACCTGGCCGCCATTGAAGCGGTCTTCG
Organism: Terriglobia bacterium; assembly: GCA_035578005.1. GTDB lineage: Bacteria > Acidobacteriota > Terriglobia > UBA7540 > UBA7540 > Gp13-AA77. The sequence goes on from DATJYK010000389.1 coordinate 14,865, forward strand.
ATCGATTGCCGGAGGTGCCGCAGGTCGCCTGCTTTGACACGGGCTTTCATCTTGGCCGGTCGCCGGTTACCGAGCTCGTACCGCTTCCCAGAGAGCTGTGCCAGTCGGGGCTGCAGCGATACGGCTTCCATGGCTTGTCGTATGAGTACATCGCTTCGATTCTGCCCGAGGTGGCTCCGGAGATTGCCAAGGGCCGCGTGATCGTCGCGCATCTTGGAAGCGGCGCCAGCCTGTGTGCCATCCGCGAGGGCAAAAGCGTTGACAACAGCCTGGGCTTCACGGCTCTGGATGGCTTGTGCATGGGTACGAGGCCGGGCGCGATGGATCCGGGCATCGTGCTGTACCTGTTTCAGAATCTTGGGCTTTCTACCAAGGAAGTTGAGGCGATTCTTTACAAGAAATCGGGTCTGCTGGGTATCTCGGGTATCAGTAATGATATGCGTGACCTGCTTGGCAGGAGCGAGCCCGAAGCGCAACTGGCCGTGAATTACTTCGTGTACCGCGCCGCCAAGGAGATCGGCGCTTTGACCGCGGTTCTTGGCGGCATCGACGGGCTGGTGTTTACAGCGGGTATCGGCGAGAACTCGCCGGAAATCCGCCGGCGAATCTGTGAGGCGTCTTCCTGGCTGGGCGTGGAGCTAGACTCAGGAGCCAACGCCCGTCGGGGCCCGCGCATCTCCACCCAGCAGAGCAAGGTGTCAGCTTGGGTGATTCCGACCAACGAGGAACTCATGATCGCCCGGCATACGGGGCGTCTCCTTGGATTGGTTTAGGGCTACACGTAGAGGCGGGCCTGGTGCCCCCCCACGCGCGGGCGACCACAAGGGTCGCCCCTACTATGTAATGATCGAAAGAGTAGGAGGACACTATGGCTGCTGCTATATCACCACAAATCGCGCCGGAGAAGACCAGTTCCCCGTGGCAGGGGTTCAGGCTCGGTCTCTGGCAGCGCGAGATCAACGTTCGCGATTTCATTCAGCAGAACTACGAGCCCTACGAAGGGGACGAATCCTTCCTGGCGCCCGCCACGGAGCGGACGAAGAGGCTATGGAATCGGTTGGGCGAGCTCTTTGTCGAGGAACGGAAGAAGGGAGTGCTTGACGTCTCCCAGATTCCGAGTTCCATCACCGCGCATGCTCCGGGCTACATTGATCGAGAGAATGAAGTAATCCTTGGGCTTCAAACGGAAGCGCCGCTCAAGCGGGCGATCATGCCGAATGGCGGCTTCCGGATGGTTCTCAACGCCTTAAAGACTTACGGCTACGAGCCTGATCCGCATGTTGTCGAAGCGTTTACCAAATATCGCAAGACCCATAACGAGGCCGTCTTTGACGCCTATACCGCGGACGTCAGGCGTTGCCGCAGTTCTCACATCCTGACGGGGCTTCCCGATGCCTATGGGCGCGGCCGCATCATCGGTGATTACCGTCGGGTGGCTCTGTACGGGGTTTCGCGGCTGGTTGAGCAGAAGCAGGAGGAGAAGCGAGCCCTCGACTCCGCCATGTCCACCGATGAAGTCATTCGCGACCGTGAGGAACTCAGCGAACAGATTCGCGCGCTCAAGGAACTCCAGCAGATGGCTAAGAGCTACGGGTTTGACATCTCGGTTCCGGCTGGCAACGCGCGCGAGGCCGTCCAGTGGCTCTACTTCGGTTATTTGGCCGCGGTGAAGGAGCAGAATGGCGCCGCCATGTCCCTCGGCAGGACCTCGACTTTCCTGGACATCTACTTTCAGCGTGATTTGGCTGCGGGCTTGATCACTGAAGAGCAAGCTCAGGAGGTGGTCGACGATTTCGTCATCAAGTTGCGCATCGTCCGGTTCTTGCGCACACCGGAATATGACGAGCTCTTTGCGGGCGATCCGACCTGGGTGACCGAGTCGATCGGCGGCATGGGAGACGACGGACGCACCCTCGTCACCAAGACAAGCTTTCGCTTCCTGCAGACCCTTTACAATCTCGGTCCTGCTCCAGAGCCCAATCTGACGATCTGGTATTCCCCCAGGTTGCCCGATGGGTTCCGCAATTTCACCGCGAAAGTCGCGATTGAGACGAGTTCGATTCAATTTGAAAGCGACGAAATCATGCGCCAATCGTGGGGCGACGATGGAGCCATCGCCTGTTGCGTGTCACCCATGCTGGTGGGGAAACAAATGCAGTTCTTTGGAGCTCGCGCCAACCTCGCGAAATGCCTCCTTTACGCCATCAACGGGGGAAGGGACGAGATCACCGGCGAGCAGGTGGGCCCCCGCAACGGCGCGGTGGAAGGTGAATACCTTGATTTCGACGATGTCGTCAACAAGTTCGAAAACATGATGGACTGGCTGGCGGGCGTCTACGTCAATGCCATGAACATCATCCATTACATGCACGACAAGTATGCCTATGAACGACTCGAGATGGCACTGCACGATTATGCTCCGTTGCGTACGATGGCCTTCGGCATGGCGGGAATGTCAGTGGTTGCCGACAGTCTCTCAGCAATCCGCTACGCCAAGGTCCGAGTGATCCGCGACGAAACGGGGCTCATCACGGACTATCAAACCGAAGGCGACTTCCCCAAGTTCGGCAACAACGATAATCGCGTGGACCAGCTTGCCTCCGGGGTGGTCAGCAGATTCATGAGGAAGCTGAGGAAATACCCAACCTATCGCAACGCCGTACACACCCAATCGATCCTGACCATCACTTCCAACGTCGTCTATGGCAAGAGCACGGGCAACACTCCGGAGGGCCGCCGGCGCGGAGAACCCTTTGCCCCTGGGGCCAATCCCATGCACGGGCGCGACTCCCATGGCATCCATGCCTCGGCAGCCTCGGTGGCCAAGATCCCTTATCGCGACGCCGCAGACGGCATTTCTCTTACGGCCACGCTGGTCCCCGAGGGTCTGGGGCGAGTATCCGAGGATCGAATCGCCAACCTGCGAGGCATGCTGGATGCCTTCTTCGGGGTTACGGGCTACCACATGAACGTCAACGTCTTAAATCGGGACATGCTTCTGGATGCGATGGAGCATCCGGAGAAGTACCCGAACCTGACCATTCGCGTGTCGGGATACGCCGTCAACTTCGTGCGGCTGAGTCGGGAACAGCAAATGGACGTCATCAACCGGACGTTCCACGGGGCGTAGCCTCTATTTCTCATGGGTCTCGAGGCGCGCGGGAAGGGCGGGGCTTCAGCCGGTTTCAACCCCGCCGAAAAATGACACTTGATTTAACCACTTTCGCGCGCTGGACAGTTCGTCAAGGCGAACTGTCCAGCGCGCTAGAGTTCACGAAGGTGCATGGGCGTTCATGGCGGCGGGGTTGAAACCCGGTTGAAACCCCGCCCTTCCGGAACGACTGTGGCAGAGGTCAAGGATCGAGCTTCTATGGCCGAAACCGATCAAGCAAAACCTCCCAAGCTGGAAGCGAAGAGTCCCTTTGAGCTCCGGGTGAATCTGGGCCGCGGCGTCCCGGAGTCCGACGTGCGCACGGCGCTCGCGACCGGGGACATGGGCTTCCTGCATTCATTCACCACGGGCTCAACCGTTGATGGTCCGGGCGTTCGCGTTGTTGCGTGGACGACAGGATGCCAGTTTCGCTGCCTGTACTGTCACAACCCCGACACCTGGACGATGAGCAACGGCATCCCTGTCACGCTTGACAAGGCGACTGCCGAGCTGCGCAAGTATCGAACCGGGCTGAAGGTGATGTCGGGCGGCTTCACCTTGAGCGGAGGCGAGCCCCTCATGCAGGACCGGTTCGCCGTGAAGCTGCTCGGTGCCGCACACGCCATGGGAATTCACACCGCTCTGGACACAAACGGCAGCCTTGGCGCCCGCCTCTCGGACGCCGAACTGGAGAAAATCAGCCTGGTGCTCTTGGATCTCAAGAGTTGGGATCCCGAAATTCATCGTCGGGTGACTGGAATGGAAGTAGGTCCGGTGCACGATTTCGCGCGCCGTTTGGCTGCTCTTAGAAGACCTGTTTGGGTGCGGTTCGTATTGGTGCCCGGCCTGACCGACGGAGCCGAAAACGTTGCCGGAGTTGCGAAGTTCGCCGCGAGCCTGGGCAATGTGGAACGTGTGGACGTTCTGCCGTTTCATCAAATGGGCCGGTTCAAGTGGAAGGAACTCAAACTCGATTACAAGCTGGATGACGTTCAGCCTCCGTCGCACGAAGTGGTGGAACGAGCCTGCGCGCAGTTTCGCGCCGAGGGCCTCAAGGCTTACTGAAGAACGGATTGCCGATACCATCGAACTGGCAAGTCTCATGCATGAAAAGCGTCAGCTTCTCAAAGACCGTCTTGGCCGGCTCGACCCAAAATGGGGGTGTCTATGAAAACCAAGTATAGGATTCCTTTGCTGCTGCTCGTCCTTCTCACCCTTGCGAGTCCTCAGTTTGGAGCGGCTCAGGAGAAGAAGCTTCCCAACATCGTGATCCTGGCCACCGGCGGAACCATTGCCGGTGCGGCGGCCACCGGAACACAGGCGTCCTACACCTCAGGCGCCGTGACCATTGACACGATGCTGGCGGCCGTACCTAGCATCAGGGACCTCGCCAATATCAAGGGCGAACAGATTTCCAACGTCGGATCACAAGACATGACGCTGGCCATCATGCTCACGCTGGCTAAACGCATCAACGTGCTCCTGGCGCAGAACGACGTTGATGGAATTGTCGTCACCCACGGCACGGACACGATGGAAGAGACCGCCTTCTTTCTCAATCTGACCGTGAAAAGTGACAAGCCTGTGGTCTTGGTGGGCTCGATGCGCCCTTCAACCGCAGTGAGTGCGGACGGCCCCTTGAACCTGTTCGATGCTGTCGGCGTCGCCGCTGACCCCAAGGCGGCCGGCCGCGGCGTGCTCGTTGTGATGAATGACTGGATTCATGGAGCGCACTCGCTCACTAAGACGAGCACCACGGCGGTGCAGACTTTCATGTCGCCACTCCGTGGCCTGGTTGGCGTCTCCAGTTACGGCAAGAACGATTTCTATAACACGCCCCAGTGGAAACACACCACCGCGAGCGAGTTCGACATCGCCAACGTCGCCTCGCTGCCGCGGGTCGACATTCTTTACGCCTATGCCGACATGAGTCCGGATCTGATCGATGCCTCCGTGGCGAACGGAGCCAAGGGCATTGTCATCGCCGGAGTGGGCAACGGCAATATGAACAAAGCTTCCCTGGAAGCTGCAGGGAGAGCTGCTAAGAAAGAAGTGGTGGTGGTGAGGAGCAGCCGCGTAGTCACGGGAGCCGTCGGGCGCAATGTGGAAGTGAACGATGACGAAATGAACTTCGTTGCGTCCGACGAGCTCAACCCGCAAAAGGCCAGGATTCTGCTGATGCTGGCACTACTCAAGCCTCGGACTACGGCTGAGATCCAGAACTTGTTTTATAGCTACTGACAAAAGTGCCGGTTTCGCAGACCATGGCCGCCCACGGCGAACATCTTCAGACGAAGACATCCGACCCGCTTCCAGGGAGAGCCTCGTCCACTAGGCAGCCTGCCATCATCGCATTGTGTGCAGGGAGGGACGAGCGCGTCAATTTGGGTGGCAAGCGAGTGCTGAAAGAGGCGCGTACGGTCCTACGCCATTCGCACAGGGTACGCGTGCAGGGTGCCGGCCGCGACGCGTCCCACTTCTACTTCAGCCAGCGTGTTCGGCGGGAGAACGCCGATGGGTAAGGCGACCGGCAGGTAGTTACTCGTTATCGCTCTGGTAGACTCGCTCCCCTTGTCAGCCAGAGTTAGCGCAGAAAGTGTGCGTCCGATCTGCCCTTCCAGGAAGGTCTGCCGCTTACCCGCGATCAGCGCCCTCAGATCATCAGCTCTTTCGTGTGCGACACGCCCGTTCACTTGCTCCGGACGGGCTTCGGCAGCCGTGCCGGGCCGCGACGAATAGGGAAAGATGTGGAGGTAAGTGAGTGGGAGCCGGCTGATAAATTCCAGGCTGGCTTGATGGTCCTGCTCGGTCTCACCCGGGAAGCCGGTCATCACGTCCGCGCCGATTCCGGCCTGCGGCAGAGCTTCGCGGATCGCCAAAATGCGATCGGTGTACTGCGAGGTCCAGTAGCGGCGATTCATCAGCCGCAGGATGCGATCGCAGCCGCTTTGCAGTGGCACGTGAAAGTGGTCCGCCAGGCGTCTCTCACGAGCGACCAGGCGGATGAGCGACGGCGTAACGTCCATCGGCTCGATCGAGCTGATGCGCACTCGAGCGACGGACGTTTCCTCCAGAATTCGCTCGACGAGTCCCTGAAAGCTAACCGAGCGTCCGAGGTCGCGACCGTAGCTCCCCAGATTGATGCCGGAGAGGACGACCTCCTTGAAACCGTGCCGGACTAGCTCCTGCACTTCGCTGACAACGCGATCCGGCGAAAGACTCCGGCTGGCCCCGCGGACGAATGGGATAACGCAGAAGGCACACCGCGCGTTACAGCCATCCTGCACCTTGAGCGTCGGACGAGTACGGTCATCCGGAAGCGCAGGCGCAAAATGAAAGTCAGGGCCGATCTCACCTGCCCAAACCTGGGCCACACGCTGTCGCGTCAAACCTGGCGAGGCCGGAGGCGGCTGGTGATCAGCACTCTGCCGGGAGTGGCCGCCAGCGGGGCTGTCTTGCCCAACCCTTGGCGGTTCGCTAACCACCTGGGACCCGAGGACCTCCACAATCCGGTGCTTGTGAGAATTCCCCACGACCCAAGCCACGCCGTCGAGCGCTGCGATCTCCTGAGGGGCCCTCTGCGCGTAGCACCCGGTCACCAGGATGCGGCAGTGTGGATTCAGCCGCTGAATGCGGCGAACCACCTGGCGCACTTCGGCATCGGCGGCGGCGGTCACCGTGCACGTGTTCAGCACGGCGATATCGCCTTCGGCCAGTTCACTAGCCTCCCGAAATCCAGCCTCGATCAACTGCCGCTTCAGCGCGGCGCCATCCGCCTGGCTCGCCCGGCAACCGAAGTTGGCAAGGTGGAAGTTCGTCATCAGTTCTATTCTAACGGATCAGTGGGGTGACACAGAAGTGAGCCGCCAGCGACCCTGTCCCCGAACGGGCGGCAGAGGGAAACCGCCGCGGACGGGCTTCGAAAGCAGCCCACAGCGCGGGCGGGCGCCCGCACAAAGTCCCTCGCCATAAGCCCATGAGCGCCACGAGCGAGGGGTAACGGGGGCAAGCAATGCCCCCGTCTCAGCCGTTGACCTGCCGCTGCCGGAAGCACTCGCGGCAAAAAACCGGCCGGCCCTGGGTTAACTTGAACGGCACGGTAGTTTCCTTGCCGCATTGCGAGCAAGTGGTAGACGTCACCGCGCGCTGCTTCACGGGCCTGCTCGCGTCGTCGGTGTGCCCGCGCTGCGTCTTACACGTCTTGCAGCGCTTGGGGTCATTTCGGAAGCCCTTCTCTGCGTAAAAAAACTGTTCGCCGGAAGTAAACACAAAATCGGCGCCACATTCAACGCATCTCAAAACCCGGTCCCGGTACTCCATCTTGCGGCCCCCTCCTGGACAGTAGCCGCCGATCGCGCCCCGGGGCGAAGTGGATCGGAGGCCGTGCGTGCGGCCTCCGTTCTAATGTTGAACGATATTAGTCCCGCTCCAGCCTCGCCTTCTTGCGAACGCGCTTGCGAGCTAATGCCTCCTTAACTCGCCGCTTCTCGCCCGGTTTCAGATAGAAGGAGTGCCTCTTAATTTCCTTGATGATGTCCTCTTGCTGAACCTTGCGCTTGAACCGGCGCAGTGCGTTTTCTAAGGATTCGCCTTCCTGAAGTCGTACTTCAGCCAATTGCTATCTCACCCCGCTTCCGTTGCTGTATGCCATGGACATAACTACCCTAATGCTTTTTTGCGATTGTCGCGGATTGTTGTCCGTGTAGTCAAGGAAATTCTCGGATCGCGTTCGGAATTGTGCAGTTCAGCCGGCCAGGCACTACGGATTGGGTAGAAAGCGGGGCCCTGGCCCCTACACTTCCACAATCTTTGACGCCCGCCCGGCTTTACGCGCGCCGCCTCTCAAAAGCGTCTCGGCGACTGCACCCGCCCTTGAGGCGCTTCCGCTTCAGATTTTTTGCTCCTTCCAGCGTCCGCGGCGGAACAGAATAGCGCTCGCTGCCGCAATCACTGACTCCGCGATTAAGATGGAGAGGTACGCGCCCTTGGAGTGCAGTCCCAGTGGGACCGCCAACACATAAGCCACGGGAATCTCGATCAGCCAGTAGCCGAAGAAGAACACGACGGTGGGCGTTCGCGTGTCCCCGGCGCCGTTGAACGCCTGCAACATCACCATGCCAAAGGCGTAGGCGATGTTTCCATAGCTCAACACCCGCAGACAGGAGACCGCCAGCGGCACCACAGCCGGATCCGTGGTGAAAAGCCGGATAATGGGTTCCGCCCAAAGTATGAACACCACCCCGATACTGCCCAGGAAAATCATGTTGTACAGGCCCGTGAGCCACACCGACTTCTCCGCGCGCTCCGGTTCGCGCGCCCCCAGGTTCTGGCCCACCAGCGTAGCTGCCGCGTTGCTTAATCCCCACGAAGGCAGAATAGCGAAGATGACAATGCGGATGGCCACCGTGTAGCCGGCGAGCGCCGCGGCTCCAAACAAGCTGATGATCCGCACCAGGCCGATCCAGCTCGTGTGCGCGATCGTAAATTGGAGAATGCCGGTGGCCGACACTTGCAGCAGACGAATCATCACGCCCGTCTGCAGCCTGATCTGCCTCGTTAGCACGCGGATACGTTCCGTGCCTTTCAGCAACCGGTAGAACTGGTAAAGCACACCGATGCCGCGCCCCGTGAAGGTGGCCAGGGCCGCCCCGGTGACGCCGAGCCTGGGGAACGGACCCAGACCGAAAATCAGGCAGGGATCGAGTATCAGGTTGATGATGTTCGACACCCAAAGCAGTCGCATGGCGATGGCAGCGTCGCCGGCGCCGCGAAATACAGCGTTGTTCAGGAACAGCAGCACCAGCACGCCGCACCCACCCAGGTAAATGCGGGTGTAGCCGGTGCCCATGGCAACGATCGCCGGCGAGGCGCCCATCAACCGGAGTAGATTGGGCGCGAGCAGGAGGCACGGCAGGCCGATCACCACAGATACGCCGATGCCAACAAAGATGGCCTGCACTGCGGCCACCGCCGCCGCCTCGGGGTCCTTTTCGCCGATGCGCCGCGCTACCATGGCAGTGGTGGAAAGGCTTAGACCCATCCCGACGGCAAAAATGAGGCTCGCCATTGACTCTGTGAGGGCGACGGCGGCCATGGCGTTTGATCCCAGGCGGGCTACCCAAAAAATGTCAACTACGGCGAAGAGCGACTCCAGTACCATCTCCAGCACCATCGGAATGGCGAGCAGGAATATGGCACGGTTCAAACTGCCCATCGTGAAGTCTCGATGTGACCCGCGCAACGCCAGTCGCACCGACGCCCAAAAGGAGGTATCGGACTCCGCTGCGCCTATGGTTATGGACGATGACTCCATAAGACCTCGCAATCATGTTCAGGGCTGAAAGAGAGGAAAACCGTGCCGCACGCTGAGTTAAGGTACGGCATCAACGCGAACAGCGACGGCGCAGGGCGCCGCGCTTCTGCACGTCGGCAAGACGAACTAGCTAAGGTAGGCCGGGATGATCTTCATAGGCGCATGCCCCACCCTCTGCTGCGGTCAATCGGACAACAGAGACTTTGCCAGAATACACGAGTCAGGCGGGCGTGTCTATACGAAAGCGACGTCGTCAGCCGTTTCGGAACGTACTTGGTTGAGGGTTCAACTTCCCGCTTTGATGAGGCGATTTTAGCCTCTTCCCAGGGTAGTCGGCGGCAGCATCCTATTTTCGCATTCGAAAAAGTCCTTGATTTCCCCATATGACTTGTAGC
>DATJYK010000390.1:0-1635 GCA_035578005.1 Terriglobia bacterium
CGATACAAATCTTCCCCGTAGCTGGTGTCCAATGGCTCGCCTTCGAGCAGCCGGAAGGTCCGCGCCCCATCGGCTTTGCGCTCGGCACGCAAGAAAAGAGCGTCCTGCCCCTTTCTGTCAAAAAAGCTGCGCGCAAATTCGTAGAGGTGGGTCACGTAAAGAATTTTGGTGCGCTTCTCCAATAACGCGCAGACGATCTGCCTTGCAATCTCTGATCCCTCGCGCTCGTTGGTCGCGGCAAATGATTCGTTGAAGAGCACCATCGAGTTGGGACCTACATGATCCGCGATCTCGCTCATTCTCGCGAGTTCCTCGTCGAGTTTCCCTTTGCTTAGGGTGGCATCCTCTTCACGCTTGTAGTGGGTAAACAGGGCGGAGCAGAGTTCGGCCTCGAGTTTTTCGGCCCCTACGAACATGCCGCATTGCATCATGAGCTGCGCCAAACCGACGCTGCGCAGAAAAGTGGATTTCCCTCCCTGGTTGGCCCCGGTTACAATCACAAGACTCTTGCCACCGGCATCGACTGCGTTGCCCACGACTCTGTTTTGCATATGCAGTGCCAAGCAAACGTCGTACAGCCCAGTAAAGCGATGGCTGCGCTGGCCTGCGGGCAGCGGCGTGGGGAAGCATACCGGTTCTCCCTTGGCGGTGAGCTGAGCGTGAAGGTTCAGGCAACCACAGTAGAAGGCCAACTCTGCTCGCAGCATCTTGAAGAAGCTCACCACGTGATCGGCGGATTGGGACAGCGCAATCGTAACCCGGTCTATCCCACGGTATCGAATGTCTGATAGGATCCGCCCCCCCTCCTCGTCACGCTCGGCGAGATGGAAGGTGTAGCCCGGGGGCCGTTTGCCAAAAATTCGCTCGAGCCAGTTCAGTTTCTCGTCCGGCGTGCAACGCAGAGCTAGATCAGTGCTTTCGTTCCACTCACCCAGTTGCGCGCGCAGCAGCACGCCCTTGCGGAATTTCAATTCAACGAGATGATTCTGGATACTCGCTAAGTACTCATCACTCAGCTCCTTCCTAAGCATCGCGAACAGATTGCTGAAAGCCTCGGATTCGACCCTGCCGGCCTGGTCTTCAGCGACGCCCCTGAGTTTTCTCAATATGCTCAGAGACGCCTCCAGTAAGTCGAGAGCGGCGTACAAGACCGTGGACGTATAGTGACCGGTCATGTCCCACCACCGCCTCCGCGTTCCGTCGATCGCTTCCACCGCGAGGCCGTAGAGCTGCTGGACCACCGTCGGGTTTCTCAAGCAATCCTTGAGGGCTTCCTGCCTGTAAAGGATTGTGTCCAGGTCATTCCGCAGTCCGGAGAGCAGAGCCCTCTCGGCCACTTCGAGCAGAAACTCGTCCCCGTTTGCCATTGCGCCTAATAGGGGGTCCAACTCCAGGTCCTGGATCAACGCTCGCTCATGAGGCAGCAAGCGCTCCCGTGGATCGATTTTGCGATCACCATAGGTCGGATAGTAGCGCAGGGATTGGTCAGGATCGAAGTCCTGGTTCCGATACATCAGCAGTGCTCTCATGCTTTGATGCGCTCCTTCAGCCGGTCATAGGTGACGTGATATTTCTGAGCGATGGCGAGCGCATAAGCCAGCCCGTCGGCCGGTCTTCTCCCCAATTTGTAGGTTC
>DATJYK010000391.1:0-7387 GCA_035578005.1 Terriglobia bacterium
GACCGATTCCTCGCTTGTGGCGGCGGTCTCCGATAATCCCGGGCCGCCCGGCTCTATTAATCCGAAACGATGGCGGTTAGCCTGCATTTCTCACCGGGATTCGAAAAGGGCGGGGCTTCAGCCTGGCTTCAGCCCCGCCGTTACAGCGTCGGTTTGATATTTGACGTGTTCCGCTCTCGGCGCAGCTTGCCGTTAGCAAGCTGCGCCGAGAGCGGAACACAAAGGCCACGATTTCGCAGGATTCGGCGGGGCTGAAGCCCCGCCCTTTTCGAATCCCGGTGAGAAATGCAAGTTAGAGACCGCCGCTACGGGGTGGATTATGCCACTACAGTCCAACATCGCTTCCAGAGTCCTAGGCGGAATTGCCGGTATGGTTTTCGCGGCTGGCGTCTGCTCGGCTGGTCAAACGGCGAAAGGCCCGGTAGACCCCGGCGTTCGCGCTGGAGCGGCGGGCGCAGGTGCTGCCTTGCCAGGCCTGACCGCGGACGAAACTGCCTTCTTTCAGGATGGCCTCTCCCGGTTCCAGGAAGTCGAGACCGTGAAAGGTGGCAACAACACCGGCCTCGGGCCTCGCTTCAACTCCGTTCAGTGCTTTTCGTGCCATTCGCAGCCGAGCGCGGGAGGCTCGAGCCCGGCGCAGAACCCGTTGATGGCCGTCGCCACTCTGAATGGGGCGAAAAACAGCCTGCCCTGGTTCATCACGGCGAACGGTCCCGTCCGCGAGGTGCGCTTCAAGCGCAATCCTGACGGAACCAACGACGGCGGGGTGCACGCTCTGTTCGTCATCACCGGGCGCAGTGACGCGGCGGGGTGTAACATCGCCCAACCTGACTTCCTGCCCGCCGGAGACCCGCTCACGGGCCGTCGCGGGAATCGGAACATGATCTTTCGCATTCCCACGCCCGTCTTTGGCGCCGGACTCATCGAGGCCATTCCTGACGCCGCGATCCTGGCAAATCAACAAGCCCATCTTTCCGAGAAGAGAGCACTGGGCATTTCGGGTCACCCCAACGCCCATCTGAGCGGTAACGCCAATCGCAGCGCTAACGACGGCACCATCACCCGCTTCGGATGGAAGGCGCAGAACAAATCCCTGCTGCTGTTCGCGGCCGAAGCCTACAACGTGGAGATGGGGATCTCCAACCAACTCTTCCCGCAGGAGCGCGACGAGACTCCGAGCTGCCTCTTCACTGCCACGCCCAACGATGGCCTCAACTTCACCACGACTTCCACACCCAGCGCCAATACCAATACAGCCACCATCTCAGACATTGAAGCCTTTGCCAACTTCATGCGGATGCTGGCTCCGCCGGCTCCGGCGCCCGAGACGCCGTCAACCGCGAAGGGACGAGCGCTCTTCACGCAAGTCGGCTGCGAGCGCTGCCACACGCCTTCGTTCACCACCGGCAAAATGATCGCCAGCGGCTCCTCGACGTCGCCAAGCGCGGCGCTCTCCAACCAGCCGGTGAACCTTTACTCCGACATCCTGGTGCACCATATGGGCAAGGATCTTGAAGACGGCATCACTCAGGGCGGCGCCGGCCCTGACGAGTTCCGCACGGCGCCGCTTTGGGGCGTCGGGCAGCGCATCTTCTTCCTCCACGACGGACGAACCAGCAACCTCGTGGACGCCATCGCGTTTCACAAGAGTCCCGGTAGCGAGGCCAACAAGGTGATTGAGCACTTCGACCGGCTGAGCACTGAGGAGAAGCAGGACGTAATCGATTTTCTGAGGTCGCTCTAGCGGGAGCGGCCGCACGCCGACCGCTTCATGGCACTGTCGTGCGCGGCAATTCCAGCGCTACTACCGGCTCCAGTCAGTGATTTGTAGCCCCTTTACGCGCCTGAAGGCCCGGTCACTCGTCACCAAAGTTGCGTTGGCGGCCAACGCTTGAGCGGCAATCATCATGTCCAAATTCCCCATGGGCGCTCCTGCCTGTTCGAGCGCTGCTCGCATCTCAGCATAGTGCCGCGCCGATTCGGAATCCCAGGGCAGGCTCTCCACTCGCAGCAGAAACTCTTCCACTGCAATCTTGAGCCGTGTTGCGTCAGGCCGACGGGAAACACCGAAACGTAATTCAGCCTCGGTGACGACCGAAATCGCGACCTGAGCGATGGGTACTTTCACTAAGTGCTGGCGCACCCGGGGAACGTTGCCTTTGATAATGTAACTTGCCGTGTTTGTGTCCAGGAGGTAGTGGACAGCCATTAGAAAAGCTCTCGCTTCTGGGGTGGTTCGTCCTTCCGGTCGACGAGGAAATCTTCGGGTACCTTGAGAGCTGTCACTAACTCAAAGAAATCATTCCAAGACTCCGGGCGCCTCGATAGGATGACGTCCCCAGTCTGCAGATCGCGACGAATAAACACTTCCGAGCCCTCGAAACGGTACTCCGCGGGCAAGCGCACCGCTTGGCTGCGCCCATTACGAAATAATTTGGCTCGGGACATCGACACGCCTCCCTGATCTATACCATAATATATTCCGTATACGGAGTCTGTCAAGTGTGTTGCCGACGGCTCAGATGAGATCCCACGGCTTGCGCGCCGTGCGGTCGAGGAGTGCGGCGGCCTCGGAATCGCCTACGATCTCCTCGCGTTCGGCGTCCCAATGGATCTTGTGTCCCGTCCGGAAGGCGATGTTGCCAAGGTGCGGAACGGTGGTGGACCGATGGCCGATTTCCACATCGGCCACCGGCTTCTGGCGTGAGCGTACGCAGTCGATGAAGTTCTTCAGGTGTAGACCGGTGGCGTCGGCCCCGGCCACTTCAACTCGTTCGCAACGGAACTTCTCGGGGCCGCCCTTGGGATTCTCAACCGCTCCCGGCCCGCTCTCACCATCAGGTTCCGGGTAGACTTCGAATCCGACGCGGTCCACATACAACGAGCCTTTGGTGCCGTAGAACGCCATGCCGTGCGGGCGGTCGTCTGAAGTGCGCGTCAAGTAGTACTTCTTGCCGGGCGTGCGCCCGCCGCAGCCGTGGTCGTTCATCATCGAGGCTTCGTAACTCAGGATGAAGTTGGCGTACTCGTAGGTGATCTGCAGCGCGTCGGGAGTTTCGGCGCCGTCCTTCAGCTCATAACGTCCGCCGGCGGCGACGGCGGAACGCGGCGCGTCAACGCCCATGATCTGGTGGACGCTATCCAGGCGGTGAGTGCCGTAATCCGTGGCCATGCCGCCTGCGTAGTCCCAAAACCAGCGGTAGGTGACGAGAAAGCGATTCTTGTTAAACGGAACCTGCGGGGCAGGTCCCAGGTAGAAATCCCAGTCGAGGCCGGAGGCCGGCGCGGAGTCGGCGGCCTGGCCGATGCCGTCAGGCGACATGTTCAGGTAATTCCACACGCGAACGAAGTGCACGGGCCCGATCTGCCCGCTGCGCACGATCTCTGCCGCTTGCTGAATGTGCGGCGCCGAGCGGTGCTGTGTGCCGGTTTGCACAACGCGATTGTAGCGACGCGCTGCCTCCACCATCTTCCGCCCTTCGCGGATCGTGTGCCCCAAGGGTTTTTCCACGTACACGTCTTTGCCGGCCTGGCAGGCCAGCACCGTGACGCCGGCATGCCAGTGGTCCGGCGTGGCCACCAGCACAGCGTCAAGGTCTTTGCGCTCCAGCAGCTTTCGGAAGTCGCTGTAAGACTGGCATCCGGCTCCGGCCCAGGCTTGAGCGGCCGCCGCGTGAGGCTGGTAGACGTCGCACACGGCCACCATGCTCACACCGGGAATCTTACACAAGAGATCAGCGTCCGATCGCCCGCGCCCGCCACAGCCAATCAAGGCGACGTTCACACGATCGTTCGCGCCCAGGATTTTCCCCGCCGATAATGCCGCCGCGGAAGCGAGGGCCGTTCCGGCCGCCTGCTGAATGAATTGCCGTCGTTGCATGTCACTTCTCCTGACTTCCGCCGAACTTCGCACCTAACCCAACTCGGATCGGCTGAATCACCGCATCGCCCACCGCGCGCGTCTGAATGCTCAGGCCGCTCGCTGTATCAGGCAATTCATGCCCGTGATTGACCGGGTCCGTAGAGGCGCTTATACTTGAGCACAAATGGACGAGCTCACTTTCGAGGTTACTTGCGACGAGGAATCGGGCCGTTTGATAGCCTCCTGGGATGCGCCTTGCGGCTCTGGGGGCATTACCACACAAGGCGAAGACTTGGGCGATTTGCAAGAGCAAATTGTTGACGCGGTCGCAACGCACTTCGACGAGCACGAAATTCCTCGCAGGATCCGCCTTCATTTTGTAACCGATCCGATTCTGGTCTCTGCGTGAAGCTCCCGCGTGATCTTTCAGGACGAGCAGTTGTCAAGGCACTTGAGCGGCACGGCTTCACTGTTGTCCGGCAGAGCGGTTCTCACGTTCGCCTAGTGAAGGCCGAAAAACGTGTAACGGTGCCCTTGCATCGCACCCTGGCCGTCGGCACCCTGCAAAGTATCCTGCATCAGGCTGGGCTTCGCATTGACGAGTTGGCGCTCTAACCACAGGCCGGTACAACCGCTAGGTGCTCGCGCACCACCTCGAGATAGACTTATCCCGAGTGCACACGAGAGGTCTCGCCTTGGATTTTCTGCGCGCGCCGCAGGCGCCTTGGAGTGCGGCAGCTTGCTGCCGCTTTGATCCCGCGAGCTTGCTCGCGGCGGTGCTCATCGCGAGGGCGGAACCGGCTGCACGGCCAGCAAGCCAGCCTGCTGGAAAGCGGTAGCAAGCTACCGCACTCCAAGGCCGCTTCGCGCATCCCTCAGCGGGCCGAGAGCGTCATTAGCCCGCCCGCAGCCCCAACGTCTCGCGCGCATAGGCCAAGCACACCTTAACGTTGTCTTCCTCTTGCTGGCGGCGCGCTGTCTCGTCCATTCCCGAAACGTGAGGCAGCGGCTCACTCGGCGGGTGATCGCGCACCAGGCGCAGCGTGCGAGCGAGATATTCCCCGTTCCTTTCTGGAAACGTCACCCAATAGGCGTCCGTAAGACACGGTATCGTGAGCGGGTCGCGGGTGATCATTTCCAGGTTGAACCGCGCTTGCGGCCGCGCCTTGCGGATGATTGTGACCACCTGAGCAAGATCGAGAATCCCCTGGCCGAGCGGCACCTCCGACAGCAGAAAGCCGTCCGGGTAATCCTTCACCGCCATGTTCTTGAAGTGAGTGGTAACGGCGAAGGGCGCGAGCTTGGTGACCACGTCGATGGGACCGTCGAGCAGCGAGAGGTTGTTGCCGGTGTCGAGACAGACGCCCAGAAACTCGCTGTTGTGGCGCTGGATCAGCGCCACCATTTCGTCCGCCGTCCAGTCCTTGTGGTTTTCAAGGCCGAGCGGCACCTTATACTTCTCAAGGACCGGCACGGCAAGGCCGATTCGCTCGTGCGAGTCGATTACGAACTTCTTCCACTGATCGAGACTGGTGAAATTCTCGTAGCGCCGGCCGCTGAGGCAGGCCGAGCGCAGACACCCAGCTCCAGCCTGCTTGGCAGCGGCCACATGCCGTTCGAATTCGTCGGCTGAGCCATTTTCCGGCAAACGGACGATCGCCTCGAAATACATTCCGAGCTCGGCGGCGCGCCGCTTCACCTTGTCGAGATAAGCGGGATCGAGCGAATCGAGGCCAACCTGGACGCCGCCGGCTCCGAGCGAGCGGCAGTATTCGAGAAAGTCGTAGGCCGATTTGGTGTGCGGGCTGTCTGAGAACGAGTATTGGCACACGCCCATGGAGGTTTGCGGAGACTCTTGAGCGTTTAGTGGGCGATCACTCATCGCGGGCGCCAGACAGGCGCTCGCGGCCACGGTCGAAAGAAAGCTGCGTCGGTTCATAGTCTCATTGTAATGAAACTGAACGTCTCGGCGGGACGATTCGGCCTATCGCTCCGCAGAGGCAGAAATCAATTCCAGTTGGACGGACTGGCTGGCGCCGTCGTCGACGCTGACGGACTCACTTTTTGCCTCGTAGGGCAGGAAGAGCGCAGGATTCGAAAGCAAATTGGGATCGGGTTCCCTGAACGCGAACAGCCTGTAATTACCCGGAGGCATGCCGGCGAAAGTGAAGGTTCCGTCGTCGTTGGTGGACCTGGAAAAAAAGAGATCGGGCCGGTTGGGGCGGAGTGGTTCCGGCGCGACGTAAACCACCCCAACCGCCACCTGACCGCCTTCCCTTACTTCGCCACTGATGGTACCTCCGGGCGAAGCCAATACGACGTCAAGCAGTCCGGGATTAGTCGAATCGAGCGAAACGCCAGCGTCCAAGACGTCCACGCCGCCGAGACGCGCCGACTTCAAGTAGTATCCGGCAGGCAGCCCGTTGACTGTCAGTCGGTACGTCGCCGGTGGCGCTCCGCTAAACTCAAATGAGCCGTCCGTCTTCGGTCGCACGCTGCTACCAGATGGACCAAACTCCGGCAACCCGAGTGAGATGTGCAGACTGGGAGAAATCGAAGGGCGCTCCCGGCTCCAAGCGCACTCGGCCTCTCAACTCAACGGGATCACCGGCCATCACGACTACATCGTCCACATCTGTGTCACCTACCTCAACCGACACGCGCCCCGTCAGAAACTTCTCGTCCTCCTGGATCTGGCCTTGAGCCCAATAGGAGCCCGAAGGTACATTAGGAATCTCGAACCTTCCTGAAGGATCCTTAACCTCGACCGTAATGTTGCTGCATAATGCTGCCGCGAGGTTGGCGGCGCCGCCGACAGGCAACGCCGAACTGTTGGTGCGCGCGTTCAGCCCCACAAGCCCAGATGGCGCCGGTTTACCGCTCTCACCATTCATGAGGCGGCCTCTTACCCGTACCATGTTGACCGGCTGCAACTCAACGTCGATGTTCGAAAGGACACTTCCCGGCGCCAAGGCGACACTGCTAGCCGTTCGAGGATCGGTTGCATTGGGGTAGTACGTACAAGGATAGACGTTCACGGCCGCAGGACGCTTGCTGGACTCGCTCGTGTCGGGTGACTGCCCGATAGATTCAATACCTCCCGAGAGCAAGCGTGGCTCGTCACTGCCCAACCGTGGAAAGCTCACCTGCAGAATGTAGGCCCCCGGATTGAGACCCGAGACTCGGTACTCGCCCTTGTTGTTCGTCGTGGTGGACTTGAAGTAACGGACGTCGCTGCTCGAGAGCGCCCGGACGGTCCCTCCGACAACGGGTTTGGCATTCTCGTCGCGGACAGTTCCCGCAAGGACCCCGCAAGGAAAGATGCGAAAAGCTACGTTACCGACGTGTTCCGCTGGCTTGAGCTCGACTAGTGCTTAGTTGCGTAAGTCAGACACCCCCCGCAGAGCGGGTGGCTTGATGAGCGGGGCCGCCTCAAAGGCGGTCGCCCAAGGTGGTTAGAACGTCGCGCCTCACGCGACTCCGTTCACGCTTAGAAGTTTCCCGCTGTTCCATCCGCTTCCTCTT
>DATJYK010000392.1:0-70601 GCA_035578005.1 Terriglobia bacterium
TCCGGGACGCTGGGTGGCAGCAGATAGGCTTGCTCAGGATTGTAGGCTCGAAATCTCATAAACAGGACACCTCCACTGCTATTATCGCCGAGGTGTCAAGAGGGGTGGCTTTCGAGAGCTGAGTTCTCACACAGACTCTTCTCAGCCCCGCCGAATCTCGTGAAACCGCGCCTTTTGTGTTCCGCTCGCGGTGCGGCTTGCCGACGGCAAGCTGCACCGCGAGCGGAACAGGTCAAATATCCGACGAACCTTGTAACGGCGGGGCTGAAGCCCCGCCCTTTCCGAATCCTGGTGAAAAATGCAGGTCAGGTGCGCGACTTCTCAATTCTCACCTCACCTCCAGAAGCCGCAGGGCGTGTGTGGCGGGGGTGCGCTACGCTCGTATGGATTTCGGCTGGAGATGCCTGGATGAATCGATGGCACTTTTCGGCCTGAAACTTCGCCTCTTATTATGAGGGCTCAAGTGTGGGAGCGGCGCGGGAACTATCGCTTGGACGGCCGTCCGGTGGCTTTGCGCAAGGGATCCGAATCCGACAAACTGTTCGGGTGTATGAGACGGAGTGCAGCCTCGAGGGTTTAGCTGGGAGGAGCCGATTATGAACGCGAAGGTACTGGCGCCGAGCAAGAGACGGCTCAGGCATGTCGCCCTCGGGCTTATGGTCATCCTGGGGATCTCGTGGTCGGGCCGCGCGGCCCAGAATCCGATACCCCTGGTCAACCTGCCTTTGGTCCCCGACCATGCTCTGCCAGGCGGGCCGGCCTTCACGCTCACGGTGAACGGCACGGGATTTGTGTCAGGCGCACAGGTGAATTGGAACGGCAGCGCGCGCGAGACACAGTTCATCTCAAGCTCGCAATTGACGGCCACCATTGAGGCCACGGATGTGGCAACCGCCGGCACGGCATCTGTGACCGTAACCAATCCAGGGCCGGGCGGCGGGACGTCTAACGTGGCCTTCTTCGCGATCACCGAGACCACGGCGTCAGTAGCTTTTAGCTCGTCATCAGTCACTACGGGTGTGGGACCGGCTGCTATCGTGGCGGCGGACTTTAACCGTGACGGCAAACTCGATTTGGCCACTGCCAACGGCGGCGACAACAGCGTTTCGATTCTGCTTGGCAATGGTGACGGCACCTTCCAAGCCCATGTTGATTACCCTACCAGCGCGGGTCCCACCACCATCCTGACGGGTGATTTCAATCATGACGGCAAGCTCGATCTCGTCGCCGGAAGCTCGATTTTGCTTGGCAACGGTGATGGCACGTTCCAGCCTCTTACATCCGTAGCGATCACCGGGTCGGTCGCCGCTGATTTCAACGGCGACGGCAACCTTGATCTCGCAGCCACCGTGCAGAGCGACACCACCGGGACCAGCACCATTTCTGTCGCGCTCGGCAAAGGCGACGGCACATTCCAAGCTCCAGTGAGCTCTGCAAGCCCGGTGCAAATGTTTGGCTCCGGCACGCTTTCGGCGACGGCCGGCGACTTCAACGGCGATGGCAAGCTGGACATCGCCGTGACTAGCGGGTTTATTGATGGGCAGGATTACGGAAGCCTCTTCGTGCTATTGGGAAACGGTGATGGGACGTTTCAGGCCGGGCGCTTGGTGGCCGGATTGGGTGTGGCGGGCATCCCCCAATTCTTTAACCCCATCTGGGTGGGGCTCGGCGACCTGAACGGCGACGGCAAGCTGGACCTCGCCATGACGAGCTGTTATACCCGCGACATAGTTGCGGCCTTGTATCCCGTGCTTCTGGGGAACGACGATGGCACCTTCAGCGTCGCCACCGGTGGGCCGTCCAGCGTAGACGCGGCGTGTCCCAACTCGGGAGCCATCGGGGACCTCAACAGTGACGGCAGGCTTGACTTGGTGGCCGTGAATCCGCCAATGTTCCCCGAGTTCCCCGGTCCTGACGACAACACGGTTTCCGTGTTGCTCGGAAACGGAGACGGCAGTCTTCAGACGCCCGTGGAGTTCCCCACCGGTTCCTATCCCTATTCGGTGACGGTAGGCGACTTTAACAATGACGGCGGGCTGGACCTCGCCGTCGCAAACTGGATGGACAACACGGTTTCAATCTTGCTGCGGCAGCCGACACCGCCTGTACCTATCGTTCTCTCGGTTGCGGCCTTGCAATTTGGGAACACGAACGTAGGCTCGTCCAGCGCGGCGGAAGCCGTGACACTTACAAACACCAGCGGTATGCCGGTGACCGTTACCCGCATTTCCGCAACCGGCGACTTCAGTCAAACCAACAACTGTGGAGGGTCGCTGGGCTCGGCTGTGAGCTGCACGGTCTCCGTCACGTTCACGCCGACAGCCTCCGGTCACGATCTCGTATGACGGCCTGGGCAGCCCGCAAAGCATCGCTCTTGCAGGGACTGGCCTGGCCGTGGAATTGGCCCTGTCGCCAAGCACGCTTGCCTTTAGCGCTGAGCTGGTGGGCACGTCGTCCAAGGCTTCGCCCGTGACGGCAACCAACAGCAGCAACGAAGCGCTGACGATCACTTCGATTACAGTGTCGGGACCGAACGCCCAAGACTTCGCGATTCAGTCCGGTACCACCTGCAGCGCCGGAATGGCCGTGGCGGCCGGCAAGGCCTGCACGATCAGTCTCGTCTTTACTCCCTCGGCAGGCGGAGCCCGCAACGCCACCTTGACGATTACTGATGGTGCGAGTAACGGCCCAGCCGCCACTCAGACGGTGGCATTGAGCGGGACCGGCCAGGATTTCACGATCGGACCGTACGTGCTGTCGACGACAGTGTTTCCTGGTGCGGGCACCAGCTATCCGTTCGCCGTCGCCCCGTTGGGTGGGTTCGCTCAGGAGGTGCAGTTGAGTTGTAGCGGCATGCCCGCTCAGTCGAATTGTTCGATGAATCCCGCCTCAGTAACCCTGGATGGCAGGAGCCAGGCTTCGGTGGTGATGCAGGTAACCACCACGCAGGCTTCCCACACAGGCCCACGGCTGGGCTCTCCGGGTGAGTGGCCGCGGTTGCGTCCCTTGACCGCGCTGAGCCTTGCGCTCCTTGGTCTACTCGCGATCCTGGCGCTTTCACAGACGGGACGGCGAGGACGTAACTGGCGCACACTGGCCTCTGCCGCGGTCATCATGGCACTGGTCATGGTTTGGGTCGCGTGTGGCAGCAACTCGTCAGTCAGCACCCCACCCCCCTCGGGAGGAACGCCGGCGGGCACCTATACCTTGACCGTGACTGCGACCTCCGGGAGCCTTAGCCACTCCGTCACAACCCAATTGGTTGTGCGGTAGTTGTCGATTGCCCCAGTGCGGAGCGTCGCAAGCGCGTGGGACATTGCTTTCAGGCCCGGGCGAGCGGGCGTAGCGCTCGCTTTCAGCCCTGCGGTTGTCTCGGGAATGGAATTGAAAGGCCGCAGGGCCAAGAACGGGCCCTGCGCTACACCCCGCTCGACGCGCACGATCAATCGCGATTCCGATGTTCCGGGCGCCGCTAGTTGGCGCTGCGGGGAAGGGTGTAATACTGGTAGGACATCTTCCAAGAGAAGTCGCTGCCGGGCTCGATTGTCATCGTGATAAAAGGTTCCAGCGACAGAACCGCTCGAATAGACCACAAGTTGAGTTTGGTTAACGGATGGTCTCCGGTTATCGTCATGCCGGCTCCCACCCTGCGATTCTCAATGCGGATCTCGTTATCCCGAGGACTGCTGCCGAAGCCTTGCAACAGGGTTTGCACCATGTCCTCATTCTGAAGAACCTTGGTGTACAGAAATTGGTCTCCCTTAATTTCAGCAAGCCCGGAGTCGAGCGGCTCAGGCGTCCGAATCTGGAAGGGAACGGAAATGGTGAAATCCGGGCCGGGAGGCTGCCGGTCGAGCACGAGAAAATTATGATTGTAGACGTCGCTGTGAATGGCGCGCCGCCCGGTGTTCTTCAGTGTATTTTCCAACACCATTTCCGGTTTCCCCTCGATGAGGCGGACCGTCTTCCGGTAGACATAACCGTAGCCTGAAGAGGGATCGCTGAGTTCCTGCATAAATTCCACCGAGTCGTGATGCTGCTCGACGGTCCATTTGCCCGAGTCGACGATCTCATACTGCTTGACGTAATCGTATTTCGGCGCGTCCTTTCGCAGCACTCCGACGCCGATCTTGATAAACGTGCCGCCAACTTTGGCCTCGTCCCATCCGAGCGCCGAGCCATTCGTCTGGAATTCCTCGACCGGACCCGAAGCCGCCGAGCAGGGCGAAGCGATGATTTCACTGCCTGCGTAACGGTAGTCATGCACCTTGGGGTCGACCGAGTTGAACCACGGGCCGTAGTAGTGGTGCCCTTTGTACTCCAAGCTGAGGATCCCTCCTGACCAGTCAAAGCGGGTGCCGCGATAAAATCCTTTTGCCGCATCGGGCAGGTACAGCTTCACACGAATCTGTCCGTTGGTGATCTCGGCCTGCGGAAAGTCGGCCGCCATGAGTGCCCAGCCAACTGGGAGTCCGAACAGCACAACACATGTCAGCATTGCAGCTAATTTCATATCCAAGAGTGAGATCATCACAGTACCCTCTCAAGAAGAACGGCTCCCGCCAACGGCCTGCTGGCACCCCATCCGTCGACATCGGCGGCCTTAAACCTGAGAGATGATAACAGAATCCAAGATCGACGCGGTACCGGATCGAGGCCCGGATTGGGCTTGGTGGTTTTCAGCCACCGATGGTGGTATTTGGCCACCAGAACCGCCTCGAGGATTCCTATTTGCAACTCCTTTGCCAGCATCGAGAGCGCGGTACGGCGAAGCCACACAAGCACATAGCGTAGGCTCCGATCCAAGCTTCCTATTTGGGCCAGGAAATGCCTACGCGAAAACCGCCTTCACAAACTGTTCGCTTCGGAGGGGTGCCCAGATGCGATGCCAGTCGTCTACCGTTTCCGGATCGATGCGGCAGGTTTGTCTTTCACTGTTTTTTGTCCTCGTGTTCACCGGCCTTGCCTTCGCAGCGCGGGAGGTGCTTTCCCCGGGCTTGCAGATCGCGGTTCGGCTGGACTCGACGATCAGCACGAAAGACCAACAGTATCACTACCAGTATTTCAGCCCCATTCTCACCGGCACGCTTGACCAGGATGTGGTAACCGGCGACGGCCGCGTGGCAGTTCCAGCGGGTTCCACGATCAAGCTGGCCATTTCCGATTTTCACCGCGCCGGGCATGTGACAGGGCGGGCCCGCCTGCGCCTGCGCCTTTATTCCGTGGTTCTGTCAGACGGCTCCGAACTGCCGCTCGATGGCTATCCGACCGTAGGTTCCAAACCTAAGTCGGACAAGGAAGGTACGTATCACGGCAACCACGGCTTGGTGAAAGACGCCGGATTTGACTTCACTGCAATCGCCGTCGGCGCTGGCACGGGATTCGCGGTCGGGGGGCCACTAGGGCTTCCGATCGGCGCAGCCGGTGGTTTGCTGACTGCGGGAGTCTGGACCGTAGCGCGCCGCGGCCCCGACCTTACCATCCCGGCCGGCACTGTGCTTTCGTTCACTCTGGGCCGGCCCGCCTCCGTCTGGCTGCCTGACCGCCCGGTGCCCTCAGAGCGCGCGATGGCCTCGGAGGGCACGGTCGCCCAGGGCACGCTTGCAGCCTATTCGAGCTCGCCGTCCCCGTGTGCGGCCTGGGGTTGCGGCGCAGTGGTTCCGCCCTCTCGCGATTTGTTGAATTTGATGGACTCATCTGGCGATCCTAAAGCGGTTCTTGAACAGCTCGATCACTTGAACTATCGTAACCGTCCGGACACGGATAAGGTGTTCGTAGCCTATCTCCGCGGTGTCAATGAGCTGCGCCTGTCGCATCCCAAGAAAGCTGTTGACAGCCTGAAAGAGGCGTACGAGGGCGCCCGATCGCTCAACTTACCCTACTCTGCCCGAGCCGAAATCGCCGACAGCTTGGTTTTGGCGCTCAAAGAAAGCTCCACGAATTGGGAAGCAAACCCGCTGATGCAAGATCCGATTTTGCAGGCCGCCCTGGTGCAGCCGGCGGGAGGCGCGCGATGACGCGCCCCGTCTGTCTGCTCGCTGTTTTCGCCGCGACGGCTATTCCGGCGGTGGCGCAGCAACCTGCGTCCGGTGCGGGTGAGGACCTCGACCAAACACGCACCAGCCGAGTGATCGTCCCGTGGCGGCACTTCGGACCGCAAGCGGGAGGCCCGTCAGCAACTTCTAACTCTGCACAGAACCTGGTCCTGCGGCCGGTCAGTTTCAATCCCGCTGCGGCGCAGCCAGCCGATGCAGGCACCGCGGCGGATGCTCCTCCTGCCTCCTCAATGGATGCCCTGACGGCCGTCTCGAATCTCTCGGCGGACTACCAGAAGCGTGAACAAGACCGGCAGGAGCGGCTCCGTGAGTTTGAAGCTGCCAGCCACAACGATCCCAGCAATCCAACTTCGCAAGCCCTAGCGGATATCGAAACCACCCGGCTCCTGCTAGAGGGCGAGCAGGATCGCATGCAAAGCTCCGAACAACTCTCGCATGCGTTCAGGGAACTTGCCACCAAACTGGACACGCACACGAGCCAGCTCAAGGCATTGCTGAAGGCACGGAAAGAAATGGCGCAGCAATCCGACGCTGAGATTGCCCGAATCAATGCCGAGACTCCGGACATCAGCTTGGCTCTCAAGAATCTGGCCCTCCTGCCGGCCGGAGCCGAAAATGATCAGTTCATGCAGCGCCTGGCAGCCCGGCTGGACCACTTGGATCAGGTGCTGAAGACCGACCAGACGCAGGACCAGCAGGCTCATCGGCAGATTGCGGATTTGGAAGCCGAAGAGCGCGAGATGGGTCAAGCCTCTTACCAGGCGCGAGCCAAGGCCGCCGAATTAACCACGGCCTCCCAGCAAGCTAAAGTGAATCAAGACCTGCTGGCGAACCGGCTCGAATTCTCCACGGCGCGTCAGCGCGCCCTGGACGAGATTTCGAGCGCGAGCCAGGCCCTGGCCGCGCTGGGCACATTACACGAGGAACCTGCCGTGCAGCAGGCTGCGCTGGGTGGTGTTCAGCAGCAGCCGGCCGCCACACCAGGGGTCGACGCCGCGCAGGTGGATGCCTTGCGCGCCTGCATCCGGCGCACGGGTGATGTCGCAGCCTGTCGCGCGTCCGGAGGTGAACAGAAATGAGGGCCAAGATCGCAATTTGGTTAATTCTCGGCGCCGTCCTTGCGCCCGCGCTGTGGGCCCAGGAATCACCAAGCAAACCGTCACCCTATGGAACTGAAGCACTGCGCACGCGGCGCGTGCAGCTTTTCGTTATGGAAGGTCAGGAGCCCTTGAAAGAAATGGCCGGAAACATCTACGAATTCGCCACGGACTCCGAGCACTGCCGGGTGATCTCCGGCTCCCAGGCCTGCGGCCTGCCGTCCAACTCCCTTTCGGGCGGAACACTTGAGCAGGTCTTTGATTATTACGTCCGTCAACCGATCAACAAGGCTGTGGATCAACAGCAACCCGCCGTACACAAGCAAGACTGGAATTGGGATTCGGACTCGAAGCCGGGCCGTTGACCCGATTAGTGGTGATCCGCCGTGATTCACGCTCTCGTGTTCGCCGCGGCACTTGCGGGAGAGTACGCAGCGGAACCTTCGCTGCGCACTCGACCGATGGCGTCCGCACAGGCTGTCCCAGGTGGCGGCAGTTTGGGGCCGCAGACGGCGCAAGCCCTTAACACCACGGACTCGTCGTCAGACCCTGAAGTACACCGCATCGAATCGATCCTGCAAAGAATGCAGCGGGATCCGGCGACGCGCCAGAAGCTATATGATGACGTTGATTCGGTTATCCGCGCGGTTCGAAACAGCCAACCCATTCCTGACAACTTGAGGGTAGGTTATGGCCTGCCCGTCACTGAGCATCGAGCGCAGCCTAACTTGGTTGCTACTCTTCAACCGCCCGCGGTTACTCCGCTGCCGTTCCCCGGCAGCTCGCTGTCCCCGCAGCCAACGTTGCCACCACCTGGTGTCCAACCCCTTCCCGACCGGCTTGGCAGGCTTCTGAGCCCAATCGGTAGCCCGCTAGATCCGGCGGTGGTGAAACGTCTCATCCACTGGGCACAGGCAAACGACTGCCCTATTCAATTGGCGCTGGCCACGGCCTGGCGCGAATCTGAAATGTCACTGCATCCGCCGCGGGGCTCCTCCGGGGAAATTGGCATGATGCAGATCATGCCGGAGCGGGCTCGTTTGGAAGGCGTCGACCCCGCGCGCCTCGAAGACCCTGAAACCAACATGTGGCTGGGAACCAAGCTCCTGGGGCGCTACTATAAGCAGCAGGGCAGCGTCGCGCGCGCCGCCATGATGTATGTTGCAGGCCCCGGCGTCTTTGAAAAGACCTATGGCCCAGACCTGCGAAACTACATTGCCCGGTACTCTTCTTCAGTGGCGAATTTCGCCACCTATTTTGGGACGTATCTGAATTTCTAGTGTGGTGTCCCGTCTAATTTTTGACAACCCCCTCACCCCCGGCCCCTCTCCCCCAAGGGGGCGAGGGGAGTACGCTTTGGGACTCAGGGCATCAAA
Source organism: Terriglobia bacterium (assembly GCA_035578005.1). Taxonomy (GTDB): domain Bacteria; phylum Acidobacteriota; class Terriglobia; order UBA7540; family UBA7540; genus Gp13-AA77. Next base: position 8,530 of record DATJYK010000392.1, read on the forward strand.
CGAACTCCCCTCGCCCCCTTGGGGGAGAGGGGCCGGGGGTGAGGGGGTTGTATTGTCAACAATTGCGTGGGACAGGACACCAGTGTATCGCGCTCGTGCCGGGCGCAATCTCAGGCGCGCAGGCGTGCGACCAACGCAAGCTAAGGCGATGAAATCGTCACCGGACCCGGGAGTGAGGCAGGAGCGCTCTGTCCGGAGGAAGTCACCGCCGTAACCTGGTAGTTGTAAGTCTGGCCGGCAGACACCGTGGTGTCGGTGTAAGTCGTACCCGAAGCCGAGCCAATTTGGGTATAAGCGCCCCCGGAAGTGTTGCGGTAAACGTCATATCCGGTTACGCCGCTCGAAGTGCTGGCTGTCCAGGTCAACGCCACGTTGTGCTGGCCGGTCCCCGAGAGTGAAACGACGGTGGGCGAGTCGGAAGCGGTGCTTACCACAGTTGCGGTGCCTGTAACGGAGGCGCCTGTTGTGGGACAAAAGGTCACATTAAGAGGCGTACTGTATCCGGCTGCCAGCGTAAACGGCAGGCTGGGTCCGCCGGGGCTGAACCCCGCTCCCGTGGCGCTGATCGAGTTAAGGGTCACAGACCCGGTACCTGTGTTGGAGAGCGTAGCCGTCAGCGTGCCGCAGCTCCCAATCATCACGTTGCCGAAGGCAAGGCTGCTAGGGCTGGCGGTCAGCAGGTAGGTCAATCCTCCGGTGGCAGAAAGGAACGCCGCGGCGCTGGCGCAATAAGCGCCGGAAGGGCTCTCATTCCACTGGGCGTCATATCCTCCCGGGGAGGAGGCGATTAAATGAGCCCAACCGTCGGAATGAACAAGTGAATCCTCGGTGAACGGGTTGCCTGAGTAGATGCCGGTGATGCTCTTCGATCCGGCTGCGATCGAGATGATGACCTCTCCGGCGCTCGTCGTGGTAACCGACGGCCCGACAGGGGTCTTGGTAACGGGCTGATTAATAAGCGCTCCAGCTTGCGCAAGCGGGGAGGTCGTGCTAACTCCTGAAAACTCCCAGATCACGGCAGCACCCTGCGCTCCGCTCGGCGTGGGTGTGACAGTGAGCGACGTCGCGCCCGCCTTACTGTTCGCGGCGTACCAGATGTCCACGGATACACCGGCGTGCCAATTGCCAGCCTTTGTTCCTTTTGCCTCGGCATAGCCGTTGCTAACGTTGTCAGAGATGCTCTTGAGGGTGCTCGGTCCGGATGATCCCGTCCACCCGACCACCAGAAGGTCTCCGGCGCCCGTAGAGGGAATCGTACAGGTTGCGGGGAACGATCCCGGCCCGCACGATGTGACGTTCACCATCGCTATTTGAGCCGCGGCGTTCGGTGGCCGAAACCACAAGGCAAAGACTAAAGCGACGACGGAAAATACCAGCTTGGCGGTAAGGAAGCGTTGGAGACTGCCAACGAAGTTCATTGGACCCCTCTCGGACTTTCCTCGCACGCCCTGCGCACACGTCCGCCTCCTGTTGAGGGACTCAGGTCCCTGGAGCGGTGAGAAGGCCCATCAGTGCAAGGCTCGGCGCACGAAAAAGTGCGCGGTTCCCCTCCACCCTGGACCAGGCAGGGTCGACCTCCCCCCTTCAGTTGTCGCTTGCGTTACCCAATGGGAAGCGCGGGCCGCGGCACCGGCCATTGACGCCGGTTTACGACACCTCGCTCTGTTGCTATCGTCCTTCTAGATGGGCACGAAGCCCCTGTGGATTGGCCATGAACCCGTTTCGGGCGAATGGTAGGCGATCAGGAGCGAAACCTGACTGCCTTTGCTGAAGCAGGGCATAACCCCAAGTATTCATAATTGAGTTTCGACAAGTAGCAGGTGCATCGAGCACCCCGCCAGGTTTGATTGCCAACTTGTAGGGCGGTCCTTAGGGTCAGAACGGCCGCCCCTCGAAGGGCATCAAGGCGTGATCGCAATAAACTGTGTGCAACCCTCCGGTTATGATTTGGGCCAGCATGTTCCCGACAGCCCCGCAGAGTGACCCTCTCTGCGGTTCCGGAAGCGCTCGAAACCGGCAAGCCGCCGGTCTCAGCCCCTTCTGCCCCCGGGGGACAACCTGTTTACCCTGCCGCGGGGAGCGTTGTCAAGAGGCTTTTTATTTTGGTAGTGTCTCAGTTCGAGGTGGCACGGGCATCCTGCCCGTGTTATTTCATGGCCAAGATGGCCATGCCACTTCAAACTGAGACACTACCTTTATTGTTAGAATTCAACCTTGAGCGTTTCGACGTGCCGCACACGGCGCATCTCGTGGTTGACAACCCTGAAACCGGCGTGCTAGGTTAGCCGATTAAGACACCGAGAGTTAGAGTCGTACAGCAGAATCCCCAATGGGACAAATCTTTGACCAGGTTGGACAAGCCTTTGTCCAAGCAATCCCCACCATCGTCTTTGTCACCATCCTTCTCTTTGTTCTCAAGCGCCTTGTTTTCAGGCCCGTGGGCGATGTGCTAAAAACACGAGACGAGCAGACGAAAGGGGCCCTGGTGAGGGCGCGAGAGCGGGCGGCACTGGCAGGGACAAAAGCGCAACAGTACGAGGACGCCTGGCAGAAAGCCCGGCAGGAGATTTACAGCCTGCGTGAAGGGGATCGGCGAACAGCGCTGGCGGCGCGCGACGAGGTCATCCGCCAGGCTCGCGAGCGGGCGGAAGGCGTGGTGAAAGATGCGCGGGCTTCGCTGGCTGCCCAGGGCGAGGCCGCACGCCGCGAAATGGTGCCGGCCAGTCAAAGCTTGGCCGAGGAAATTGCGAGCGCGATTCTGGCTGGACCTGGCGGAGCTTTGACGCCAGGAGTCGGTACCGGGGAGGCGACGCGTTGAAACGGGTGGCGCAGGTCATGCTTCTGTCGCTCGTAAGCTTACTCTGGAGTGGGCGGGTGGCGCTTCGGGCCGTGTCACAGCCAGTTACCCTTTCGAACATGCCATCCACAGCCTTGCAGGCTGGTAGTCTCCTCGAAACCGAGGAGGGCGGTTCCGCCGAATCCCACCACCTGCTCCTCGAGTGGATTAACTTCCTCATCCTGGCCGCCGTTCTCGTTTATCTGTTGCGCAAGCCGATGGCTCGATTTTTCGCAGAGCGCCTTGACACGATCCAGGAGGGTCTGGAGGAGGGACGCCGGGCAGTGGCCGCGTCGGAAGCGAAACTGGCAGAAGTCGAGAAGAAGCTTAAAAATCTGGAGCAGGAAATTGCCGACTTTCGAGCCCGGTCACAACTTGAAATGAAGGCTGAGGGGGAGCGGCTCCGCGAGGCTGCGGAGCGTGAAGCGCAGCGCGTGATGGAATTCGCGCAAGCCCAGATTGAAGCGGCGGTACGGGCCGCTCAGGTTGAGCTGAAGCGCTACGCGGCTGTACAGGCCGTGGAACTGGCGGAGTCGGTGGTTCGGGGCCGGCTGGATGAACCTCTACGCCACAAACTGGTGAACCAGTTTGTGGCCGAGTTAAAGGAACCCCAATCCAGGAATTAGCAGAGACCCGTAAAGGCTGTGGCTATTAGCCTGTGCCTCTTTGCCTGCTTTCTTATGGCATTTCGCGCCGCTAATCGATACGCTCGCGCCTTGGCCGACGTGGTGGGTGAAACCGCCGACTATCGCCGTGCTCTTGAGGAAATGGACGCCTTCGGCGCCGTGTTTCGGGAGAGCGCTGATTTGCGACAGTTGTTCGAATCCCCTGCGGTTGCGGCGCCTGACAAGACACGCGTTCTTGACCAGGTGCTGCACCGGATGGGGACTTCTTTCGCGGTCTCGAATTTCCTGCGGGTGCTGGTGAAGAACCACCGCACGGTTTACTTTGACGAGATCAATCGGGCCTTTCGACGGGTGGCTAACCAGCGCCTGGGCATCGTTGAAGTCAAGGTGGTTTCGGCCAGCGAGCTGGCCTCAGCCGAACGTGAAGCTTTGAAAGCACGCTTTCAGGAGCTTACCGGTAAGCAGGTGGAGATGGAGTTCCAGACGGATCCTGAACTCGTAGGCGGAGTGCGGGCCCAAGTGGGCAGCACGGTTTACGACGGAAGCGTCCGTGGCGCGCTCGACCGTTTCAAGGAGCAGCTCATCGCAGTGTAGCTGCAGTGACCAGTGCCATCTGAATGATGAATGATGAATGATGAATAATGAGTGATAGTCGCTTTCGCTGCCGGCTCAACACTCATCGTTCACCGTTCGTCATTCAATGTTATTCGTACGCTTGTTACTGATCACTCGCCACTTGTCACTGCTTTTAGGAGCCGAGGTATGCCTCAAATTAGGGCCGACGAAATCACTCAAATCATTCGAGACCAGATTCATGGATTTGACCGGGGAGTGACCGTTGCCGAGGTGGGCACAGTGATGTCCGTAGGCGACGGCGTGGCTCGCATCCACGGCCTCGACCGCGTGATGGCCGGCGAGCTCTTGGAACTGCCCCACGAAGTGGCGGGCCTGGCGCTCAATCTGGAAGAAGACCAGGTGAGTGCGGTTCTGCTCGGTGAGTACACGCTCATCGAAGAGGGCGACACCGTCAAGCGCACACGGCGGATCATGTCAGTGCCGGTGGGCGAGGCCCTGGTGGGCCGCGTGGTGGATTCTTTGGGGCGTCCCATCGATGATAAGGGCCCGATTGTCACTGACGAGTACAATCCCATCGAGCGCATCGCCCCTGGGGTGATCGATCGCTACCCCGTGCGCGAACCCCTGCAGACCGGGATCAAGGCCATCGACGCCATGATTCCCATCGGCCGCGGCCAGCGCGAGCTGATCATCGGAGACCGCCAGACGGGAAAGACCGCCATCGCGATCGATACCATCATCAATCAAAAAGGCGGCGACGTTATTTGCATTTACGTGGCCATCGGCCAGAAGCGCTCTACAGTGGCCCAGGTGGTGAAGACTCTCGAGCAGTACGACGCCATGAAATACAGCATCGTGGTGGCTGCCACCTCGTCAGACCCGGCGCCCATGCAGTACATTGCGCCTTATTCCGGTTGCGCCATGGGCGAGTACTTCCGCGACCGCGGCCGGCACGCGCTGTGCATCTACGACGATCTTTCCAAGCACGCTGTTTCCTATCGCGAGATTTCGCTGCTGCTGCGGCGCCCGCCGGGGCGCGAGGCCTACCCCGGAGACGTCTTCTACCTGCATTCGCGGCTACTCGAACGCGCTGCGCGGGTGAACAAGGAATTGGGCGGCGGCTCGCTGACGGCGCTGCCGGTGATTGAGACGCAGGCCGGCGACGTTTCAGCCTACATCCCCACCAATGTCATCTCGATTACCGACGGCCAGATTTATCTGGAAACTGATCTCTTCAACACCGGCGTGCGGCCAGCCGTCAACGTGGGCATTTCGGTGTCGCGCGTCGGAGGCAACGCTCAAATTAAGGCCATGAAACAGGTGGCCGGAACCCTGCGGCTTGATATGGCGCAGTTCCGTGATCTTGCAGCTTTCGCGCAGTTCGGCAGCGATCTCGATAAGACCACTCAGGCGCAGCTCAATCGCGGTTGGCGGCTCACTGAGGCCCTCAAGCAGCCTCAGTACGACCCGCTGCCCGTCGAGAAGCAAGTGATTATCATTTTCGCTGGCACCAGCGGCTATCTCGACGACCTGGCGCAGGAAGACTGCCGCGCTTTCGAGCAGCAACTCTACGAATTCCTGGATACGTCGGCTACGGCGGTAGTCTCTAAACTTCGCGAAAAGCGGGAACTGAACGACGAGATTCGCAGCGAGATTCGAAAGACGCTCGACGAGTTTAAGGCCAAGTTCGTGGCTGACCGGAAGGCAGCCTCGGCGGGCCAGAAGGCGGGAGTCAAGAGCTAGAGGAGGGCCTTCTCGACCTATGATTTTCAGCCTCACGTCTTCCACAGCGGCCTTGCGGTTCTTCCTTGTGTGGTGTTGGAGAGAGGAGATACTGGGAGGCTCTGGGCCGGCGGGTACCCCCGCGGTACCCTGGGTACCCCCTTTGTGCCCTGAAAAAAAGAATTCTTTTTTTCGCCTATCCTGGAATGTTGTTGATAACAAAGGACCGAAAATGAGAAAAATGGGACAGATGAGAATACCCTGGAATGTATATGAAAACAAAGCCACTTAGCCGGTTTATCCTGGAATGTTATAGATAAATAAGGTGGTTAGCTTGTTTTCTCTGTGCGTGTCGTAGGGCCCACCCTTGGGTCGGCCTTGGCTGGGGCAAGGGTTTCTGCATTCATGGATGGCCAAGATGGCCATGCCACGTGGCACGGGCTTCCAGCCCGTGCAGGCTGGGGCAAGCCCCGGCCCTACTTACAATGCCTAGCATCCTCGATCTTCGGCGCCGCATCCGCTCCGTGAGAAATATGCGGCAGATTACACGGGCCATGAAAATGGTGGCCGGGGCTCGCCTCCGCCGGGCCCAGGAGCGCGTGCTGGCCGCGCGGCCGTACACCAACGAGATTCGCACCGTGCTCGAAAGCGTGGCCGCGCGCGTGGACTTGAGCGAAGAGAACCTGAATCCTCTGCTGGTTGTAAGGCCGGTGAAGAAAATTTTGCTGGTGCTGGTGACCGCCGATGCTGGCCTGTGCGGGGCCTTCAACTCCAATCTTATTCGCGCCGCTCACACCTATCTGAATGAGCATACGAACGAAGAGGTGGTCATGCTTGCCGTGGGCCGCAAGGGCCGTGACCACTTTCGCAAGAAATCGGGGCTGATTATCGGGGAACGCGTCAACTTCTTTTCAAAGCTAAATGTTGCAGACGCGCGCGCCATCGGGGAGCTGATCGTCGACCTCTATTCCAGTGGCAAAGTGGACGCTGTGGATTTTCTTTATAATGAGTTCAAGTCGATTCTGACGCAGCGCCTCACCATCGAGCGCTATCTGCCCGTTCCGCCGCTGAAACCCCCGGAAGGCCAGTTTCCAGTGGATTACATCTATGAGCAACCACCGGTCGAGATTTTCAACCGTCTGCTGCCGCGATACGTTGGGAGCCAGGTTTACCGTGCGCTCCTGGAATCACAAGCAGCGGAGTTGGCGGCCAAAACGACGGCCATGGATGCAGCCACGCGCAACGCCTCCGAAATAATCGACTCGCTGACGCTTCACATGAACCGGGTGCGCCAGGGGGCCATCACCAAAGAGATTATCGAGATTGTGAGCGGCGCTCAAGCGCAACAGGAGTAGGCTGTCGCAAGGTGCTCAGCCGGGGCAATTACCTGAGGACAAGCATTGAGGCAAGCGGACCAACTCCCAAGGTAATGATGCGGGAGGAGTTCCAGCAGCTCGCGGACTTAAGGGTGGAGGAAGCTGCCATACTGGCGGCCAATAGCAAGCAGCAAGGAGCATATTATTTGGCAGGCTTGGCGGTGGAGTGCGCGCTCAAGGCGTGCATTGCAAAGAAGACGAAGCAGAATCAATATCCGCCAAAGAACACAAGCCATCACTATGATCACAATCTTGATGTGTTGCTCAATCTGGCGGAACTGAGGCGCGAGCTTGACGATGAAATCAGACGTAGCCGCGAATTTGCAAATAATTGGGACACAGTGCACGATTGGAGCGTAGAGAAGCGCTATGAGGTGACGGCCCTCAAGGGAACCGAGATGGTGGCGGCGGTCAACTCGGCGCGCGGAGTCCTGCAATGGCTAAAGCAATACTGGTAAGACGAACTGATCCCGAGATTCAAGGCTTGGTTATGGAGGCATTGAGTCGGACGCAGATGCCAGTCACCTTTTGCGATTGGAATTACGTCGAACAACTTGATGAGACTCAGTTGATTATAGCCACCCCGTGGTACGACAGCAAGGGACCACGAACCGCCTACTCAGCCGTAATCGACGCCCTGCAGGGTGCAGGCATCTACGAGGAAATCCCCTTACGGCGTGTGTACTTGAAGAGTCCCAGTGACCTGCTTGTCAAGATGATGGAGCGCGAAGCCCAGGAAGCACCTGATGAGGGTTTTCTAAACCTCCTTCACCACAAGGACGGGTCGTATTCAGTCGTGTTCGCGCCCTTGACCGGCTTGAGCGGCTCCGGCAGTCCAGTACCAGCGCGGCACTTTTCAGAGTCAGATGAGGCGGGGCAGTTTCTGCTGAACGAATTACATCTCAGTCCACGCGACGTTGAAAAAGCCTTCCTGGAAGCCAGGCAACACCGTATCGGCAGCATCGTGACGCGACTTACTGAGTCACAATTGCGGCGCTCAGGGCTTGCTCCGCCTCGCACACAGTCGAAGACGGGAAACCCACCAAGGAGAGGAATGAAATCTAATGGCAACGGAAACGGCAGCGGCAACTCACACCGGCAAAGTCGTGGAAGTCATCGGACCCGTCGTGGTGGTAGCGTTTGAAGAGGGTGAGTTGCCGGCCATTTATAACGCCCTTCGCATCACGTCCGAGGGTTTCGACGTACCGCAGCCCCTCAACATCATCGCCGAAGTGGAACAGCACTTGGGCGAGGGCCGGGTGAAAGCAGTGGCCATGGAGGCGACGGACGGCATGGTGCGCGGGATGAAGGCGCTCGACCTCGGCCAGCCTATCTCCGTCCCCGTAGGTCAAGCGGCGCTCGGCCGGGTGATGAACGTGATCGGCGAGCCTGTCGATAAGCTGGGTCCCATCAACGCCGAGACCCGTTCTCCCATTCATCGGGAAGCGCCTCTGCTCGAAGACCAGAACACCAGCCTGGAGACGTTCGAAACCGGCATCAAGGTGATCGACCTGCTCGAGCCCTACCTGAAAGGCGGCAAGACGGGGCTTTTCGGCGGCGCGGGTGTGGGGAAGACCGTGATCATCCAGGAGCTTATCAACAACGTCGCCATGAAGCACGGCGGCGTGTCGGTGTTCGCCGGGGTGGGTGAGCGTACGCGCGAAGGTAATGACCTTTGGCTCGAAATGACAGAATCCGGTGTGATTTCGCCGGGCCATCCGGAAAAATCGAAGGCGGCCTTGATCTACGGCCAGATGACGGAGCCGCCTGGGGCGCGGTTGCGCGTGGGCCTTTCCGGCCTCACGGTGGCGGAATATTTTCGCGACGTCGAAGGTAAAGATGTGCTGCTCTTCATCGACAACATTTTCCGCTTCACGCAGGCGGGCTCCGAAGTGTCGGCCTTGTTGGGCCGGATGCCCTCTGCTGTAGGCTACCAGCCTAATCTCTCTACCGAAATGGGCGAACTGCAGGAGCGCATCACGTCCACCAAGAAGGGCTCAATCACGTCGGTCCAAGCCATCTACGTGCCGGCGGACGATCTCACAGACCCGGCGCCCGCCACGGCCTTTGCTCATCTTGACGCCACCACCGTGCTTTCGCGCCAGATCGTGGAATTGGGCATCTACCCGGCGGTGGACCCACTGGCTTCGACCTCGCGCGTGCTTGATCCGCGTATCGTCGGCGAGGAGCACTACGCGGTGGCGCGCGCCGTGCAGGCGATCCTGCAAAAGTACAAAGACCTGCAGGACATCATCGCCATTCTGGGTATCGATGAGCTCTCGGACGAAGACAAGCTCACGGTGGCGCGCGCGCGCAAGATCCAGAGATTCTTCTCCCAGCCCTTCTTCGTGGCTGCGCAGTTTACGGGGCTGGAAGGGAAATACGTGAAGCTCGAGGACACCATCAAAGGATTCCAGGAACTGGTGTCTGGTAAGTACGACGACATTCCGGAGCAGGCCTTCTACATGGTGGGTACCATGGATGAGGCGCTCGCGAAGGCGGAGAAGCTGAAGTAAACGATTAGATCAGTTTATGGCTGAGACACAGTCTGAATACATTGATCTCGAGCTTGTGACTCCGGAAAAGCTGGTCCTGCGAGAATCCGTGCTGGCCGTGTCGCTGCCGGGCTGCGATGGCTACTTCGGAGTCCTGGCCGGCCACGCCCCACTGCTGTCGGAGCTAAAGCCCGGGGAGCTTTCGTACACTCGGGACTTCGTGAACCATTATCTATGCGTGGATTGGGGATTCGCGGAGGTTTTGCCTGATCGCGTGACCGTCCTTGTGGAAACCTCGGAACTGCCCGAAGAAATTGACACGGAGCGCGCGCGCCGGGCTCGCGAAAGAGCCGAAGAAAGGCTCAGGCGCGCCGGGGCCGGTGAAGCCGAGATTGATGCCTTGCGCGCTCAGACAGCATTGGAGCGCGCCACCGCTCGGCTGGAAGTGGCTCAGCGCGCGTCCAATGAAGTAGGAGCGAAGAGTTGAACGCTGATCCGACCAGAATCGGGAACGGCGATAAGGCTACCGGGGCCCTTCGCATGTATACAACTTCGTGGTGCCCCGATTGCTACCGCGCTAAGCGATTTCTCAAGGAACGAGGCCTGCCCTTCGATGAAATCAACATCGAGACCGCTGAGGGTGCTGCCGAGTTCGTGATGAGGGTCAATCACGGCAAGAGACGCGTTCCGACCTTCGAGGTGAACGGCCACACTTTCAACTGCTCACCGTACGATCCCCACAAGCTCAGTCGTGAGCTCGGCCTTGAAGAGACTGTCAGCCGGTAAAGCTTTCCGCACTTCAAATCCCTTCAAGACCGGGCAAATTGTTCACCACCGGCCGCGACGCACGCCTACTTGCTTTGCGCGGCGGATTTTCCGTTCGCCGACGACGCCTTGTGAGCATTCTTGGTGCTCTTCTTGGCTGTAGTCTTGTGCTTGGCTGACGGCTTCGCCGCTGTCGTTTTCTCCGCTGCCTGTGGGCGCGCGGCGGTGGCGGCAAATGCAGGGACTCCGAGTGATAATGCCAAAGCAAGTATTCCGAGAGTGCTGACGACTTTCTTCATGACGGTTAACCTCCAATGATTTGACTTCGACGCTGCATTGTGCACGGCTCTCGCCAAACGACAAGAATCATGGGAACCCACGGGCGAATCTGGATTTAGCAAGGCCGGCCGCGGAAACGCACCGTGATGAGAGCCCTAGCCTCGCACACCTCTTGGGATGCGATCACACGAACTGGTGGGGAAAGGCTAGTGTCACGCTCGCCGCGGTGCGAGCGCGTCGAGGACGGCGATGAGGATACAATGGTCTCATGGTCTTGGTGATCGACAACTACGATTCCTTCACTTACAACCTCGTGCAGTACCTAAGCGAGCTTGGCGCCACCGTCGACGTGCGCCGCAACGATCAAGTCACGCTGGATGAGGTTGAGCGCCTCGCGCCAGAACGCGTTGTGATCTCCCCGGGTCCGAAGGCGCCTGCGGAGGCGGGAATCTGCATCGGTCTCATCCGGCGCTTTGCCGGAAAGATGCCCATTCTGGGCGTCTGTCTCGGACACCAGGCCATCGGCGAAGCGTTTGGCGGACGCGTGGTGCGCGCACCGGAGATCATGCACGGCAAAGTCAGCTCGATTTCTCACGATGGCGAAACCGTGTTTTCCGGCTTACCGAACCCGTTTCCCGCCACGCGCTATCATTCCCTCATCGTGGAGCGCGAAAGCCTGCCAGCCTGCCTCGGGGTGTCGGCCACTTCGCCGAGCGGTCTCATCATGGGAATTCGACACCGTGACTTGAAGGTGGAGGGCGTGCAGTTCCATCCCGAGTCGATCATGACCAACGCGGGAAAACAATTGCTGGGTAATTTCCTTCGGTTATGAACTTGACCGCTTGATGCGGCTTACTTGCCTCGCCCGAACAACACCTTGCCGGGCTTGGCGCCTGTATGTTGACCCTGGTCGATCACCACGACGCCATTTGTGATCACATACGGGATGCCAACGGGATACTGTGCCGGGTCTTCATAAGTGGCTCGGTCGGCTACTGTGTTCGGATCGAAGATGGTGATGTCGGCCGCCATTCCGATGCAAAGGAGGCCCCGATCCGTGAGCCCGATAATTTGCGCCGGAAATGACGTCACCTTGCGGATCGCATCCGCCAGCGTCAGCACATGCTTCTCTCGTACGTAGACGCCCAACACGCGCGGAAACGTGCCGTAGAAGCGTGGGTGAGGACGGCCCATGAAGGTCATGGAAGGACTCACGGCTGCGCCGTCTGAGCCAATGCCAACCCATGGCTGCTTCATGGCAAGCTCCACGTCCGACTCGCTCATGCTGAAGTAGATGGCCATCGGCGTGGCGCGTTCGGCCGTCAGCAGGTCACACAGCGCGTCCACCGGATCCTTGCCCATCAGCGCGGCCACTTCATCCATGCGCTTGCCCTCGTATTTCTTGTCCTCGGGGCGTTGGCAGGAAGCTACCATCACGCCATGCCAGCCTCCGCAATCCTTCACCTCGTTATTCTCCCATCCTGGCAAGCCTGAAGCGATCGCGCTACGAATCTGGTCGCGCGCCTTCGGATCTTTCAGTCTCGCTACAACATCATCCGCGGTGCCCTCCAGATACTTCGGAGGCAGGCACTGTTGCAGGCTCGTCATGCCAGCGAGGTAAGGGTATTGGTCTGCCGTGATGTCTACGCCACGTGCGCGTGCCGCCTCGATCAACTTGATCAACTCCGGCATGCGGCCCCAATTCGCCTGGCCGTTCATCTTGAAATGCAGAATATGTCCTGGCAACCCAGCTTTCTCCGCAATTTCGACGGCCTCGCTTAGGGACTGCGCGCTGTTTGCGCCTTCACCGCGGATGTGAGTGGTATACAGGCCGCCGTACTTTGCGGCCACTTTGGCGAGGTCGATCAACTCCTCCGTCTGGGCAAACATGTTGGGCGCATAAATCAGGCCCGAGGCCAGACCGATTGCACCTTCGCGCATCGACTGATCCACCAGCGCTTCCATTTTGCGGATCTCTTCAGCCGTCGGAGGACGATTCACGTTACCCATCACGTCCAGCCGCACCTGACCGCTGCCGACGTAGGAGGCGATGTTCACCGAGATGCCCTGCCGCTGGGCGCGTGCGAAGTATTCACCCAAAGTCGTCCAGTCGCGGTTGAGGCCGTCTTTCTGGGTCAGAGGTGCCGTGCCGTTGTCAAAGTCCGGCACCGCTGGTCCCAGAATGGGTCCGGCGGAAGCGGCCTCGCCCAGAATCTCGGTGGTCACGCCCTGCCGGATTTTGCTCTGCGCGGTCCCGTCCACCAGCAAGGTGTAATCGGAATGGCTGTGGAGATCAATGAACCCCGGCGACACCACCAGTCCGCGCGCATCGATCACCCGATTGGCTGTGGCGCCTTCGAGCCGGCCAATATCCGCGATCTTGCCATCCTTCACCGCCACAGAAGCCTCAAACCACGGACTGCCGCTTCCGTCGATGACGTGCCCATGAACGATCAACAGATCATAGAGTGGGTGAGTGGTCTGTTGGGCAAAGCACGGGGTGGTGAAGGCAAGTTCTAAAAGCACACTCCATACGACTGCAGATCGCAGTCCTTTCATCGAAGGCATCCCGATTCCGTCTTTTCTATTGACCTGCATGGCCGAAGCGTTGGATTCTAGCACCGTTTCACTACTGCCGTGCGGCGCGTTTCTGACGTGCAGGCAGGGGAGCATTATGGACAAGCATTCGCGGCGCGATTTTATGAAGACCTCGGCTCTCGGCGCCGTGTCGTTAGCGCTCAGTGCGCCGGGGCTGACCGCAGTTGAGCGGCCGCATCTGGTATTCCCCACGGAACCAAGGCAGCGGTTGGGAGCTTCGTCCTACTCGTTCCGGGCTTACATTGATAGCCCATCCGGCTACGAGCGTGACCCCAAGCTGCCAGGAATCGATCTCAGGGATTTCGGCCGCGCTGTGAGGGACAGGCTAAACCTAGTCCACATCGAGCCCTGGAACGCTCACTTCCGCTCAACCGAGCCAGGCTATCTCGCCCAGTTGCGCTCGGCCTGGAATCGGGCCGGCGTAACACCCATCAATATTGCTGCAGACGTCGAATTCAGTATCTATGACCCCGACGGCGCCAGGCGCGCCAAGGCTGTGAGTCTGGGCAAGACCTGGGTGGATGCCGCCGCGGCTGTGGGCTCGCCCGGCATCCGGCTCAACAACCCTGGAGTCCGCGGCATGAAACCGAGTCTCGAACTGGCCGTCGATAGTCTTCGGCAGGTGGCCGACCAAGGCGCCGAGAAGAACGTCCATCTGAGTCTGGAAAACGACAACCCGGTGAGCGAAGACCCGTTCTTTCTGGTCAGTGTTATCGAAAAGGCAAACCATCCCTGGCTGCACGCCTTGCCCGATTTTGGAAACTCCCTCACCGAACGTGGCCCGGAGTTCAACGACCGCGCCATGAAGGCGATGTTCAAGCATGCCTACTGCATTTCCCACATGAAAGACGGCGAGTACAAGGACAACGGCGAATTCGTCAAGGTCGACGTGGCCAAGACTTTCGTGATCGCCAAGGCCGCCGGTTACCGCGGCTACTTCTCGATTGAGTGGGAAGGTCACGGCGATCCCTTCGACGCCACGGGACGCCTCATCGACGAGTGCCTGAAGAACCTGGCGTAACGAGCACCTGCGCGCCTGCTTTGTTACTCTCGCGAAGCCGCAGCGGCCGTACCTTAGAGGCGAAACTAGGTGAAACATTGACTGGATGAATCAGTTCTACGCGTGTCGCCGCTTTGTGGGCCGCTGGCTCTGCAGGTACTCCTCGAGGTCCTGATCAGAGACGACGGAGTGGCGGGGTGGCTCGGTGCCATCGCCGGCCAGAGCGCGCTGTAGTTTCTTGTAGCAGAGGTCGGCAGCATCCTGATACGGGACGCGCTTGACCGTGAAGGCTTGGTTGAGGATGGTAAAGCCGAATTCGCGGGGCTTCTGTCTCGGATCGAGAACGCGGTAAAGGTATTCGCGGCCACGTTCCCTCAGTTGAAAACCGACGTATTGAATCTGCATTTTCAACTCGCTTTTGAGGTGGAATGGGGCCCGCGCCGCGCTCGTTTCAAAGCGCAACGCGGACCCGAACTGCCTTAGACCTTGGTGACCTGCTCGGCTTGCAGACCCTTGGGACCCTTGGTAACCAGGAATTCCACAGCTTCGCCCTCGGCGAGGGATCTGAAACCTTCAGACTGAATGGCTGAGTGATGCACGAAGACGTCACCGCCGGAAGAGCGCTGGATGAATCCATAGCCCTTCGCGTCGTTGAACCATTTCACCGTGCCTTGTTCTTTGTTCATAATGTTCTAGTGTTCCTTCGATATTTGAGATGTCTTGTTCTGCTCTCGCAACCACTCGCCATAAACAAAAAGAGCCACAAAATCCAAGATTCTGTGGCCTCCCTCTAACTGGTTACCGGTCACAAAAACTGATCAAGCAATTTGAGTATACACAGATTACAGAGTGGGCGCTAGTCTTTTTTATAACATCCACGCAAGCAAGATGTTACGGACGCTGTCAACACCACGGCGCAGGGACAGCAAGGTAGGTCAGAAAGAGGCGAATCGGTAAGCGCCGGCACCTCTCAGGCCAGCGATTCTCTGATCTCAGTCAGGCTTTGCGGCTCCGTGTCTTGGTGTTGAAATACCTTTTCCGCCGCGACTGAGGGTCCGCCGAGCAGTTCCAACACGCGATCGCGAATCTCATTTTGCTGAGCCGAATTGAGCTTATTGCCGGCGGCGGTCAGATAGAAAACATCGATGGCCCGCTGACCTTCGGTATCGATCAACGCAACCTCGATGTTGCAGCCCAGTTTCGCGAGCGTGTAGCTCACATCGAACAGGAGGCCTGGCCGGTCCGCCGTGACCAGCTCGAGGAGCGTACTGTGAGTGGCGCTGGCGTCGTCAAACCGAACTTGCGTGCTGACGGAGACCTTCGGGCGGCGCAGCGAGGCGCGCCGGTCACGTGCGTCCGCGAAGAGAGCTTCCAGAGAAACCGTGCCCGTCATCGTGTCGGCGAGATTGTGTTCAAATCTCCCGACCTCGGACGGGTTGAGGTCCAAGGTTCGATGGAGATCTTGAAAGGCGAAGATGTCAAGAACAATGCCTTGGGCGTTGGCAAAGGCCTCAGCCTTGACAATGCTCATGCCCCAGGAAGCGAGAAAACCACTGACGGTTGCAAATAGCAGCGGGCGGTCATGAGTAATCAGGGTGAGTTCCCAAGAGGCCGCCTGCCTCTCCAACCGGATCTGCGCGGGCGCGCGATCGAGGTTCCGCGCCATGGCGAGGTGCTGCATGATTTCTCCCGGGGCGTGCACCGCGAGATAGCGCTGCGGAAATCCGGCAAGGAACGTGTGAAGCTCGGAGGGTTTGTCGACGGGCTTCTCAACAGTCAAAGCGTCGTCGATATCAAGCGCCGCATCTTCGGCCGCGGGGACGCGCTCGTCATCCAGGCTTCGGGCGAGGTAGTTGTCCGTGGAGATATAAAGCTGCCACAGGGCATCGGCTTTCCAGGGCGTCAGCGCTTCCGGATTGACGGACTTCACGTCGGCATAGGTCAGCAGCGTGAGCATCTTGAGCCGTTCCGAGGAGCCGATTTTGTTTGCAAACTCGCGAATCGTGACCGGGTCAAGAATATCGCGCCGCAGCAGCGTGTTCGACATATCGAGGTGGCGTGCCACCAGAAACAGCACCACGCGATCTTCGGCAGGAGACGTTCCAAGGCGCGCCAGAATGCCCTTCGCAACCTCACTGCTGCCCTGGGCGTGGTCGGCATGGCTTGACCCTTTGCCAAGGTCGTGCAAGAGCAGGGCGAGATACAGCAACTCTGGCCGTTCAATCTCGCGGAGGACTGAGGCGAAGCGATGCTCAATGCGACGCAAGTCGCGGTCCGGCTGTTCCGCGGCCGGCTCCTTAGTGTACTTGAGCGCCTCGAGATCGTGCAGCGCCTGGATGGTGACAAAGGTGTGCTCGTCCACGGTGTAACGATGGTAGAAATCGCGAGTCACCAGCGCGTCAATGGCGTGGAATTCCGGAATCAGCAGAGGCAGCAACCCTAATTGGTGCATCACTCGCAGGGCCTGGGCAGCGTGCGGAAGTGTGAGGATCTCCTGCAGACTCACGCCAAGCTCCGTGAGGTTGGACGCAATTTCGGCAACCTTAGGGAGGGCCGCAGTGACTGCGCGCTCGGCCTCGGAACTCAAAGTCAAACCGTGCCGAGCCACCATTTCGAACATCCGCAACAGGAGGCCGGGGTCCTGGCTGGCCGCCGCGGGCTGGCGCACGAAAATGCGGCCGCCAATCACGGAGAACTCGGCGTTCGACAGGCGGGACCGCCAATCTTCGAATACCGTGCCGAGCGACCGCCGGGAGCGCGTGGTCTCATCCAGCAGCCGTTTCACCAGCGCATCGACCAGGCGCGCGTTCCGAAAGTAGGCGCGCATCCACTCGCTGGGCGAGACCGGACCTGGAACACCGATTCCGTTCTGAGCGGCCTGATCCTGCATCTCGTAGGCCAGATGGTTATCATCGCGCTCGCGCTTGAAGTGGAGAAAGCAGCGTGTGGCGGTCAGAAAGGTGAAGGCGGCGCGAGACCCGGGGCTGAAAGCCTGTGGCCAAAGCTCCTCGGGAACGCTCCAGTCGCCGCGTTCGTCGAGCGCAGCGATCTCGGCTAACCATCGGGAGACGTGATAGTCGCGCAAACCGCCGGGGGCGTCCTTGATGTTAGGCTCGAGGTGAAACGTCGTGTTTCCGTACTTGTGGTGCCGCTGGCGGGTAAGCTCTTCAAGATTGGCCACCAGGCTGTGGCGCTCTCGGGCAATGACCTCAGGAAGCGTACGGTCGTGGAGGGCGCCGAAAAGCTGCGGGTCGCCCGCCACGTAACGGGCGTCCAGCAAGGCGATGGCGAACTCGGGATCGGTGGCGAGCACCGTCCGGCACTCGGCGAGCGTTCTCAAGCCTCCGCTCGATCGCAACCCAAGATCCCATAGCGTTCGAAGCGCGGCCGCCGTGGCTTCGCGATGCGCAGCCTCATGAGGGGAGCTGGCGCAAATGAAGCTCACGTCGATGTCAGAAAACGGATGCAGCTCGCGGCGGCCATAGCCGCCGACAGCCGCCAGACAGAGCCCCTGCGGCCCGCCGGGTTCAGCGGATATAAAGTGCTCAAAAAGCGCGCCGAGAACGCGGTCCACCAGGTTTGACCGCTCGCGGAGCACAACGCTGGGGTCGTGGTCTTTTTGGAATTGATCATGGATCTGCCGGCTGCCCGCAGCGTACGTGGCCGAGAGTGAGGACAGAATATCCGGTTCGCTCATGAGCGGTTCTTGTACAAAATGATGAATGATGAATGTCGAAATATGAATACTGAAGAATCCTTCAATCCTTCATTCATCATTCACCATTCCTTAGATTGCCTTATCGCCCCTGTCGAGATTACGAATGCGGATGGCGTCTTCAACATTCGAAACGAAAATCTTGCCGTCGCCGATCTTCCCTGTCTTGGCGGAGCGCAATATGGCGTCGATGGCCGCCTCCACCTGAGACTCTGGCAGCACCATTTCAAACGAAACTTGGGCCGGCCGCATACGAACAGCCTCACTCAGGTGGTTTCCGTGCGTGCAGATACAGCAGTAGCCCAGTATATCTGGCGGCTCCACTTTCAGGCCAATTCAAACCATCTATGCGGAGTATAAACAGGGGAAATTGTCTTGCCGTCAAGCCGGCCAGTTGGAGCCTCTCCGGCCAAAAGCCCATCGGATCATCAACGGAAACTCTTGTCGCCACATCTGGTCGTCGTGCCCCGCGGCCCGCTCACTCATCACGATATCTGCCCCGGCATCGCGCAACGCGGCCGCCCACCGAGCCGCGTTGTCGAGGAAAAAAGGTTCTGCCGTGCCGGCCACCAGGTACGTGCGCGGCAATCGGCTCGGCATGGCGTCAGGCGGCCGGTACCCCCCGCCGGGAGAGGCGGAGAAGATCGCGCCGTAGAGCTCGGGATGTCGAAGCCCAAGAGCAAGCGCGAGCTCTCCACCTGCCGAAACACCAAACACGGCCGTGCGCTCGGAGGGCAGCGTTACGCCGAAACGCGATCGCGTCCACGCGCCGACCTCCTCGACGAAAAATCTCTCGTGCGCGGCGAACCGTTCCGGATCGAACTTGGGTGAATACTCGTGGAGCCGCAGCGTCTCGTCGGCCACTCGGTGCACGCCAACGATCATGGTGGAGGGCACCTCCGCTGCTTCGAGAAACCTTCCCCAGGGAGAGATCATCTGGCCGTCACCGGCGAACACGATCGCCTCGGGCGGAACCGGCGGGACGTACACCGTGACCTGCCGTCCATCGTCGCAGTTGAATGTTTCAGTGACAAATTCGCCGGCGACCGCGTCGGCTCGGAGCGGTTCTGGCCGTGTCTCGGAGGATTCATTCATGCGTTCACGGTCGCGGCGTCACACCAGCCGCCTAACTACTATTGTAGAGGGCTCACATCTTTCTCGCTGCGATCCTTCCGAAGCCTAAGGGCCTGCCGATGCGGTGAGGTACTTCTCGCGAATGATCTTTCGGTGATGTAACTCGTGTCCGGCGGTCATATAAGCGAGAGCGCGCACCGACACTTCCTGTCCGTTTGCCACGCCGCGGCGCGTCCAAGCCTCTGCGTCCAAACTTCGGAAGAGCAGCAGGCTTGCCTGACGGACGGCCGCGAACTCGTCAAGAAGTCCCGCCAGCGCGCGGTTCCCAAACATGGCGGTGCGGACGTAATCATCCTGCTCAAAGCCTGGGAGCGGGGTCGGGTCACCACGTCCGATCCGTAGCGCTCGGTAGGCAAACACTCGCTCAGAGTCTGTGACATGGCCCAGCACTTCCTTCAGGCTCCACTTATCCGGAGCGTACCGGTAATCGCCTTGCTTCTCGGCGAGACCTGATAGCATGGCCACCGTCTCTGGCCCCTGTTGTTCGAGTGCCCGGATCACGTCACTTCCGGGTACCAGCGAGATATACCGGCCATAGTAGGGAGCGAACTCGGAAGCTTCGGGAGGCGTGATGGTAGCGGTCGTTGATGTCATGATGAACCCAGTATTCCGTCGCCCGGTCAGGTATTCAAGGACCGCAGCAGTGGCACAGCCACTCCTGGCTGTGCTCGGGGCTCGCCTTCGTGGCAACGACATCCAAACCAGTGTCGTCGCCACCCCGCGAGGATGCGTCACGCCCGTTGTTTCTGAGGTTTCAGAGGCTTGAGGTTGGCCCGCGGCAGTGGATCTGCTTCCTCCTTCTTCTTCAGATCCTCGAACATGCGTTTCAGGTCGTAATCAAATTGCGAGGCGTAGGCCTCCCTCGCCAGGCGAACTTCTTCCACGATCTCGTCCTTCCATTTCACGGCTATTCTCCCATCAGTTCTTCCGGTGTACAGAAGCTCGGAACATCGTAGCCATATTGTTCAACGACATGCCGGATAGCTCGGTGCAACTCGGCATTGGCAATATGGCGGCAGTTCCAGGTTAGCAGGTATTCGCAACCATAGACGGTCGCCACGGCCACATGGGCAGCATCGCCGGCGGCTTTCCGTGGAATCGGCCCTTGGCTAACCAGGTCCTCCGCCAGTTTCATGACCTCGTCGGTGGTCCCGAGTATAGGGACATCGGCCAAGGCCTCCAAGCGACGCATGGCGAGCTGGGCGCGCCGGCGCGTACTTCCTGGACCACAAGCTCCGACACATAAAGATCGAAATCCGTCCGCCGCGATTCCCACCACTCCCGCGTGATTTGCTGATGAGCAGCTACCAGAAGATCGCGGCTTGGCCGGCCGACCAGATAGCTTGGGATCGTCGTTTCCAGGTAGAGCTTCGGTTTCATTCAGATTCCAAATAACGTCATTCGTCAGGCCGGCTCGCGCAGAGGACCGAGCTCTCGGATTCATGTCTGGGTCGCCTGCAAAATCGCAGACTTTCACTCTGCGCCAGCCGGTCCGCATTAGGATAGCAAAGGTCTGCGCAATCCTGCCCAGCCGGCCTAAACAAGCCAAGTGACAGGGTCAGCTGGAGCTTGTTAATATAGTCGCGAAGGGTGACTGCCATGCCGACCGACTGGAGACCGCTGATCGTGACCGATCCGGAAATCCTTCACGGGAAGCCTCGCCTTAAGGGAACGCGGATACCGGTCAGCCTGGTGTTGGGGTATCTCGCCGACCACAAGACGAGCGAAGAAATTATCGCCGAGTTCCCCGACCTCACCCGTGAACAGATCGCCGCCTGCCTCGACTACGCCCGCGATCTCGCTGAATTCACGGTTACGGCCTGATGGCGCTGCGGTTTTTTGCCGACCACTGCGTTTCGAACTTCATCATCGAGTCGCTGCGGGAAGCCGGCCACGAGGTTCTCCGCCTCCGCGACCACATCCCTGCGGAATCGCCTGACGAACGCGTCATCTCGACAGCCCAAGACATTGACGCACTTTTGCTCTCGCTCGATGGCGACTTCGCCGACATTGTTACGTACCCACCCCGCCGCTTCAAGGGCATCATCGCTCTTCAGGTCTTGGACCACCCCGAAGTGGTCCCCGAACTGATCAGCCGTCTGAAGCCCTATTTGTCCAGCTATTCTTCCATGGAGCACTGCGTCGGAAAACTGATCGTCGTGGAGGTCCATCGAATCAGAATTCGGGATTGACCAAGTCGTGTTCGCGGGTGGCCGCGCTTCTTGGTGAGATAGTATGGATGGTCTGTCCCGCAGGCGCGCTGTTGCCGGGACAGCGAGCAATTCAAGACGATCGCGTGGCTAATGGGTGTGCGGTGCGTTGTGTTCCGCCGCCAGCCATCCGAGACAAGAGCCGTATGCGCTAAGGAGCGCACGTACGGATCCGTGCGGGGGGGGCAGCGGGTGACCGCTGTCCCTACCGCGACCGCCACCCGCGTCTTATAATGGCGTCGCCTGAGTAAATAGTGTAGGATGGCGGCCATGAGATACCAGACGATCATGGCGCCCGGCATCGCGGGCCTTATTATGCTTGTCCAAATTGCTGGACCAGCGGACGTTCCTCATATTGAGCCCGATATCAGTGCGCCTGAAAACACACGTGTCATAACGTGCGTGGTGGGCACAGCGGTAGCACAGCCGATAGTTATGGGGTTTACCGGATCACCCCCCGAGCTCTGAACCCAGGCTGGCGCAGACCGCGGCTACGGTATTGGCTGGCGTTATATTCCGTAATCCTCATGGGCTGTCGGGTGAATCGCATGGCTGGCACTCTGCGCTGGCCGGCCCTTCCTTAGGGCGGCTCGAGGAACACCCCAAGTGCGTGTAATTTGTCCTCCAGTTCGGGAGTGATTCGGTTGGTCTTTTTGAACTCCTCAATAAACTGCGCCGCTTCCAGTTGCAACCTGACAAGAGCCCGCTGCTCGTCGGGTGTCAAGGCGGCAACTTGTCGAGCCAAGTCCGAGTCCTTGCTGGAGTCTTGAGGCACTTCCAGCTGGGCAGATATAAACTCAACAAAAGACCGGACGGTATCTATATCCTCGGTCAGCAAAGACGGCACGAGTTCCCCGGGCATTATGGGCGTGTCCTCGCGAAGCACTTGGGCTGTGAAGGCACTTCGGTAAGGCCTGATCGATTTGGAGTATGAGCTGACTTCTTCGAATCGATCCAGCAGGCCCCGATGGTTTTTGAGGGACTCGTGGCCGACAGCGATCAACCCATCCCACAACATGGATAGTATCGACCGTTCCTGCTCGAGATGTCCGCCAAGCTCGTTTGGTCTATCGAGCAGCCCACCCAGCCGCTCTCTCATCCTGGCCCATTGACTGAACGTGATAGTGGTCTCCCCAGAGGACAACCGCGACATGGACTCCAAAAGCTGACCAACCTCAGCGCGAAAGGCGTCCGCCTCCGCAAGGTCTCGCGCCTTCGCCTCGTCGATTTGGAACTGCATCACGACCCGAGAGGGCGGTGGGAAGAGGACGTTCCCAAATTTGCGCTGCAGGTGTCTTTCGAAGCAACCTGGACGTGGGCTCCAATTAAGCTCGTCTGCGGCGTTGCGGGCTTCAGCGGGGCAACTCCGGGTGTCGGATGCGTCCTCCTCTCTCTTCCAGAGTTTCCAGGACATCGTCAATCCACCTGATCGCCGCGGGTGGCGCCTGCGTCGTTTTTTGATGTAGGTGCCACCTGGTGTGCCGAGCATGTTCGCCGGCGTCACCTGGTTCCTCTCCAACCAGGATCAAGTGGCGCCGCAGCCCCGCAGATCGCGTCCGCGCTACCCTCGCTTGTGCGATGAATCGTGCGGCCCCAAGGCACGTCCCGGCGCAGCACGTTTTGTACGCCTCGGTTGCAACGTCCTGTTCTTGCGCAGCCGCACCGTCTGAGTCATCTTCAACACGGCACGCAGCGTGTCGTTGACGGCGGGCCGGTTGGCGCAGAGCACCGGCTCTGCGATTCGCCCCCGCTCCGACCCCGTCAAGCGGCGTTCACTTCGACAAACTCACTTTCCGAACTTGGTTTGGGGACAGGCAGCCCATCTTCCTTGAGACCGTCAATGTGGAACTCGATTGCCTCGCGCATGAGCCGCAAGACCTCGGCCTTCGTTTCGGCAACCGCAATGCATCCCGGCAAATCCGGCACATGCGCTCCCCAGCTCGTCTCTCCGCGTTCTACCACGACCATGTAACGCATCCCAGCATCTCCTATTTCTTCAAGCCCGCTTGCTTGAGGATGGCATTGAGAGTTCCGACGGGAACGTCGATACCAGCGTGCCTGCCACAGTGACGGTGCCGGGCTTGTTTGCGTGTTTGAACTGGCGGTGACTGCCTCGGGTTCGCGCCAACCGCCAGCCGTCATTTTCCAACTGGCGAATCAGATCGCGCACCTTCAAGTGGCATACCCTCTCTTGGTTACCTTAGCATTTTAGAATTGCGGCCAACAGCCGCGCATTAATGAATTCATCGGTCAATCCTTCTCGAAGTAGTCCGAAATCGCCGCCACCAACCCAGGAATCGTTGATTCTGTGGGTTCCAGCACCACCTCGAAACCCAACTGTCTCGCAGTCTCTGACGTGACGGGCCCAATCGATGCGGCCATTACGGCGCTCGCAGCTATCGCCTGATGCTCCCGAAGCAGCCGGGCGAAGTTCGTGGCGGTGGATGAGCTTGTGAACGTGACGATGTCCGGCGGCGGTGTGAGGAGCCGGGCTAACTCGCCGGGGGCCAAACCGGGGAGGGCGGTTTGATAGGCTTCTACCACCTCGACACGCGCACCGCTTTCACGGAGGACGCGAGGCACAAGGTCACGAGCTACTTTGGCACGCGGAATGAGGAAAGCCTTGCCGTACAGGTCGCAACCGTCAAGCGCTTGCAGGAGTCCTTCGGCGCGATAGGCCGAAGGCACGAAGTCCACACGCACGCCGTGTCGAGCCAATTCGGCCGCAGTTGCAGGCCCGATAGCGCCCACCTGAAGGTGTGCCAGGTGAGCTGCGAACCTGCCGCAAGCTTTGAGACGCTCCATCAGTTTCTTTACGCCGTTGACGGAGGTGAGGATGAGGTAATCGAACTGATCGAGGGAGGTCAGCGCCCGGTCGAGAGGCTCCCACGAATCGGGGTCACGGATCTCGATGGTGGGAATTTCAACGACGTCGGCGCCAAGCTCCTCGAGCGGGCGGCGTAAGGCGCTGCTTTGTTCGCGGGCGCGCGTAACCGCTATGCGCCTGCCGCTCAGCGGCCGGGCTGTCACGCCGCCTCCAGAATGTCGCGAGCGCCCTGGAGCAGCAGGTCTTGCGCCAGAGCCAGTCCCACGGCGTCAGGATCGGAACCCGGACCCAAGGCACGCGCGCGAATCAGCCTGCTGCCGTCGGGTCGGGCAACCACTCCGATAATATCGAGACGTCCGTCCGATAGAGAGGCATGAGCGGCAATGGGCACCGCGCAGCCGCCACCGAGCCCTCGCAGCGCGGCGCGTTCCGCTCGAACGGTTGTATGCGCGACGGGATCATCGAGTACTCTGACCGCGTCTGCCAGGGGTCGGTCGCTCTCCCGAGTTTCAATGGCCAGCGCACCTTGGCCAACCGCCGGGCAGAGTTTCGCCGGAGGAAAACAGTGCGTAATTCTGGATAACAGACCGAGCCTCATAAGCCCTGCCGCCGCCACCACCAAGGCGTCACACTCACCGCGTTCTAGCTTCCGCAATCGCGTGTCGACATTGCCGCGAATGGGGACCACCTCGATATCGTCGCGGAGGTAGCGCAACTGCGATTGCCGACGCAGGGAACTGGTGCCGACGCGACTGCCCGGAGGCAGGTCGTTGAAGCTCCTGCCATCGCCCGAAATGTAAGCATCGTGGGGGTCTTCGCGTGCCGGGACCGCGGCCACGCCGAGTCCTGGCGGCTGTTCTGTCGGCAGGTCCTTGAAGCTGTGCACGGCCACGTCGATGGTCCCGGCGGCAAGTGCTTCCTCAATTTCCTTCACGAACAGACCTTTCACGCCCGAACTCTCGAGCGGGACCCGGACCAGGCGATCCCCGCTAGTACGAATTACTCGAACGTCAACCTCATGGCCGGCCGACGCCAAGCGGTCTCGTACCCAGTTGGCTTGCCAAAGCGCCAGCGCACTGCCCCTCGAGCCGATTACGATTCTCATGAGTCGAGTGCTGTCCCAATTTCAGACGTAGGGGCGGCCTTTGTGGCCGCCCAAACGGTATCGCCCATAGGGGTTGCTGCGTGGATGGGCGGCCACAAGGGCCGCCCCTACGTCTGAAATTAGCACGCTGACGCTCCTGCTGCGTGGGCTCTCAGTCATTCACCCCAAAGATGCGGCGGACCATCTGAACGAGGGTGCGGTGTTCGGGATTGCCTGCGGCACTCTTCATCTCGGTGAGCGGTCCGTGGAGGATTTTGCTCAGCATCCCACGCGTCAGCGCTTCCACCGCCTCTAACTGTTCGGCATTCAAGGTGGCTAGCCGGCCGCGAAAGCGCTCGATCTCAGCGGTCCGAATGCCTTCCAGGCGCTGTTCCAGGGCGACAATCGTGGGAGCCAACTCTTTCGCCGCCAAGCGCCGCAGGGTGCGCTCCACTTCCTCCTCGACTATCTCCTCAGCCCACACGGCCTCGCGCTCGCGTTGCTTACGATTTGCAGCGACCACTTGTTCGAGATCGTCGATGTCATAGACGAACGCGTTATCAAGCTCGTTGACGGCAGGATCGATGTCGCGAGGCACCGCGATATCAACGAAGAACATAGGCCGCTGCTTGCGGGCGTCCAGCAAGCGCTCCGCCTGCTCACGCCTCACAAGAAAACCGGGGGAATCTGTTGAACTGATCACGATGTCGGCGCGGCCGAGGTGCTCCTGGAGGGCTTCGAACGGAACGGCTGCGCCGTGAAACACCGCCGCCAACTCGCAGGCCTTCTCATAAGTGCGGTTGGCCACCAGGATCGAGCCTGCTCCGCTCGACACGAGATGGCGGGCAGCGAGTTCGCTCATCTTGCCCGCGCCCAGAATGAAAACCGTCTTGCCCTCAAGGCTGCCGAAGATTTTCCTGGCCAGTTCGACGGCGGCGTAGGAGACCGAGACGGCCGCCGTACCTAAGGCAGTCTCGCGGCGCACCCGCCTTCCTACGGCGAGCGCTTGTTTGGCGATTTCGTGGAGGGAACCCTTGAGGGCGCCGGCCTCCTGGGCCGCTAAGTACGCCTGCTTGAACTGGCCCAGAATCTGCGGTTCGCCAAGGACCATGGAGTCCAGGCTGGAAGCGACCCGAAACAAGTGTCGAATCACGTCCCGGCCGCGCTGCCAGTAGAGATGCTGCTCGTAAGGGGTGAGATCACAGCGGTGAAAGTCAGACAGGAAATTGCGGACCGCCGGCTGAACCTCGAGGCCATCCTCGCCCGACGCGACCAGGTCCACGCGGTTGCAGGTGGAAAGGATGAGACCCTCGCGGATGCCTTCGCGACTCACCAGGTCCGCAAGCGCCGCCGGCAGGTGGGACTCGCGAATGTTCATGCGCTCCCGCACCTCCACGGGAGCCGTCCGATAACTGATGCCTACGAGGATCAGGTTCATAGCGAGCAAAACCGAAGAGTCACGGCTTCAACCGGAGTTTCGAACGTCGAACGGCTGTTCGTTAGCTATCGCCGCCAAGCCGCACTCCGAAGAACTTTCGTCACCTGGATCGCTCATGGCAACGCGATCCTCAGGGCCTCGGCAGGAAGCCGTGCTGTCCGCTGAGAAACGTGACGCCCAAGAACGTAATCATGACTGCGCCAAAGCCGAAAACTGCGCCGTAGGCCGCGCGCCGGCCTCGCCAGTTTCCACTGGCCCGGGTGGAAAAAAGCGTGAGGTAGATTAACCATGTCACCACCGTGGCGACGATTTTGGGATCGAACTCCCAAGTGCCCTGCCAGGTTCGGCTGGCCCACACGAAGCCGGTGACCAGACCGATGGCCAGAAAGATGTTCCCCACCACCAGAGACCCGTAGTAGAGCCGATCACACTCTTCGAGCGAGGGCAGACGATAATAAAAGGCGCGTGGATTCTTCGACTTCAACTCATTCTCTTGGATCAGGTACATGAGCCCGGCCACAAAAGTGAGAAAGAAGCCGGTGTAGCCCAGAATCATGGAGGCGATGTGAATCCCCACCCAGCCCCCGCGAAAGCCCGCAGAGCGGAATGACGCGGCGGGGTCAAGAGCTGCTGCTAGCGCCAGCAGAAAGACGAACGGCAGCATGAAGAGCCCCAGGGAGGCGATCCTGTAACGCAGGTACACCAGAAAGAAGGCGAGTGTGAGGTCGAACGCGAAGAATGAGATAGCGGCGCGAACGTCAGCCACCGGCAAATGGTGGATCTCGACGGCCGACGACACCAGCGATCCGGCATGTACGGCGAGACCGCAGGCTAGTGCCACGAGCGCCGTCCGAGGCAGAGCGGAGCGGCGGCGCACCAGCGACGGCACTGTAAGAAGAATGCCCAGCCCGTAAAGGGCAAGCGCAGCCCAAAGCAACATGACAGGGGATGACGCCTCAACAGGTGAAGCTCATCGAGTCTCAGTATAGCACCCCAACGTGCGGCCACTCTGTCCCGCTGCCATTCCATCTGCGAGGCTGTGATCCCGATCTTCCGTGGAACCCACTCTTCTTGCCCTCTGTATGGCTTTGACAGCCCAACCTCGTGCAGGCTTTATGACTCGGCACCAACTCCACCCAAAGTGATTCCACAGGATGACTCCGTATCACCTTTCCTCGTCAGCCGAAGGACCGTACAACGCCGGCACAGGCAGATTGTTGAGCCTGAAGTAGACCCCAAGCTGAGCACGGTGGTGGATGGTGTGATTCAAGACAAAGTTCCGAAAAACAGACAGGCGCGGCAGGGTGAAAATCGTCTTTCCTCCCGAAAGCAGAGACCAGGGCTTCCCCAGGCTTTCATCGCTAACTCCAGCCAGAGCCACGCGGGCGGCAGCCACGTTCTTGTCGAAAAGATCAAGAATCTCTCGATGCGAACCTATGAATGCCGGCTGATGAGGCGCACTCCCAGGGGGAGAAAGGTCAAAGGAGTCTTGCTCCAGAGCTGTCGCACCCCAGGCTGGAATCTCTGCAAGATGGGTAACCAGCCGCCCAAGGCTGGAAGACTTCGGGTGCGGCCGCCACTCCATGCGGTCGTCCGGAACGCGCTCAAGACACTTCCTCGTGTTCGCCATTTCCTGGTCAAACTCGGCCAACAGAGCTTCGCGCAGGGTCATAACTTCTCCTGACCGTACTCTTGGATTTTAGAGTGGAATCCGTGGTTGGGCAATTGAGAACATTGAGCCCCGGCCGGTTGCGATGGGTTGAACGAAACGAGCTAAGTACGCAAAAAGCGGTCTCAGGCTGCGACAGTTCCCAAAAGCGGACTAGCCTAGCTAGAACTTTTTCCGCCCCTTGATCTGAAATTGGAAGCCGGCCGCTTGGTCGACGACACTCACCGAGTAACGACGCGTGATCTGATACTCCACCTGAATCACCGCGCCTTGCGCCGTAGTGACGTCAATTGCGAATGTGAAGAAGAGGTTCTTGGTAACCCGTTGCTGAACCGCAACCTGCGCGCCTCGGTTGGCTTGGTTGCCACCAACTTGCGGATCAATCGTCAACGAGGTGATTCCGGTTAACTTCTGCACCTTGCTGCTGACCTGGCCGGCGACGCCTTGCGCGAGAACCGTCCGCGGGGTTGCCGCCGATGTTTGGCTCGCTTCGGTGGTTTGCCCCGTGACCAGCAGATTGATGATGTCGACGGGGGCCAGCGGCGGATCGGAAGTATAGGTCGTACGCAGGCGGTCGAGAGGTCCGACGAGATTCACCGTCAGATTAAACTGCTGAATCACTGTGGTTACGGTGAGGTTGACCACAGGTTCGGTCTGGAGAGGATTCACGAAATCGATCACCCCGTTTTCCACCAGGTAGCGGTTCCCCTGATAGAACATCTCTCCTGATGAAATGGTGGCGCGGCCCAAGATCACAGGTTCCGCCAGTGTTCCTTGCACGCGCAGGTTGGCGCTGCCCTGAACATTCAGCGCGCTGCTGGCCAGCGCCAATTCCTGACCCGAAGCCACCGAAACGTTTAGCTTCACGTTTTGGGCCATTCCACCCGGCTCAGCGGGAGAGGACTGGCCGGAGAACTGATCGGAAAAAGTTGCAAGGTCAAACCCGGACGTCAGCGACAGCCGATCGATCACCACCTGCCCACTGAGGAGCGCAGAATGGGGTGTTCCAGATAGCGTCAGGTTACTGGTCAAAACCGACCGCGTGCCCTGCGGGTAACGTAGGCGTAAGCTCTTGCCAGCGATGGCGAGGTCAAACTGAACCTTGGGTTGAAGACTCACGGAACCGCTGGCAGAAAGGGTGCCTCCGCCAGCCTCCGCCGACAGGCTCTTGATGTTGGCACGCCCTTTTTCGATGTCGATTTCGCCATTCACCTTTTCCGCGCCAAGCGGCGCATTGGGAGGCAGGATGCGTCCGTCGGCAACGCGGATGACACCTCGCGTCTCAGGATGGCTAATGCTGCCTTGCACATCGACATTCAGGTTGATCTGGCCGGAAGAGTTCCAAGTAGGATAAAGGAGCTGGAGCAGATGAAGATCGACGGTTCCGGTAGCGTTAGCGCGTATGCTCCCGGGGTTTTGAACCGGAACGGTGGCCTCAAGGTTGAGGTCGGTTCCAGTTCCCTTCAACCCCGCACGCTGGAGCGTGAGAATACCATTCCGATAATCCAGACGAATGGGCGAGGCGTTGGCAAGCTGGAGCGCCTGATACGCAAGGCTTAACGAGGGGATTTCAACGTTGCCCTCCATTTGTTGCGGGTTTTTCAACGGACCCTTTAGCTCAGCGCGAATTTGCATGCTCCCATCCAGGTTTGCGGGGGCCTCGGGCAGAACGCTGGTGAACACCGGACCGAGCTGGATTTCCTGGGTGTCCAAGGCAACCGTAGCCTGGTAGTCGCGGGTGAGGTTGACTGAGCCACGGACATGGACAGCGCTGCCCACCAGATTCGAATCCAGCGCAAACGTGACTTGGTGTTGGGCGACGGTCGCTTGGGCTTTGAGGCCGTCCAGCTTCTGTTTACGAACTTGTAGCCTTGGCGCCTCGACATTGGCCTCGAGTTGCGGCGCGCTTAGGTTGCCTCGGCCCTTCACCGACGCCGCCAACAAACCGATGATGTCCGGAGTGCGCGCACTGAGGAACTCGATCTTCTGAAGATGGACGGCGGGAAAGTTGATCTGCACGTCATAGTCTCGAGTTTTCCAGTTGTACAGAAGCGTGGCGCCGGCCGAACCTGCGGGGGTGAACAGATGAACAGTGGAGTGAGTATCGTTTCCCTCGCCATCAAATTTCACCGTCAGGTTCTGGATGGGCTCCTGCCACGCGTGCGCCTCGGTTAGCTGTATCGATCCCTGGCCGGCGGGACTGGCCACAGAGCCGTGCACGGCGAAGCTGGCGGACAAGGTTCCGCTGACGGGATAGTGTAGGTCAGCCACATCCTGAATATCTGCGACCGCCACCCGGTCCGCCGTGACGCGCACGTTGATTGGGTTCCGGGGTGAATAAGACCAATCCTCTAGGCCGACCGCAACGTCAAAGGCAGCGTGACCTTTGGCGCCGCCTTGAAGTTCTCCTTGGTGAAACGCAACGCCAGAAGGGCTAAGGCTGACTTCTGCCCGTAGCGACCGTATGCTTACTCCCGAATACTCAAGATTCGCAGCCGACAATTGGCCCTTAAGCTCCGGATTCGTAAGTGTGCCTGTTAAGTTGCCGTGAAATGCCGCCAAGCCTGCCAGTCCCAAGAGTTGCCGCGGCTGCGAGACGGAAAACCGACTCCGCACAGGGGCGCCGCCTTCTAGAATCAGCGCCAGCAGATCAACTTCCCGCAAGTCGTCGCTGTGTGCCTGGATTCCCAAATGGCTCCGGTCACCTAAACTTCCGTCCAGATTGAGGGCGCTCTGGGGCGTTCGCAGATAAGTGCTGTGCAGCACGGCCGCTTGATGCCCGGCGTCGTAGGCGAGATGAATCGCCCCTTCGACAGGCATCGAGTGGGAACCGCTTCCGGCCGCGGATTCGTTCTCCAGTGATCCAGCAATGGTGGCGTCCGACTGCACTTGCAAGTCGCGCAGGCTGCCGCGCCAGCTCACCTGAACGCTTCCATTCAGCCGCCCCGCGACCCCAACACCTGGCAGGGCATCGAAACGCAACGCCTGCCGAGCGGCAGCCAACGAGAAATCGTGGATGTCGCCTTCGACGCGAATTTGGGGTACCTGGGCGAGGTTCGTTATGCTGAGACGACCGGTCACGTGCCCGCCCAGGGCGTCTGCATTGAGGGCCCGAACCTCGAGCCCGCCTTTCTCCAGGCGATACTCGCCGGTGAAAGATCGAACGGTGCCGTGTGCTTGCGGAACAGTTACGGTTAGCGCTGGACTGGCGAATTTTCCGGCGACCCCGAGCCTCTCAACCGCGGAGCGGCCGGTTGCGTTTTGGTAATTGAACGTGCCCTGAGTGTCGATTTCGCCGAGAGGCAGTGAGCTTTGCTTGAGCAGTTGGGCCAGCTCTTTGGTCCAAATCTGCGCCTGATATGACCCGGCCACTGAAGGGCTCGAGTAGTTGTACAGGTGCAACTGAGTCTTAAGCCAGGACGAGCCGCTGCGTATCTGAACGGAACTCAGCGTCAATGCTGCCGGAGCGGCGGAGAATCGTGCCTGGAGATCGTGGATGAGAGGGTCGTAATTGCCGAACTGAACGCGAGCCTGACGGTAGCTCAAGGATCCGTCGTAGGCCACCGTGGCCATGTTAAATGCGGCTTGTGCGTCAAGGTCCTGGACGTCTGCGCTCAGCGGCGTGTACTTGTCATTGCAGTAGATCGCTCCATTGTTCACGGCGAAATGTCGAACCGCCAATTCGAAGACATCCATTGGCTTGCTGCCCGACTGCCGCGGGGAAGTTTGTGGCAAGTTCGATTGGCCCTGGGCACCGACGAGAAAATGAATCACGGGATGATCGATCGCCAAGCTATTCAAAGTCACCTTCTGGTGACGCAGCGATATCACTTTCAACCCGACGGCAATATGATCTGCGCTGAAGAGCGGAGCCTGCGTGTCAGCCTCCGTGCCATGAACCACGATCCGATACAAGTCAGCTTGCAAGCCGGACCAGCGAAACCCGAAATCGCCGATTTCGACACGGCCTCCGGACGCCTGCGCCGCATGTTCGATAATCACCCGCAACAAATACCGGTGAAACGAGCGGCTGCGGACTACGAGCGCGCCAGCACCGACCAGAACCAAAACTGTCGATAGCACGATCAGAAAAAGCCGGACCGCGCGTTTCCACGTTGTCATCGAACCTGCCTCTTGAAGAGCGAGGGCCACGCCACAGCACATTCCATCCGCGAGGCCATCAGAAAGCCTGTCCGAGCGTCACGAACCACTGCGTCCTCTTGAGCCCCGGCACCGGATTCAGGTTCTGGCCTACATCGATCCGTACCGGACCCACCGGCGTTTGATAACGCAAGCCGAAACCCACCGTGTTGCTGTAGTCACTGAACAAATGGCGAAAACCAATGGCGTCATACACGTTCCCGCCATCGTAGAACAACACGCCTCCTAAGCCTTTCTTCAAAGGTATGGGAAAGCGAGCCTCCGAGTTGAAGATGAAGAGCTGACGGCCTCCCGCCGGAACCGTCACTTTTGTGGTGCAAGTTGAGGGCTCATCAGCCGCGGTGCAAAGAAGCGCGTCTTGTTGTGGTCCTGCGCCGTTCAGAGTGAAACCCCTCAAGCTGTCAGAACCGCCTGAGAAGTAGCGCTCGCTGAAGGGAACGTGACTGCCGCCGAACGATGACACCAGTCCGAGTCGGAAATTATTGGCCCACACCAGCCAGGGTTTCACTTGCCGGTAGTATGCGGTTTGGCCGAAGAAACGCGCAACATTGTCACTGGAACCGAAAATCGTTGGGCTAATGGCAAGGCTCGCGGTCTGGAACATGCCACGATGTGCGTCGAGTGGCATATCGCGCGTGTCGCGAATGAAGGATGCGGAAATCGTTGAAAGGTGGACCAATTCGTCTTCGGGAGGCACGAAGCCTTTGATCAGGAGGTGGGTCAACGAAGTTTGCTCAAAGGTGTAACGGAGCTGCAACCGCCTTGTCTTAGCGGGATCCAAAGCCTTCTCAAACTGCACAGCAGCCTGTCCCACCCGCGCGGTGTAGAGGGGATTCTGTGTGGTATGTTCCGCGGAAAGACTCCAAATCGCGCTCCAGTTGCTGTCCCAAAAATGCGGCTCCGCGTAACTGAGAGTGCCTCTTTGATCGAGAATTGAAATCAGAGCTGAAGCCGATCCGGTTTCCCCTCGGCCGCGCATATTCAGCCTGCTATAACTAAACGATCCCTGGGGGTCGAATTTAGTCTTTTGGAGTACGGTATAACCCGGCGGAAGCCCCACAGTCGGCAAGCCAGGCAAAATGAGAACGCCACTGGAAAGGCTGCCGTTCTGTGGCGTTATCTGAAAGCCCCCGCCGTAGGTCAGGGAGTTGCGCTTCTCCTCGTGCACCCTCACCAGAACATCTTCCTCCGTCTGAGTCGTCACCGGCCTGCGGGGTGAGACGTCAGCCCAGTCAAACACGCCCGCATTGTAAAGGTTTGTCCCCGCTGCCAACAGTTTACCTTCGCTCAGGTCGGTGCCAGCGTGAACGGCGGCCGTTCGCTCAATAAACTCCGGGCGCGAACGTATCCCGCCGACGTACAAGACCTGTGAGATTTTGACGCGTGGGCCTTCGTCAATCCGGTAAGTCACAGCCACTCGATGAGGATCGTCGGCCACTGGCGTCACCGTTGACCGAAAGGCGGCCTCGGGATATCCCAGGTTCAAGTAAGTCGCGACAATCCGGTTTCGATCTTGGTTCAGCCTTGAAGGCGAATAGGGCTGGCCGGGCCTGAGCATCAGTCCAGCAGGAGCTAGGGTAGAAACCGCTTGGGTTCGATTGCCGTCGATGTCAATTGTGCCGACGAGTGTCTGCACCCCTTCGTCAATTTCAAAGGTCACGTACACCTCGGGATCGCGGTCGACAACGTTGGGCGTAACCTTGACCTCCGCAAAACCCGCGTTGCGGTAATAAGCCTCCAGGTTGCCGACGCTGGTGTTCAGCAGGTCTTCGCTGAACTTACCTCGTGAGAAGAATCGCGCCTTCTGCAGGACCACCTGATTCCGAAGTTCGGTGGTGGTGATGCGATGGTTTCCGGCAAGGGCGACCTCCACGACGCGATGGCGGTGCCCGCGGCTCACCTCGTAGGTTAGTTCGATGGCTGACGCGTCATTCCGGAGCTGTGACGTCACCTTAACATCGAAAAACCCTTTACTCTGGAAATGAGAAACCAGGTTTCGCGTACCTTCGTCGACCAAGTCCTGATCGACGGCGTTCTCCTCGTACACCGGAATAAGGCTTCTCATCGCTTTCTTGGAGAGGCGCGCACCCACCACGTTGACGATAACGGTCGGGCCGACAGTAACTTGGAAGTTCAATGCGACCGTGTTCGTCTCGGGGTTATAGTGGGGCTCATCGAGTCGCACTTGGCTCGCCAAGTAGTCTTGCTTACCGAGGTACTTCTGGAGAAAGTCTTCGGCCGCGCGCAGGCGATCGGCATCGTAGCGCTGGCCCGAATGCAGGTTTGCGCTGCGCAGCCGAGCGCGCACTGACCGCAACGCCGCCTGCAGCCGCGCGATCTCCTGAGCGGGCGGACCGGTTATGTGAATGCTTCCAAACCTGCTGCGCCTGTTCAAGGTAACGCGATAGATGACAGTAGCAAGTTTACGAGCTTGATCGACTTGAATCTCGGGATCCACTTCCGCCTCGAAATAGCCCTGATGGACCAGAAAGCGCTCGAGGGAATGCTTACCGGCTTCGACGCGCTCTTTCTCGTACGGATCCTGCGCGGGATAATTCACGGCGTTAAGCAGGCGCGCGTAACTGAACACCTTTGTCGCGCCCGGAAAATAAAGCATTCCCAGATAATAGGCGGGTTCCAAAAGGAGCTCGACATGCAATCCGTCTGCCTCGGGCGTGACATTCACTTCGACTTTGCTGAACTGACCGGTGGCCTGAAGCGCTGCAATGGTCTTTTGCACTTTCTCGTCGGAGTAAGGCTCGCCGCCATGCTGCACCAGCAGTTTCTGAAAGGCGTCTACGTTCACCGTCGGCCGGGCGATCAAAATTACCTCAGCAACCGGCTGTCCTTCGTAGGAAATCCCTGCTAGCTGTTGTGCGTGCAGTCGATGACGAACACTTAGTAACACAATTGATGCCAGAATCAGTCCGAGCAGGAGCCTGTTTGGCTGATTCGCTGGCCTCGAATGATCGCCGCCATAGATTCCTGCTGTTCGCCTCACGCTCTTTATTGACATCTCGGAAGGCCCAATTGGCGCCGCGAATTGCGCGGGTGCCAGTGGTCGCACGCGCAAACTCTCATCGTGGTCCCTGCTTCCCTTCGCCCTCCGCGAACATCTCGCCGAGGGGCATGACGCCCGGCGCGGGCACCAATCCCACGCCGGGCCGGTCCCTGCCTTTCGCGCTCTCCCCCAACATCGAATTGATTTCCGCGCCAATTAGGGCAATGAGGCTGCTGATGTAGAACCACACCATGAGGACGACAAACGCTCCCAATACGCCATAGGTCTTGTGATAGGAAGCAATGCGTTGGATATAGACATTGAAGCCGAGCGGGCCTAACAGCCAGCCCGCTGCAACCACGAGCGTTCCGGGCGCCATCCAGCGCCACGGCCGCTTGCAGTTGGGGAGGACACCTTCGATAAGACTGATGCAGACGAATGCCACGACGATGGTTATGGCCCATCGCGCCGCCGCTGCCAGCAACGGAAGCAAGCGCGACGCCGGCCTTGCCGATACGAGCCGCTGATCGAACAAGCTGCCCACACTGAGCAATCCAAAGGTGGCGACGAGCAGCACAATGAGCACGAAAACCATCAACACGGCGATACCCAGTCGCCTCAGGTAGCTTCGCGTCTCCTGAACTTCGTAGACGACGTTCAACGCCGAAGTCAGGGTCATGAGGCCGCCGCTGGCAGCCCATACCGTACCTAAGATGCCTAGGGACAAGAAGCTTCCGTGAGCCTGCACCAGGCTGCCGACGGTGTCCCACAGTACTCCCTGAATGTCCTGCGGAAAATACTGGACGATCCGCTGCAGGCTGTCGTCCCAGAGGTGGGTAAAAGGCAGGAGCCCGATGATTGCCGCCAACAAGATCAGGAATGGAAACAGCGCCAGGCAAAAGTAGTAGGAAATCTCGGCTGATAACGACGTCAAATCGTGCCGGTCAATTCGCTTGCCGAGGAGGACCAGAAAATTGACCCATGAAGATCGGCCGCTCTGTGACCTGTCATCAAGTCCCATGAAATCAACAATACCTCATCTAGCGAATGTACCCCGCTCGATCCCTCCTTCAGTTTGGCAGAAGCACGCGGAATTCGGAACCTGGACTCCTACTCCTTATCTCGGCTCGCACAATACCAGGTAATGGTTCATATTCATAGGCTGATTCAGAATACAGTTATAGCGCGGGCACATTGCGAATACGAATTGGAGGGAACATTGATGAAAGGCTGGTCGATTGGGTGTGCCGCACGACTCGGTTTGGTAATGCTGCTTAGCCTTGTCCCTACAACGACTCCCGCGGCCGGCCGCATGGCCGCACAAACCTCAGGAGTGAGACAGCCTCTCGCGGCGGGAGCAGATGCACACACAATGTCACCGGCAAGCGCGACTGCCGCCCTTAGGCCAAGCACTTCAGGGTCCAGCAAGGACGCCACTGACCTCGCCGGGATCAAGACATTCTACGAAGCCGGACTCAAGCGAAACGGCATTGTTGGAAGCGGCCTGATGTTGATTCGAGGTGGCCGCCTCGTGGGGAGTGACTTCCAAGGGTACGCGCGCCTGTCCCTGCGGCAGGCCGTCACTAAGAACACTACCTTCCACTGGGCTTCCATCACCAAGACGCTCACTGCAATCGCCATTCTGCAGCTCCGGGATCGCGGATTCCTGAAGCTGGATGATCCTGCAGTCAAATACGTGCCGGAACTCTCCGCTGTGCATGATCCCTGGGGTGCAGTCGATGCCATTACGATCCGAAATCTGCTGACACACAGCGGGGGCTTTCGTTCCGCCACCTGGCCGTGGGGCGGAGATCAGGACTGGCAGCCGTTTGAGCCCACACGGTGGTCACAGATTGTGGCCATGCTGCCTTATACCGAGATCTTGTTCAAACCCGGTAGCCGCTTCAGCTATTCGAACCTCGGCTTTGTGCTTCTCGGGCAGATCATCGAGCGACTCACTGGAGACGACTACGAGGTGTACGTTGATAAGAATGTTTTAAAGCCTCTTGAGATGTATCAAAGCTACTTTGACCGGTCACCTTACCACCTGCTGAAGTACCTCTCGGGAAGCTACACAATCTCGGGCGGCAAGCTTACCGAGCAGCGCTTCAACTTCGACACGGGAATCACGGTGTCAAACAGTGGCCTGAACTCTCCCCTTCCAGATATGGTCAAGTACATGAAATTCCTGCTGGGCGATACGGAGCGAAGCGAAGCTTACGACGAGGTCCTGAAACGCTCGTCGCTCAAGGAGATGTTTCAGCCGGAGCTGCGGATTACGTCTCGGGATGCATCAAATCCCAACGGTCCTGACGAGCATGACTCTGTGGGGCTTTCCTGCTTCATCCGTGAGGACGGCGGCCGCACATTCGTTGGCCACGGCGGGAATCAAAACGGTTTCATCAGCCACTTCTACCTTGAGCCGGAGACGCGCAGCGCCTACGTGGTGAATTTCAACACCGACGCCTCTGACCGCAATCAGAACACGGCTCGGTTCGATCGCGAGCTGCGAGACTACCTCTTCGCGAACTTCTTCCCGCGTTACGAAACTCGGGCCGCGGCAACGGTCCGGTAGGTGAACGAATGCGCGCGGTCCATTCGGCGCATCTGCTCTATTCAGGTACGCTGGCTAGGGGAACCCTGACGTAACAAATGCGCCTGCGGTTCCAGGTGTAGGTGATGCGGAGACTACCGTCCTGACTCTGAATAAGCGCCGGATAGGAGTACTCGCCCGGCTGGTCTTCCAAGGTGAGAAACACGCGGAAGTGCTCGCCGTCTTTGCTCACGGCGAGGTTTAGAGGTGTACGGTTGTGCTGGCTGTTGTTGAATGCCAGCACCACGCGTCCGTCGTGCAGGGCTAGAGCGTCAATACCTGAGTCGGGGTTGGGGAGTTCGAGGGGACGGGCCTGGGTCCAGGTAGCACCCGCGTTAAACGAATCCGCCACGCAGATCTTCCCGATGAGTGCGGTCGAACGCGCGTACAGGCGGAGGTGCTTGCTGCCCAGCGGAACGATGGAAGGTTGGATGATGCCGTAAACCTTTTCTTCCCTGCCGGAACCCGCCGGAGCCTGTTGCGCCGATTGCGCCTTCGATGGACGCGGCACAGTAATAGGCCCAATGCGGCTCCAGGTGGCTCCGGCATCGATGCTGCGTTCGATCCAAGCCGCCCAGGTGTGATAGCCCTCCACAGATGTTCCGCTGACGATGGTTCCATCGTCCAGCACCAAGGGCTTGGCCCGGATGGGCCCGTAGAGGCCCGCGGGCAGGTGCTCGGGTGCGGACCACGTCTTGCCATCGTCCACGCTCCAGCGCCGCCCGGCAGCCCACGTCTCCGGGCTGAAGCCGAATTTGTAGTACAGCCAAAGCCGTCCGTCGCGGGTGTAGAACAGCACTGGATTCCAGGTGGGAACATCGGGTTCGCGGACAAGTTCAAACGGGATCGACCACTGACTCCCAACGCGCCGCGAGGCCCAGATCGCCACGTCCGGCGCGCCCTCCTCTCTGCCTCCGAACCACGCCGCCAGTAAGCCGCCAGAGCGCAGCTCCACCAGCGTTGAGGCGTGGCAAGACACAAACGGAGCCGAGGTGAAGATGAACTCCTTTTGAACGGGCCCAGTCAAGGCCAGGAGGGGCATGCCGACGATCAGTCCGAGGATGGCGAAAAACTTCACAAGGCAACTCTCAAGACGAGCTGTAAGAACTGGTTGGAACGTACGAAGGCAGCATCGTCTTAGAGCCTGCTGACCGACGCCGCCGATCCCATTTTCGGGGGCTATTAGAAAAGGAACTTCACCGCAGCCTGCACTAGCCGTGGCGGTTGCGCACTCACGACTTGGCCGAACGTCGAGCTGGTGATGTTGCCGTTCACGGACGTGGGCCCGAAAAACTGCGCATGGTTGAAAGCATTGAACGCTTCCAAGCGAAACTCGAGTGATCGTGACTCCGAAAGCCGCAGGCTTTTGAGCAATGCCAGGTTGAAATTTGCCATTCCAGGACCGTAAAAGAAGCGCCGGGCAGCGTTTCCAGGCTCGCCGAGAGGTTGCAAACTAAACAGCGACGTATTGAAATACGACCGTCCGTTCCGCGGGTTCTGATTGAGATCGAGTGGCCCCGGCACCACGTTTGGCTCATCAACCGCGTAAGGACTGATTCCGTTGGGAAGTGTGCCGAGCAGTGAGTTGTCGCTGTTGTTGGTGAGGGTGACGGGAAATCCTGTACTGAAGCGTGTGATTCCAGTGAGGACCCAGCCCTCAGTGGCCCGATTGCGCGCGCCGAAGAGGTGCGCGAACGGCAGCGGATAGCGATAGCTGATCACGAAGTTGTGAGCCAAGTCAAAGGACGACGCAGAGCGGCTGAGGTTGTAGTCCAGAGGGTTGACTTGCTCCGAGACGCTGGACGCTTGGTCGATCGACTTGCTGTAGGTGTAGCCCGCGAGAAAATCGCCGCGCGTGCTCACGTGCCGGACGGTCAGTTCGAGGGCATTAAAATTGGAATTGCCCATGGTTGACATCCAGTTGATGCTGCCAAAATTTGGGCCGAAGGGCGCGCGCGTACCGTTGATCGTCTGGCCGGACGCTGTCGTGTATACACCGCTTTCGCCGTAAGGTCCGCAGGTTGGGGTCCCGGGCATCACCTGACCGGGCTGGCTCAGGCCCAGGCACAGGCCGGGATTACCGGGGTTGGCTTCCACCAGAACCAGCAAATGGTGGGATTGGCTGCCGACGTAACTCGCCGTCACCAGCGTGGCGTTGCCGAACTGTCGCTGAAGCGAAAGGTTGTACCCCACGCTGTACGGGGTTACATTTCCGGGATAATAACCCGGCAAGCCCGCAATGGGTTCAAATTGGGCGAAATTGACGTCGGCGTTCGGATTGCTCGGCGACGCATTCAGCGGCGGATAGGTGATGGGGAAGCGCTGACCGTTGTCAAATCCGCTAGCCGCATTTACAAAGGGATTGGTATACAGCGGCGGAGCCGGACTGACGTAAGTGATTCCGTACGGTGGATTGCCCGCTACGACGCCAGCGGTGACGCCCTCGATCGCCGTGAAGAACTCTCCGAAACCCGCCCGAATGCTCGTCTTTCCCGGCCCTCCCAAGAACCGGCCGAGCAAGCCGTCATGTTCGCCCGGCGAATATGCCACACCCAGCCGCGGCGCCAGATTGTTCCAGCGGGTGGGAGCCAAGCTTCGCGCAATTCCAGGATCTAGGGGATAGACCAGGCCAGCAGGTGCACCCGGAAAAACCACCGACTGCTGGCCTGGGTTAAGAGTCTCGAGTTGGTTATATTTCTCATACCAGGGCATGATCACGTCCCAGCGAAGGCCATAGTTCAGCGTAAGGCGAGAATTCATGCGCCAACTGTCCTGCAGGAAGAGGCCTCCATACTGATTGCGGTTGTAGAAGGCCTGTGCGTTTCCTTGGGTATAGCTGCTCGCAATACCCAGCAGGTAGTCTGCGAAGTCCAAACCCGTCTCGGAACCGAAGAAGGAGAAGGTCCCGTTGCATTGGATACAGCTCGAGGCGTTCACCTGATTGGCGATGAACTCGCCGCCGAGCCTAAGGGTATGGGAACCTACAACGTGCGCGAGATTGTCCAGGACCTCGAACGTGTTGTCGTACTGGTTGAGTCCCGTAATTCCTACGCCGATGGTGAAATTATTCAAGATCGTGTTTTCAATGCCCTCGATGTTCGGCCGATTGGCGATGATGCTAGGTTGTCCCTGGGCGTTGAGGAACCCTTGAGAGGCTAAGCTGGTTCCGACGCCACCTACCGGAACGCCCAACAGATTCACGTCGCGCACATAGGAAAAGTGAGCCTCATTCACCGTCCTGGCGCCGAACGTTTTGGTGTCACTAAAAGTGAGCAGTTGTGCCCGGCCAACATTCAACGCGTTGAACCCGGGAACGCTCGCGCCTCCCTGCTGAACCGGATAAGGATTATCCAGCAGGTAGTCATCAATAAAATAGTACGCCGAGAGCAAGCCCAGCCTGGTGTTGGCGTCCAACCGCACGCTGCCCTTGTCATCACGCAACCTTTGATCGACTGCGGAGGTCGTGAAATAGTTACCACCGGAGTTGGGCAGAGGCATGTACTGAAGCAGATTTTGGGAAGGGGCGGACCAGGCGCTCTGCGGGATCACGGCATTCGGAAATACGCACTGAGCCGGTCTCGTACAGCCTGGCGTGTAATAGTTCTCGCCGGAAGTTACCTTGTAGCCGAGCTTCTGCGAAAGCTGGTCGGCCCAGTAAGGCCCGCTCACGGTGCAGGGGCCGTCCGAACACGTCCCCAACGTACCGATCTGATCGGAAAGATCGCCGGCGCGGTTCTCTAACGACGGCACCTGCACAAGCCCTGTATCGACACCCTCAATCAGCCTCGTACCTTGATAGTCGGAGAAGAAGAAGACTTTGTTGTGAACGAGTGGCCCGCCGATCATGCCGCCGAATTGGTTCTGTTCAAACGTGCCTCGACCGGCGGAGAAGAAGTTGCGGGAATCCAAATCGGTGTTGCGAAGATACTCGAACGCTTCGCCGTGAAACTGGTTGCCACCCGACTTGGTGACCACGTCAATCTGGCCTCCCCCGTAGTTGCCGTATTGCGCGTCGAAATTGCTGGTAAGAATGCGAAACTCGGCGATGGAGTCGAGATTAGGAATAATGCCGGCGCCCATCGTGAACCGCTCCGTGGCGTCGGCGCCGTCCACCCTGAATCCGTTCGCGTATTCCCGCTGGCCATTGATGGAAAGTGTGCCTGGATTCAGATTGCCCGCAGGGGAAATTATGCTGGCGCCCGCGGCTTCGATGGAGGTCGAGGTAATCGTAGTCACCGGCGCCACACCGGGCTGAAGTGCGAGCAGGTCGGTGTAACCACGCCCATTGAGAGGAACGGCGCTCACCTTCGAGCCCGTAATGACTTCACCGAGCTGCGTATCGGCCGTTTCGACATGATTGGCCAAGCCGGACACTGTCACCGTATCCTTACGCCCGCCGAGAACAAGGGGCACGTCCACAAGCTGGGCGCTATCGGCGTCCACCACCACGTCCGTGCGCCGGTAAGGTTTGAAGCCAGGCGCCTCGACGACGATCGTGTAAGAACCGACTTCCAGTTTGGGCAGCGAATAAGCGCCCTTTGAATCCGCCGTCGTCGTCTGCCGTACGTTTGTATCGGCATTCACTGCGGTAACAATCGCTCCGGGAACGGCAGCCCCGCTCGCATCCGTGATGGTTCCGGAGACACTGCCGCCAACGATTGCCCAGAGGCTCAGCGCAAATGCCGGCAAACCCATCGAGAAAAAGAAAAGTGACCGCCTCATGCACCCCGCTCCCCCTAAAGTCTTGCGGAATCGCCGAGCAGTTGGCGAACCGCACGACGTTCGATCAGATGGATGTGTAAGGCCGTGCACGCGTTCTCCCTTTATGCGGCTCGGTGAACGCCGCCTATCCTTTTCGGTCTTTGCTACCTGCTATCCGATCTTACCCTCCGGGCGATTGACCACGCCAGAGGGAATTGGGTGTCAGATGTGTCCGAAGAAGACGCTGGCCGATAAGTTAACATAGCCTCCTGCTTGGGCATCGCCGCCGGCCGTTTCTCACTTCTCTCACTTCATCTTCCTTTGTTTTCATAGACCTAACGGTTTCGGTCGGTAATTTTTCGTCTTTCTGTTGTTATCTGTCTAGTAATATTGTCATGCCAC
Source organism: Terriglobia bacterium (assembly GCA_035578005.1). Classification (GTDB taxonomy): domain Bacteria; phylum Acidobacteriota; class Terriglobia; order UBA7540; family UBA7540; genus Gp13-AA77. Next base: position 51,738 of record DATJYK010000392.1, read on the forward strand.
GTCGGCTCACAACGATAGCTTACTACTCTCGCCTACGGCACCGCTGCCGACTTCTGGACTAACGGAGTCTCTTGCTGTCCACAAGCCAGCCGAAGGCCTAAGTTGCAAGCCTGCTGCAGCCGTTGCGACGCGAGAGCCTCGTCCCTGGGCGTTCCGGTGCCACGCTGGTACAGCCGGGACACCTCGAAGCAGCTCGCTGCGTTGCCGCCCTGGCAGCCTTTCTCAAAGTTGGCGACCGCCTGGGCGGGGTCGGGAGCCGTCCCTTGTCCCACCAGATAGCTTTGCCCAAGCCGGCCACAGCCGCGCCACCATCCGACGTCGCAAGACTTTTGGAACAGGTTAAACGCGTGCGCCCCATCCTGCGGAACGCCGAGTCCGCTGCTATAAAGCGAGCCCAAAATAAAGCAGCTCGCGCCGTCATCCTGATCGCAGGCGCGTTGGAACACGTCTTTGCCGTCGCCTCGCGCGAAGGCGATCAGACTTTCGCACGCCTGCGGCACACCCAGGTCACAGGCGCGGCCCAAGCTTACGCCGGCCGCGGTCGCATTCCGCGGCACCACGCGGCCTTCGTTCAGCACCTGACCTTCGGTGAAGCAGCCGATTGCGGAGCCGTCCTGACACGTATCCTTGAGGACGCTTACCCACGTCTTACAAGCCTTCCAGCGCTGATTCTGGCACGCCTGCCGCCAAAACTCTGGACTGTGGCCAGGAAAGTCCTTGCCGTTCTTGAAGAATCCAGTGGCCATCATGCTGGCAAAGAGCGAAATCCACACCGCCATGGCGGCGAAGTTCGCCTGCTGCGGGCTCCAGGTCCACACGGGTGCCAGCGAACGGAATTTCTCGGCCAAGGCTTCGCTGGCCCGGTCCAGCGCGCGCACGCTCAAGTTAAGCAGCGGGACTGAAAGCAGTTTGTCATAGAACTCGGGAGCGCCAAACCAGCTCAGCGCGCCATAGGTGGCGAAGACTGCTGCTCCGTAGATCCCTCCGAAGAGAAGTTTGCCTAGCTTTGTGCGGGGCGACGTGGCCGGATCTGTGACCAACAGGTGTAAGCCCAGGAAAACGGACACCGGGATGTTGGAATCCACAAAGTGGTAGACCCCAGTGAAGTGGGTGTAAGCGAGGTTCAACCCGTACAGAACCGCTGCTGACGCCAGGGTCACCAGGGTGACTCCGAACAGGCTCTGCACCACCAGACCCAACAGGAAAATCTCAAGATAGATGTGCGGCGGGCGGTGCAAGGTGCTGGCGATCTCAATCCCCCAGGTCATCCGTGTGGTTCCACTGGCGATCAGGGCTACCGAGAAGACGAAAAGAGACAGCGCGGACGGGTTAAAGATGTGGGTGAGCCTGCCGTCCCGCTTCCATTTGATGAACTCTTTACCGAGCACGCCGGTAGCTACCATTAGAGACTGCAGGAAGAACCAATCATCCCTGAACCATAGAAACAGATTCGTACTGAGGATAATGGGGAAAGGCCCGAAGCCCAGAACCCACTCGTCCCGGCGCCACCAGCACACCAACATGTCGAGGGCGTAGGCGAAGATTAATTGGGCAACGATAAGCGGGATGTAATGATACACCTCACGCCAGTACCAGCCCCAATACGCATAGACGCAAGCCTGCATGAGGAGCTGGACGTAATGTACCTTCCGAAGAACGACGTCGTAGCGGAGGGTGCGGCCGACGCGGGCGGCCCGGTGACGCAGGATTAACCAAAAAACGAGCAGTGCACCCGCGGCACCCCAAAAGGATTCCACCAGGCCCGCGTTAGCGCTGATACGGGGAAGGAAAGAAAGGCATCCGAGGAGCAGGATAAGGAAGAAGGCCAAGCGAAGCGCGGGAATGCGATTCGCGGCCCGAAGCGCAGGTGATCCATTGCTCGGCGGCCTGCCGGACTGCCGCCCTGCGGCCGTCTTCTGCGACTTCGGCTGGCTCGATTTCGCTCGCTGGCTTCTCAAGACTTGAACCTAGAAAGTGAACCGAGCTGCGAACTGAATCTGCCTGGGCGCTTGCGCAGACAAGATCTGACCAAACGTCGGTTGGTTGAAATAGGTTTGAGGCAAGTTGAAATTCGCCCGGTTGAACAGGTTGAATGCCTGCGCTTCAACGGTCAGCTTCAGTCTCTCGGTCATCGCAAACCTGCGTACCAGCGCCAGATCGAAGGAGGCGAAACCGGGGCCACGAATGATATTGCGCCCCGCATCGCCGAATGTGTACTGGGGGGGAGTTACAAACGCGCTCGTGTTGAACCATTCGCTCGGCGTAGGGTTCGACAGTTTCCAGTTGCCTACCACATTGGGACGGTCAGAACCCGTCTGGCTGCCGGTGTTCCCGGTGTTGCTGTTATCAAAGCCCAGAACCGGAGTCAAAGGTTGTCCAGACTGTATCGTTGTGATTCCGTCGAAATCCGTGTTCCGAGTCCAGCGCGATTGCTGCGGCAGCCTCAGCACATAGCTCACCACCAGGCGATGACGCATATCAAAGCTGGAATTGGCGCGTTCAGCGTCAGGATTAGCACTATTCTGAGGAAAGTTCGGGTCGGGCGTGGTGTTGAGAAAGGCCGACTGATCGTCAATGGAATGCGACCAGGTGTAGGCAGCCCACAAGGACACATGCGACCCCATCTGCCGCTTGAACGTCGCCTGCAGCGAGTTGTAGCTTGAGTTCGAATCGCTCGAGATCAGGAAAATATCGCCGTACTGCGGATACGGCCTGCGGGATTGGATGTCCCCCGGGGCCGGCGGTGGTTGGTTGAGATCAATTCCCCGAATCAGATGCGTTCCCGCAGACCCGGCATAACCTAGCGTGAAGGTCCCGACGGAGGCAAGGGCGCGCTCGACGGTGAAGTTCCACTGCTGAATGTAGGGTGTGATGGTGTTCGGGTTCAGCACGTTCAGCGACGCCGGGGGGGTGTATGCTGTGTCGATGGGGAAAGGGTTTTCCAACGTCAGCAGGCCCTCCGCTGAAGGGAAAAACTCCAACAGGTTGAACTGGGGCGGGTTGAAATACATCGCCGAATTCACTTCCAGCATTCCGGAATCGTAATACATGCCATATCCCGCGCGGACGACGAGCGACTTCCCGGGACTCCACGCCAAACCCACGCGCGGCGCCACGTTATTCCAGTCGGGCTGAATCCCGGAGCGCGAGACACCATTGGTTCCCACCGGCACCACCTGAAAATTCGTAAAATCCAAGGTTGACATGCGGTTGGTGGGATCCGAGGCAGGAGTGTTGTACTCGTACCGTACTCCAAGATTCAGTGTCAGCTTGGGGGAAATTCTCCAATCATCTTCAAAATACGCGTTATAAGCCCGAGTTCGCAAAGTGATAGGATTTGCCGATTGGGACTGCAGACCAAAGTTGGGTAGTCCGAGCAGAAGATCGCTGATGCCGGAGCCGGAGAGGGCTCCGAAAAAGCCGAGGTCGCCGCGGCTGAAATAATACAAAATTCCGTTCAACTGCTGGTTGCGGATTTCTCCGCCGATTTTCAAGAGGTGCGATCCACGGTCCAGCGCCAGGTTGTCGGCAACCTGAAAGGTGTTCGTGTGACGGTAGTTAGGAAAGGTGTAATTATCTCCCACGCCGGAAAACCCAGCCACGCTAATGGTCGGGTACCCGAAGGCCGCCGGCGGAACGTTGAGCCAGTTCACCCCCCAGAGCTGACCCACGTTGACGTTGTAGTTCTGAGGAAGAATATCGCGCGAGAAACGGTTGAAAGCAACACTGACGGTATTGACGGCGCGCGGTGAAAGCGTCTGCCGGTACTGGAACATCGCGTTTTGGATATGGTCTTTCACATAGTCGCCGAAACCGGGTGTGGTGCTGGTTGACGGAGCCCCGTTTGAACTGCCGCCCCAAGGTTCAAAAAGATCAACGGTTCCGAAGCTGTAACGCCCCGTCAAATCCGCAGTCGAAGTTAAGTGGTGGTCAACCCGGTAGGTGCCTTGCGTATCGTTCTCGCTTTGCACCGGACTGGCAAGGAGGTTGTTGGAAAGGCCGGACAGGTTGGGCAGGGGATACATCTTCAGAACATCAGGAGCCACAGACGAAATCGAACTCGGTGGAATCACGTTACCGGTGAAGGGCAGTCCGGTGAAAGGATTCGTAACGGTTACACCCAAGGCCGACAGATCACCTTGCCGCTCCTGTGGCGTCGGCACCGTGGCAAGCTGGCTGAGCCCCTCGCGATCGCGAAGGAAATCCGTGCTGCCGAAGAAATAGGTCTTACTCCGAACGATCGGTCCACCCACCGCAAATCCGAACTGGTTTCGAACCAGCTTGGGCTTTTGGGCCGGGTCGAAAAAGTTGCGGGCGTCGAAAACGCGATTCCGCAAATACTCGTAAACCGCGCCGTGAAAGTCGTTGGTTCCCTGACGGGTGATGACGTTAACCTGACCCGCCGCGCTGCGCCCGTATTCCGCACTGTAGCTGTTGGTGGCCACCTTGAATTCCTGAATACTGTCAACCGGCGGCTCCACACCGTAGCGATTCACGTAAGGATCGTTGTTGTCCACGCCATCGAGAAGGTAGTTGTTGTACTCTTCGCGTCCGCCGCCCGCACTCATGGAGAAGGAGCCGTAGCTCGAAAGCTCAGAGTCTTGCACTGGCGGGGCCACGCCCGGCGCCAGCAAAGCCAACTGGAGAAAGTCACGCCGGTTCAGCGGCACCGAAGCGATTTGCTGCCGGTCTACGACGGTGCCCAGTTCTGAGGACTGCGCCTGCACCGGGACTACAACCGCAGTCACCGCGATCGTTTTTTTGACACCGGCGATGGGAAGATGGAAATCGGCCCGAATCTCGGCGTTTACGGCTACCGTCACTCCCGGCTGAGTTACGACCACGAAGCCCGGCGCCGAAGCCGACACGCTGTACTGGGCCGGTGGCAACTGAGCGATGGAATAAGCGCCGGAGGCATCTGTCGTTGTCTTGCGGACGAGCGAACGGCCCGCATCGGACACGGTAACCTGGGCGTTGGCTATAGAAGCGCCACTGGGATCGTAGACATAGCCCAGAATCGATCCACTCGACACTTGGGCTACTAACGAGGATGAAGCTCCAAGCACGACAATGAACAGCAGTGCGGCGAAATGTAAGGCCGTTGGAAAAGGCCGGAATACATCGAAAACGACTGCATGATTGCTCCGACGATCTGCGATGGTCATTCTGTCTCCCCTCTTACTCAGACTTCCACACCCGCGGCTTGGGGGGAACCACGGTTCTCTTACCACTTGTGTTTCGCTATCCTCACGTCATTCGGCTCGGGTACGTTCGCGTGCAGCCGATGGCATCGACAACGGCGCCGGTTTGACGGTCCATACAAATCCCGTATCCCAGAGCGGGCGTGTCTTGGGCAGGATCGTGCCTGCCTCGCTGTAAAGGTAGAGCATCCGCACCGGAAGCTTTGTCTCCGGAGAAGGATTGGCCAGTGCCAGTCCCATGAGCCGGAGCATCTGTGCCGGGTTCAAGTTCAGGCCATTAATATTAAGAAGCGGCGGAATGCTGTTCTTGGGAACGCCCTCCCCGTCGCTGTCGTCGTGCAAGGGCCCGGCCATTTCTGCGCAGTAGCGCTCGATGTCGCCGGATGTGACCTCTCCGGCATTCGGACCGTGACCAGTAACCAAGCGAAAGGGCCCGTAGACCTTGACAGTCTGAACGGATTCCGGCAGCTTGCCTGTTTCGTGAAACGCCGCCAATTCGTCGGTCAGCACCTGAAAAAGCTCCGCCAGTGAAAGGTAGTGACCGTCCACTTCAAGGTAGTCGAAGGGGTGAGTGTCATTGCCCATCTTCTTCAACGCTGCAGAGACCTGAGTGAGCAGGCTTTCCGTTGAGATCCGGAATCCTGTGCCAGCTCCCGCCATTTTCGAGAGAGCGGCAGTTGACACAAAGCGGCTGCCGGGATTGTTTGGGAAATAGTCCTTTGTGAGCCACTTCAAGACTTCATTCTCGCGTGCCCACCCTGCAGTGATTTCGGCCTTTGACCGAATCGCATCGGCGGGCAGGTTGGGGGATTGAGGATGATCATAGGCGTATTTCATGGGGGCGTTAGGCGCGGTCTTGGCAAACGATGGCTGAAGGTAGTTTTCTACCGCTCCGAGTCTGACCTGCACCACCTGAACCGTCGACCGATTGGCCTTATCGAGCACAGCTTTCAGCGCTTCGACGCCGTCCACGGCCGCGACCCAATGGACCGGCGGGACGGCTTCTGATATTCGCAAAACGTAATCCTGCCAATAGACTTCCGGAGCCGTGTCCGGCTCCGGCGACATGATTTCGCCAAAGTGCCTCGTCGCTCCGGCGAAACCAGGCAGTAGGCCAGGGTTAGCGGCGGGAATTCCTAACATCACGGCAGAGGTGTTATACTGTCGCAGCACCTGGAGGGTTTCCGTATCCCCGCCCGACTCTCTGAAGATTCCAAGCTGCGGTACAAAACTGGCCCCGACAACTGGAGCGCCGAGAGCATTGGGATTTGGCTTCACTTTCGGGGCTGGGTGGTAAGTCTCAACGGCCAACTCCACTCCCCTGATATACGCCGCCGGTCCAAGGACCTCCTGCATCTTCTTCAGCCCGCCAGTGCCGCCGGTGGGCTCGCCGGTCAGCGGATCACGCGCCTCCGCAAGAAACTCGGCTGCGGTCGTCTCCCGCATCCTCCAGCGATCTTGAGGCGACGAATTCTCTGAGAATTTGAAAAAAGGTCGACGATCATAAGTGGGCTCGTCCGTTCCGTCGTATCCCGCCTCGATGACGCCGCGACGGATGTAATCCTTTACAAAGTCCAAGATATGCGTTTGCGCGTTCCGCTCTTCGAGCGCCTGGCTCACGGCTCCCGAAAACAAAATGGTAGCGGAAACGTGCGCCTCCGGGTGTGTTTTGCCAAGCGCTTCCACCCCAGGTAGGACGCGCCGCAGCCGGTTTTCCGTGATATCGAGATTCACGTGGTCGGTGGCCTCGGCGAACAGCCTTATGTAGACAGGCTCCTTTCCTGGGGCTCCGGCCAGGTAGGCCGCGGACAGCAAACCAAGCGCTGCGATCGAACAATAAATAAGATCGCATGAGTAACGATGCTTCATGACACGAACTCCTTCAACTTATAGCTGGTCGCCGCAGCATATTCTGCACCGGCTCCCGGTGCGGCACACTCCGCGTGATTGCTGAGAGTGGGACCGTCAAGAAAACAAAAGGCCCTCAGGGCCGGCGATGAAGCCCACCCGGAGGGCCATAGGTTCGCGACCAAGTCCCGTTCAGCACGGTCTAACGAGGCTTGGGAATCGTCACCGTCGTCTGGTTAGACTGGCAAATTTCAGTAGTCCCCGTCAACGGTTGGACAACGTAATAATACGTGTCACCTCCGGTCAAACCACTTCTGTCGGAGAAAGCCGCTGCCGTGGTGGTTCCGATCAAAGTGTAAGGTCCGCCGCTCGCAGTGCCCCGTAAGATGTCATACGACGTGGCACCGGCCTGGGCGCTCCACGTGAGGTCGATCCTCGCAGGATGCCCCGGTCCACCCGCTGTGCCCCTTCCGTAAAGGTTGCTGACGCACGACACAAAAACCGTCTTGCGAAGCATAATGATGGACCACCCAGTTTCATAGTAGAACTGGGTCCCGTAATAGTCGTTTCCATACCAGTGGCCGTCTGCTGAGCCGTATGTCGGATTCAGTTGCAAGGACACTAGCGTCTGTGCCACGCCATCGCATGGGTCCGTACCGCCATTGGCAGAGGAGAGCGCGGCATACCAGTCGATAGTGTTTGGCGGGACAGACGGATTAGTCGTGAACACGTTCGGCGTTAGCGTCCTGAGGTACTGAATCGGCGTCAACGCGCCAGAGGGATCGTGCAACAGCATGGATTTGGTAAAGGAGAACAAACCGTAACTGTACGCCCTGGGCGCGTTGACGGAGCCACCCGTCGTGGCATTGCAGAAGTTGTCGGCGTAGAAAGTTTCGGCGTTGTTAAAGCGCTGATCGGGATCATTGGTCGGGTCGCCGAACACTGTATTGGCGGTACGCCCAATTCCGTCCAAAGCCATCTGAACCATGCCTGACGGCGTAACCGCGAAGGGCCCCCAGGCGTTCGAGTAATACAGAGAGCCGCGGTACCCGTACGATCCGTAATTATCGCCAACGGAGTAGGGGTCAGGACCAGTCGGGACGGCGTTCTGGACGTCCTGCGCGTTCGTCACCCATACGTTGTTAAAGTCTCTTACGGCTTGTGGGAGTGTAATACCGAATCCGCGCTGCGCACCAATCAGGCCGATCGCAGCCCATTGCGACGTGGAGTTGTCATCGCCTTCCTGGCAACTGTACAGCCATCCCCCGCCGGAAGCCGAATAACCGCCGCCCCGGGTGTAGCCGTGATATACCGGATTTCCGGGATCCAAGTCGTTCTCATACTGGCAAGCGCTGTACCAATCGACCATGTCTTGGGCAATATTCTGATAGGTCTGCCCGACTAAGGGTCCAGTTCGCGCGGTCGCGTTCGGCGTGGCGCTGGCCACGATGGCATCGACGAACATTCCTGTCGTATAAATTGTCTCACCCGATCCATCGTTGGAATATATCATCTGGTTGTTGCCGTTACCGTCGAAGGTGTACGGGCACGACCCACTGAGGCAGGAAGTCGATGCGGGCTCGTAGAAAATTTGAGTCGACCCGGACGGGCAATTTCCATTAGTGTCCGGATATCCAATACTGCACCCGTAATTCACCGCTGCCGGATTATAGAGATACGTCTGAGACACATTGGTCTCGTTCTGCAGAAAGTAAACCAACCGCGCCAGTCCCCGGGCCACGTCCTCGGTATAAGGGTCCGTTGCCGACCCGTTCGCGAAGTGTCCGGCGACCTCAAACGCCTGGACGTTTGTGGCGTTAATCGAACCGTAATAAACGCAATCGTAGGCCGCGCCGTTAACGGTATTGCAGTTATAGTTCTGCGTATCCCAACCGCCCCACTGCACGGTGCTCCCACTTACCACAGTCGAGTTCCGCCACATCGTTTGATGCATGTACCACAAGCCATTGTCGATGGCGACGTCCACCCTGGCGGCGAGCGTGTTTGGTTCCATCAGCACCAGATAGGTATTGCTTCCGCTTTCGCCCGTGTTCGCGTCCGTCACTGTCACCGTCGCCGTCACAGTCGTCCCAGTTGCCACGTTGTAGGCGTGCGGCGTCGAGATGTCGTAGGCGTATGGAGCGGACGTAGCCGTCCCGACAAACGAAAAGCTGGTATTGGGAGTGCCATCGCCGAAGTTCCAAGTGACATTAAACGTGTCAGTCGATCCGGAAACGTTGGGCGCCGTCGCCCCGAGCAAAAGGGTGGCATTGGGGTAGGTTGTGTGCGGGGTCGCGGGCGTGGCGGGTATCTCCGGAACCGTCAACACCGAGGGAACCACATGCTTCGTCACCGCCTTAGAAGCCTGCGGCGTTCCTAAGAACAAGGCGAACAGTGCTAGCGCAGCACCCCCAAATCTGGACAGACGCGACCTCAACTTAGAGCGCAGCATCGGAAGAACGAGCAGGCAGAGGCCGGTGATGAGGAGCATCCACGTACCTGGCTCAGGGGTTTGCGTACCGATGGGCTGGGTCACCGCGTTGCTGCTGAAGTAAGCGTTTACCGCGGCTGCGTTGTTAGGATCCACCGGATGGACTTGGCCCAAATAGAAGCCATTGGACGGCGCGTTCTGCGACAGAAGCAACGTGATCACCTCCTCCTCGTTCGCCCCGAGCGTGAAGGCGAAGCCCATGGCCCATGACACGTCGTCATTGCTGTTGGCGCAGCTCGGAGCGTACACACTGGAGCAGCCGCCCAAGAAGTTGTCCACCGTCCCCGGGATATGATTCGTATTGTCCAGGGTGTTGCCTTGGGCGTTCGCAAAGATCGTGCCGTAGATGGGGTCATCAATTTGCCAGCTTTGCCCTGCTGCGGGCGAGCCCGTCACGGATCCGTATTCGTTAAAATAGGGCACGCCCAATTCAAGATCGAAGTACGACGTCACGTAGTACGTGCCAGGACCAGGGTTGAACGTGAGAGTCAAAGAGCCAAGACCCGTGGTCTGGTTGAACCCCCCAGTATTCAGTCCGGGCACCGAAAAAGTGTCGTAGTACTGCGTGCCGTTGATATTGATGTTCGATTCTTGAAGGCTAATGTCGGCGAACGCGGATCGTGGCACCACGCAAGCCAGGACGGCAAAGCCCAAAATAGAAATCGTCAGCTTTTTCATTGGATCAGCACTGACCTCCCCTCGTGACCACCTATCACTACGAAAAACCACTTACGCCTAGGGGATTCTTTCAAAGCACCGGCAGCCTGTCAAGTCCTTCCCGGTGTATTGCTTCCATGGTTAACTTGCGACCTCGATGACGCCATCTCGAGCGGCCGCGGTAGCCACCGGACTCCTGGAGAACATCGGTACAATGCGATCTTACCTACTCTGACGCACCACGCGACGACACCGACAAGGCCGCAGGTTCCTCGCCGGCTCGGCCTCCAACTTTACTGGATCAATGAATCTGTGATGAGCTGGAACGGCGCCCAGTAATACGGCTTTCGATAGGCTCCGCCGGAGTGGAGTAGAGCGAGCTTGGCGGCTCGCAGGCTCTGTTGAGGTGTCTTTCCGCTGCGCAACTCAGAATACATCGTCTTCATCAGCTCAGCCGTGGAGCGATCATCCACTTCCCAGAGCCCCGCTACCACGTTGTTGGCGCCAGCCTGAAGAAAAGCCCAAGCGAAGCCCACCAGCCCTTCACCAGCGTAGGAGCGCCCTCCGGCGCTGCGGCAGGCCGAAATGGTCACCAGATTGGCCCGAATTGGCAAACTGACCACTTCTCGGGCATAAAGCTTGTAACTGTCGCCCTGAGGCGACAAGATAATGGCAGAATCCAGAGGGTTCTCACGGTTGGCCTCGGCGTGCGCAGCAAAGTGAATCATGGCGAAGCGCTGTGGCTTCGACGCAGCGTAAGCCCGGGGGTCTGCGGCAGCGCCGGTAATCATCACGGCCTGCCGAAATTGCTGCTGGATGTCGCTGATTTCCGAAGTGGCGTTGGGCAGCTTGGGGTAGTTCGCTTCCTTCGGAGGCGCCGGGTCGCCGAACACAAGGAGCGACTCGGCCAGTTCCGGTCCGCTCCCTCCGTGAGCCTGCGTGCTCCGCAGAAAGCTGTGACGGTACGCGAGATCAAGCGAAGGAACAATGAAAACGGCGGCGTCTTCAATCCAATAATGAGGCTGAGTACCTGCGACCGGCAAGGATTCGAAATTGAGATTGTGTAGAGCTCCGTCGGGAACGATTGTGACCTTCGAACCGGGCCGAACGAAGGGACTTGCCGGTGCCAGCAGAGTTTCGTAGAGCTTCTGGCCGGCTTCGCTGCCTTCGCGAGTGGGATCGCGAAGCCCTTCAATGGCTCCGTCGTAGGCAGCCACTAACTTCTCGATTTCCGGCTGAGGAGGAAGCTGGAAAGTTGCGACGTGCTCGGGCGTTACCACCCACAAGAATGAGCGCTTCGGCGCCAGCCAGTATGAAAGCAACGTCGTCCTGGAGTTCCGTGCCAACCTGCGGTAGTCATACCGGGCAGGGTCGACGGCGAGGGGTCCGGGTTCGCCCAGCCGTTCTGCCAGAACACGCGCACGGCTCGACTCGACAACTCTCAACGCATCGGCGTCCCGGTGTTGGGCGACGAGGAAATCGACATAGTCTTGGTATAGATGGATGAGGCTGGCGAAGTAGGTAATTCGATACTGGTCGCCTTGCAGTTCGGCCCGCCTCAGGTTGGCAAAGGCGAGCGCGCGCTGAAATTCTCCCTCCGCTTCGCGATACTTGTGCATCTGCGCTAAGAGTTTAGCGAGCCCGTCGCGAGCCTCCAGAAGCAGCCCCGCATCTTGCACTCCGTTGAGTTTCGAAGCCGGATCAATCACTGTTCGGTAAGCGTTCTGAGCCTGCTCGAAGCGCTCTCGAGCATTGTCGATGCGAGCCCCGTTCAGCCTCGGGAAGAGCCTTTCAACCGGGCTGCCGATCTGCGTTTCAAGCTTGAGGGCCCGCCCGTTACATTCCTCGGCCTGCCCCAGGTCGCCCATGCTGATTAGCGCCGAAGCGCTCTGGTAGAGCCATTTTGCCGTCCAGTACGCGTCTTGGGCACCACGGGCTGCTTCCAGCGCGCGTTGATAATAGGAAAGCGCCGTGGTGTAGTCATCGTGGCTCTCACACCAGTCGCCCATCCTCCCTAGGCCAATCTGCTGGTCCCTCAGAACGCCGGTTTGCTTTGCCAACTGCTGCGCCTGGTCAAACAGAGGAGCTGCTTTTTCAGGCTGCCCCAGTTGAAGGTAACAATAGCCGAGGTTGTTGAAGTTGCGCGCGGCGAAACTCTTTGACTGCAACTGACCCGACAGAGCCATCACCTGGCTGAACGAGGAAACAGCTTCATCATACCGTCCGCGATTCATCTCCCAAACGGCCAGATTGCCAAGGGCAGCAGCTTCCAAGTAGCTATCATTTAACCGGCGCGCAAGCTGCAGGGCGTCGCGAAAGTCACTCTCACTGCCTGTGGCGTCTCCCAGCCGATCCAGCGCTGCCCCGCGCCTCAGTTTGATTTCTGCAACCAGAGGCCACAAGTGGTGAGACTCTGCCTGTTGAAGGGATTGGTCAAACAGCGACTTTGCCTCGGAAAAATGGGAAACAGAGGACTGTGCGAAGCCCTGGTCCAGAAGGAGGCGAGCCTGAATATCCGGCTTATCCGGCAGGATTGAAGGTGAGGCTTGCAGCAATTTCGAGGCCTCCGGCGTCTTGCCCTGAAAAATCAGAATTTCGGACTGGAGTAACCGGAACTTCCAATACCACTCGGGATCCGTTGTCTCTTGAAATCGGTTCAGCGCTTGCTGCGTGAGGAGCATTGCCTTCTTCAAGTCTCCACGCTGGCGAAAGGATTTCGCCTCGTTGTAAAGCGAGTCAGGGCCTGGATGCGCGCGATGCGCACAGCCTGTTAACAGGAGGCAGAAAAGAAGCAGCGGGATACAGGAGCTCCTGGCTCTCCGTTGGCGCGTATGCCCAGCCATGCTCCCATTCTAACCGAAGGGCTTCGCAGTGAGGATTGCGGCGGCGAGGCACGAGTGAGAGGGCCGAGGCTTGCTTTGCGTCCCCTCGACAGAATTTTGGAGTGGCGGGCCCAGGCTCTCCCGCTTGAGGCGTCAAACTGACTTACAGGCGAAACACCCTTCTGATCGGTCTGTTGTGAGTGTTATGAGGGGGGGTAGAACTCGCCATTGGTTGAGACGTGGCCAACGGATGCTTTCCCGGTGACCGGGCAGCCCAGCTCGAGACGGACCATGGTAAGGCTTTGATAACACGGCGTAGTCAGGAACTCCAGGAAATAGAGCTTGCCAAATTCAGGCACCTCGATGGCCCCGTCCAGGTGCATTTTCAATCCGTAACTCGCGTCTAGCTCCAGCGGGATCATCACGGTACGCAGATCCACCTTCTTGGGTCTCCGACAGTCGGCCAGCCGGCCGAAATCTGGCCGCACATGAAGCGGACAGCCGGCCACCCGCAGGTTTTCGAAGTGGCTTCCCGCAATAGTGAACACCGGCTCCTCTTTTTCATCTTTAGGTTGCTCGGAAACGAGCCGCGCCACGACCCGATCGGCCGTGACGACGCCGAGGATGTTGAGTTCCTCAATCGTTACCGTCCCCGCCGTGGTGTATCTCTGTTTGGCGTCGCTGAAGTTACCCGTAGTCGTGGTCGTGGACGAGCGAAAAGAGAACATGTCTTTGTAACGGAAGCTTTCCACGCGTGAGGTGGAATATCCTCCGGTGGGCGGGATCGCACTGGCCGCCTGAACTTCGATTAAGTCTTGAAAGGGTTCCGTAATTTTGCCGGATACCCCCGAGGCAAGAGCATGATACAGGAACGTTCTTTCCATAGGCCTCCTATTTGTACTCCAATTGGAAAGGATACTCTCCGATTTCGGTCGCCTCCGGTCCCCCCGTGCGCACGATGAGTGTATAACTGCCCGCCGGAAATTGCGAGCGCTCCAGCAGAAGGCTTAAGGTTCCGTCCGGCCTCACCTGTGCGACCGGCACGCTCGAGAGAATGACCCCCGAAGCGTTGCGGATCTCGCAAAGGTATCTGGCTGCGTTCTCCACCGTTACGTCGAAATAGACGCTGAAGTAGCGTGCGCCAGCCGGCACGTCAATCTGCTGAGCCGCGCTTCGCGAAACAGAATGAAGGGCGAAGCTTGGCAGGGCTTGTGCCCCCGTTGACTGGGCCAACTGGTCGCGCAGGGCGGAAATCACGATGAGTCGCTGATACCCCGCCACGCACAGCAGCACTAGTGCTGCGAAGGTCGGCGCTAGAATTGGAAACGAGAACTTCTGCCACCAGGAGACTCTGGTTCGAACGTTTTCTGAGACCTCCTGTCGCAAACCTAAGGCCTCGTCTTTGAAGACGGCGCGGGCATTGTCGGCGAAGGCCGCGCCCGCTTTCACGGCCTCGGCACACTCGCCGCAGAGAAAGATGTGCTCTTCAAACTCGTCAACTTCCGTTGCCGACATTTCACCCAGAAGGTAGCGCTCAACCGCCAGGTTTCCATCAGCTTCAATGTGTTCCATGGTATCTCTCCCGAGCTTCCGCCACGCTGGCTGGGTTTTGAGCGCCATTTGGGATTCCAGCTCGTGGCCTTCGGAATTGCTCAACTTCTCCGGATTGCGTAATCGAGTGGCCACCATCCTTCAGGCGTCGCGGGCTTGGCGCAACGCCGGCATCCGGCCGGCCGCGAAAAATCGCCGCGCGAAAGACCTCACCCTTATTCTGTAATCCCCCGAACAACAGAGTCCGTCGTCAGAGGGCAGCCAGACCGCTGCTTGCGGTGGCCAAGGCTTTAAAGCGCAGCCGTGCCCGATGGAGTAAGACTCGTAAGTAGGCACGGTCTACCTTCATCGTCTTACAGATATCCTCGCGGGGAGTGTCCTCCCAGAAAACCATCCGCAGAACGGCGCGGTCGGCTTCCGGAAGCTCCTCCAGAACGATGCGCACCAGTTTCTTCCGCTCCTCGGCGATCAGGTCTCCGTCCATGTCGATCGCGGTGTCAGCAGGTTCGTTCTCCGCCGGGTCAACATCCGAATTTCGGAGGCGCGCCCGATAGGATTCAAGCATGATGTTGTTGCAAACGGAGTTGACGAACGCGCCCAGGCGATCGGGCTGGTGCAGTTCGCCCCGGCGGAGCTTCTGGATGACTCGAAGAAAGGTTTCTTGCCGGACGTCCTCTACGTCGTGAGCTGACCAACCCCGCCGGCGAAGCTTAATGCGGACGAGGTCGCCAAAATACGCGGTGAAGTGCTGCTCCACGGAAGGCTCGCCTTCCGCCAACTGCCGCACGTATTCCGCGTCGAACTCACGTCTGTCCAAGTTGGTCCCGAAAGAGCCATAGTATACCGTTCGAGCGCGCTGGGCCGCAACCAACGTCATAGGAACGCCTCCGGCAGCGACTGAAGTGGCCTGCGTAGCCACACCCTGCATCTCCGGCATTCCCTGTAGCTCCATCTGGGCTACTCCGCGAGTCACCACTAAATCCGCACCCGCTGTGCAAACCTAACATCTGCCATTCTGATCGAAGCGAAGAATCCCGTTATTCATCGGGTGCCGATACGCGGAATGTAGGGACGCTTCGATCCGCTCAGCATGACAGCTTCGAAGGCCATGCACAGGAGAGTCTCGAGGACGCCGGACCCAAGAATCAAGCTGAGAGCACAGATCAAAAATGACAGCGCGGAATGGTTAAAGAGATTCATCGGATCATCCCGGCCATGCGCGACAACCCGCTTGTCACAGCGGGCGCCGAATCGCGCCTGCTCTCAATCAGGTTAGTGGCGTTTGCCGGCCGGGCGTTTCAGGTGAAACGGAGAGTGCAAAGGTGCAGGCCGTAAAGGCAGGCTTAGCAACACTTTCGGGGCTGTGGCAACGAAGATAAGGTGCGGCAAGGCCTACCCTTCGGGCTCGTGGGTTGCGCAACCAGGGTAGTCAAATAGTCGTCGTTGCTTGATGAGGGTAACCGCTGCCTCAGGGACCACGGTCTCCCAGGACGTGCCGCCTGACTGCAGGTCGGCGAATACAGCGGCTGCGCTCACGCCGAGGTTTTCCTCCCGATACTCACGCAGCGGGTCCACCTGTCCGCTCTCTACGAGGAATCGCAAGAGATGGCGGATGTGAGGCGTGACCTCAACGTTCTGCGCTGTCAGCAACATCTTGGTATCCGCCTGCCTCGAGGGATAAACCACAAACCGCACCCTCCGCTTGAACAGCCGGCCGAGACCCTCCAAGAGACCACCGTCTAGTTTCTCGTAGTATTCCTCGCGCAATGCCCGCTCCAGGATCTTGGCGCCGATGGCGAATGCGACGTCGCGTTTTGAGTAGCGGCTCAGATACTCCTCCAAGCCGTAAAACTCCGCGAGGTCGGTGACAAGAACGGGCAGGCCCAGCGCCGACAGCGTATCAACCCTCGCGAGCACGTCGCCGGGCGGGTAGGGTTTGGCGTCGAGCACATTCCTGGTGGAGATCTCTGCGAGGGACACCACTTCCTCTTCCGGCCCGCTCCGCTCGCGGAACTGCTGAGCGGCGGCGTCCAGTATGTCGACGTGCACGCGTAGAACCGGACGGAACGTGCCGCGCAGCACCACCAGGGGCTTCTTGTAAAGAACGGAGCCAGGCTCCACCGGCTGGCCGCCGTTGTGAAAGAGAACTGCGTGAGAGAGTTTACGCTCGATGAGGTGAAGGTTCAGCAGCCTCGTGTCTACGCCAGCGAAAGCGGGACCTGACAGGTCCACAAGATTCAACTCAACACGAGCCGGTGTCACAGGGTCACCCATTTGGCTCACAAGTGCTTCCGGACTCTCGTGGAGGTAACAGGCCCCGTAAATGAGATTCACGCCCAAGATGCCGAGCGCCTCGTGCTGAAGGACGCTCTCCGGGTCCAAGAGGCGGGCATGCAGAATGATATCGCTCGGGTCTTCCTGCGGCCGGTGCTGAAATCGGATGCCCACCCAGGCCAAACCGTCTTCAGGTCGCGAGAAGCTGCGCCCTGCGGCGGTGTCGGCGAAAGCAAAGAAGGCGGTGGAATCGCCGCGGCTCGAGGCCAGCCGCTCGTTGACTAACGAGAACTCGTGTTTGAGCATGGCTTCCAGACGCTCGCGGCTGACGTACCGGGGGCTAGGACCATAGATCGCGTCGCTCACCTTCATGTCATACGCGCTCATCGTCTTGGCGACGGTCCCCGCTGCGCCACCAACCCGGAAGAATGCGCGAGCCACTTCCTGGCCGGCGCCGATCTCAGCCAGGGTGCCGTACCGCGACTTGTCCAGATTGAGTCGCAGGATCTTCTGCTCGATAGAGATCGGTTCTTGACTCATAGCTTGATCCGGTTCCTCACGACTCCTCTTATCACGCTTCCGGCTTCAAAGCCAGTTGGTTTCGGAGCTGCAGGGGCTTTGAATGCTTCCACGTACAGCCTTAGTTGCATCCATAGTAACAGGAGGTGTAAATGAAAGGGATCAGCGTTGCACTGTTATCTTTGGGACTTATCGCTTTGCCGGTTTTTGCGAAACCGAAAGCTAAAGAGACCGGCAAGGCTCCAATGACGGATCAACAATTCGTAGACTTTGCTGCCCAAACCGACATGACGGAAGCAAACCTCGGCCAGGTGGCCCAGGACAAGGGCGACCAGGCCGTGAAGGATTTCGGCCGGATGCTGCGAGCCGATCACACCAACGATTACAATCAACTCGACGAAGCGGCGCAGAAGGCAGGTCTGACCGTTCCCAAGGGAATCGACGCCGAGAACGATCGGGCGATTACTTCCCTGGACAAGCTGAAGGGCGCTGCCTTTGACCATCGCTTCGCCTACGAGATGATCGACGGACATGAGCATGCTGTCGCCATTTACGAGAAAGAGGCAAAGGACGCTCAGAGCCCCGAAGTCAAGGCTTATGCCCAGGAAGCCTTGACGACATTGCACAAACATCTGGGCGATGCACAGCACTTGGACAAACAAGGTTAGTTAATTCTCTGATTTCCGTCCGGGCAGGCTGGCGCGGACCTTCAAAACCTGCGCCGGCCCGCCGGCGCGGACGCGGCAGCCCCCGTGGCCGCTCAGACGTCAACGTGCTTGGTTCGCGGGCGGCACCCTCCCCCTTTCACTCAATCACCATTTACTCGGCGCCTACCGGCGGAAACAGCGGCCCGCCCGTGGGCTAATTCGGCTCGGCGTGCTTCTCGGCATCGGCAACGTTATTCGGTTTGTCAAAGAACGTGGTGCCCGGTGAGTAAGCGACCTTCTGAAATTTGGCGCCCACCTTCCGGATGGCGTCGTGCCAGCCGTCGTCCCACGTGATCTGGGCCTCGCCATCCACCACCGTCCAGGTGCCGTCGCGCCGGTCACCCATAGACTTGTGCGCACTGCCATCCGGTTTCAGGGTAATCGTGAATTTTCCTCCCGCGCCGTCGCCGACAGTCCAATCGCCCAAGAAGCGGGCCCTTCCTCGGATCGCAGTGGCGCCATTGGGAGTGTTGAACTCAATACGCGCCACGTCAGCCAGGCTGAAACTCTGCTCTTTTCCGTTTTTGAGCACAATCACGATCGTCCCGGCATCGTCGGGAGCCGCGGGCGCGGCCTTGAGCTGCGCCGTAGCAGTCGCAAGAACAATCGCCCCAAGAGTCCAGGCTGTCCTCAACTTATTATTCATGGTGATCCTCCTTCGAACTGGCTCAGACCCACGCCTCGAGCGTCAATCTACCTGAACGAGACCTCTGAACCGAACTCCGTCCACGTTGTGAGCTACGAATCTCCTAAGTAGCAAGTTTCGCGCGCCAAGCCTCCCCTAAGCGAGGTCG
>DATJYK010000393.1:0-10933 GCA_035578005.1 Terriglobia bacterium
ACCTGCGTCGCACTGAGATGGGAAAAGTCAGAAGTCGCAACCTTGCGTGTGTTGTCGTTTTGACTCGGATCCGCGGCTGGATTGGTCCCGGCAGCAGCAATAGATGCGGTACTCGCCTTCGGATTTGTAATGCTTTTCATCGCCGCTTCCGCCTCGATCTGCGCCTCGCAAATGGTGATAGGGGACGGGCGGGCGAGGAGACGCGCCGGGGGCACTTTGGTGCTCAGGTAAGAGAGCAGGTTCGGCAAGCTGATGGTGCCAATGGCTGCGCCGCTTCCGGACTTCTTCCTCGTCTGCATGAGCGAAGCCAAAGCGTCAGTCTGGTGCAGCGTCATAGTTCGATTCGTGGAGGAGTTCCGAAGCGCCTCCAGGCTTCTGTCCATGGTACCTTGCTGAGCATGAGTGAGCTTCCCGCCGGGTGCCAAAAAGTTCGGAGCTGCACGCACGCTGGGTGGATGGCTGCTAGGTTTGAAATTGGCGTCGAACAGCTTCTTCGCGCGGCTTGAAACGTCGACTGTCGGTACACGTTTCTTCAGCTGCTCCGTGATTGCGCTCCGGAGGGCATCGTCGTTCTGAAAAACCGTACTAATTGCCGCGGATACTGGGATGCTCGCGACCGCGGATGCAGGCTTAATGACCGACTTGGCCGGGAGGGTTCGTTTCAGAACGGGCGCACGAGACATTTTCGGTTGCGATTGAGGCTGTGGCGCAACTCTCGGCGCCGGTATTGTTCGTTTGACGGCAAGTGATGTCGTTTTCGTTTTCATAGTTATACCCGGCTCCTCACCCAGCCTTTGCAGCTCTGAAGAAACACCTCGGACTTGTTCGCTACAGCTTCAGAGGACCTGGCACTGCTCATCCCAGCCTCCATCTGCCTACGCTCCACCAATAACCCGGAATTCCCTGATTGCAAGCCCAATTGATACGTTTTTCTTGCTATTCATAGGTATTTCTTGCTGCGTCGCGATCAGTCGTCATTAAGCGATCGTCGATCCTAGGTTGTTTTCTCAGCGGCGCGCGGCGGTAACGAGAAGGCGTTACGCCATACATATTCCGGAAGTGGCGTATCAACCGGCTCACATCCTCGAAGCCTACGTCACCCGCGATCTGCTTGACGCTGAGGTTGGAGGTTTCCAGGAGCTCTTTGGCCCTCCCCAGCCGCGCCATTTTGAGATACTGCCGCGCACTGGTGCCGACTTCGCTACCAAACACGTGGCAAAGGCGCGAGACAGAAAGGCCCGTCTCCTTCGCCAACTCGGGTAACGTCAACTTCTGGTGCATTCCACCTTGCATCCGCGATACAACCCTGCCGATCCTGGGATCGATTGCAGCGTATTGTGAAACGGCGCAGCTCCTGCTTGTTGCCATCAGAGGTCCTCGTCACTCAAGCGGGTCTAAGTTTCCTCAATTTTCACAACCCCACGTGTAACATCGGATTCACGGATTGCAAGCCTTATTGATAGGCGTTTTCTGCTATTCCTATGCGAATCCTGCTGCCCGCGGGTGGCGCCTACGTGCCGCTGTTTGGTATGTAGGCGCCATCTCTTGTCTATCCGGCACCGTCGCAATCCAACAGGTAACGCGTAACCTGCTCTCGTCAAACTCAGCCCTCCCGCAAAGCAAGGAACCCAAGAATGCTCCCAGACGGAAAACTCTGAGTGACCCGCTGACCCGCCCGAGCCGATAGCGCCCAGCTTCCGCCCGAGATGGCGACACTTAGCGCCTCGCACCGCTTCACTGCAATTTTCCAGGTTGAGAAGGGCTCATCTTGCTAAGATGAAGTATCAAGCTAGCCGCGATGAGAGCGCGAACCCAAGACTGTTAGACCTGTGCAGTTTCGGCGCGGCAACGTCACGTCGGAGCCGGAAAATTCTTTCTTTGCGACAAACGGGACGCGTCGGTGCGGCCACAGATTGTGACAGGTGTCACTGAAGCGGTACAGAGGCAGTTGATACGGTAGAGCTTGCATTAGAGGTTGCGGTCAAGCAGATGGTGGCGGAATTGGGAGAAAAACGATGATTGTTGGCGTCCCCAGGGAGAGTTTTCCCGGCGAGCGGCGAGTGGCGCTGGTGCCGTCTGTGATTCCGGCGCTCGCCAAGGCGGGTTTGAGCATGGTGATCGAGGCCGGAGCCGGAACCAGCGCCGGCTACCCTGACGCCGAGTACGAAGCCAAGGGCGCAAAGGTGCTGCCCGAGCGTGCCCAGGTGTTTCAACAGGCCGACATCATCACGCAAGTGCTGTGCTATGGCTCGAACGATCAGACCGGTAAGGCTGATCTTCCCCTGTTGCGGCGCGATCAAGTGCTGGTGGGGTTTCTGCGCCCGGTTGGAGCGCTTGAAACGGTCCAGGATATCGCAGCGGCAGGAGTGACGAGCTTCGCCGTGGAGCTGATGCCGCGCATCACGCGCGCCCAGAGCATGGACGCCCTTTCATCGATGGCGACGATCTGCGGCTACAAGGCCGTGCTGATCGGCGCGGACACGGTGCCGCGCCTCTTTCCCATGATGACAACCGCAGCCGGAACCATTTCTCCGGCGCGAGTCTTTATCATCGGCTGTGGCGTGGCCGGTCTGCAAGCGATCGCCACCGCGCGCCGCTTGGGGGCTGTGACCTCCGCCTATGACCTTCGGCCGGTGGTCAAGGAGCAGGTGCAAAGCCTCGGCGGCCGCTTTGTGGAGCTTCCCATCGAGGCCGCAGACGCACAGGACGCTCGAGGTTACGCTCGCGCGCAGGACGAATCCTTCTACCAGCGCCAGCGCGAGCTTCTGGGGCGCGTGGTGGCGGAGAGCGACGTGGTGATTACCGCAGCGGTGATTCCGGGCAAGCAGTCGCCGATTCTGGTAACCGAAGAGATGGTGAAAAAAATGGCTCCGGGCTCGGCCATTGTGGATCTGGCCGCCGAACGCGGCGGCAACTGCGAGCTTACCCAGGCCGGCGAGACGGTGGTGAAGCACAGCGTCACCATCGTGGGCGCCATCAATCTTGCCAGCCGAGTGCCCTATCACGCCAGCCAGATGTACGCGCGGAATCTCACAGCGTTTCTCACGCACCTGGTGAAAGACGGCAAGCTCCAGCTCAACCCCGAAGACGAAATCACGCGGGACACGCTGGTGACGCGTGGAGGGCAGATCGTCAACGCCCTGGTTCAGAAGGTTTTTTCGCTGCCCGCCGCCGCCGCGGGCGGGCAAGGTTCGTAGCGCTCAGGAGGAAATTGTGCCTTCAGATTTTACTTCCAGCCTGTACGTGTTTGTGCTCGCGGGATTCATCGGCTTTGAGGTCATCCGGCGCGTCTCGCCGCTGCTGCACACGCCGCTGATGTCACTCACCAACGCGCTCGACGCCATCGTAGTGATCGCAGCGATTATCATCACCGGCCGGCACGAGTCTACGCTTTCCACCATCTTGGGAACCGTTGCGGTGGCCGCCGCCTTCAGCAACATGGTGGGCGGATTCCTCATCACGGATCGCATGCTGCGCATGTTCAAACTCAGCGGACGCAAAAAACAATGACCACACTTTCCACGCAGCAAATCGTCGACTTCGCGTATATCGCCGCCGTGGCGCTGTTCATTCTGTCACTCAAGTGGCTCAGTTCGCCGTCAACCGCGCGGCACGGCGTGCTGGCGGGAGAAATCGGCGCGGCCGTGGCGGTTATCACCACGTTCTTCAATCCCGGCCTCGTCGAATACCGGTGGATTCTGTTGGGTCTCGCGGCCGGCGCCATTATCGGCGTGCCGCTCGGCATGGTCCACATGACCGCCGTTCCTCAACGGACCGCCATGAGCCACGCTTTCGGCGCGCTCGCGGCCTCGATGATCGGCATCTCCGAATACTACGTGCGCACCCCGCACATCACGGCCTTTGGGATGACGGAGATCTCGCTTGAAGTGATTATCGGCTCGCTAAGCTTTACGGGCAGTTTAATTGCAGCCGGCAAACTTCAAGAGTTGTTGCCGCAACGCCCCATCGTTTACAAGGGACAGAACTTCGTGAGCCTTTCGGTGCTTGGCGCGGCGATTGTGATCGCACTCATCATGATGATTCACCCCGAGTATAAGTCGCTGTTCCCGGCCATGGTGATTATTTCGTTGCTCTTCGGGGTGCTTCTGGTGACGCCGATCGGCGGCGCCGACATGCCCACGGTGATCTCGCTGCTGAACTCTTACGTGGGACTTTCCGCGGCCCTGTTGGGCTTTGTGCTGAGCAGCAAGGTGCTGGTTGTGGCCGGAGCGCTCGACGGCTCTTCTGGTTTCATTCTGTCCGTGATCATGTGCAAGGCCATGAACCGGTCATTCACCAACGTTATGTTCGGCGCTTTCGGGCAGCTCCAGGTTTCCGCGGCCGGCGTCCAGGAAGAACGCACCGTGCACAGCGCCAGCCCCGAAGAGGCAGCGGCCATTCTGTGCGCCGCCAACAGCGTGGTGGTAGTTCCGGGTTACGGCATGGCCGTAGCGCAGGCGCAGCACAAGGTGCGCGAACTGTTTGACTCGCTGACCAAACGCGGCGTCGACATGAAGTTTGCCATTCATCCGGTTGCCGGCCGCATGCCCGGCCACATGAACGTGCTGTTGGCCGAAGCTGATGTTCCCTACGACAAACTGATTGACATGGAATCCGCCAACAGCGAAATGGCTCAGACCGATGTGGCGCTCATCATCGGAGCCAACGACGTTACGAACCCCGCGGCCAAGACGGATCAGTCGAGCCCTATCTACGGGATGCCGGTCATCGAAGTGGATCATGCCCGCACGGTGATGGTGATCAAGCGCAGCTTGAATCCGGGATTCGCCGGTATCGATAATCCGCTCTACTATATGGACAAAACCTTGATGCTATTTGGCGACGCCAAGGCCTTCGTGGGCTCGGTCGTGCGAGAGCTCGCTGGCGGCGATCACGCCGGATAGTCGTGTCTGGTCAGCTCGGGACCAAGGCTAAGGCGCTGCGGGCTGCTGCGCGTAAACCCGAACATAATCCACCAACATTTGCTGCGGGAAACGAGTGGAATCGTCGGGACTGCCTGGCCAGTCGCCGCCGACCGCCAAGTTCAGAAGCACGAAGAACGGGTGATCGAACACCCAGCCTGTTCGTTTGGGCAGGCCGGAAGGCGTGCCGGTTTCGTAGAGGTTGCCGTCGACATAGAAGCGAATGGCTTTGGGCTCCCATTCGACAGCAAAAATGTGGAAGGCGTCAGAAAAGCTCTGACGGGCAGGAAGCGTGTAGACGGCCGTCATATCATCGGTGCCGGAGCCGGAAGGCCTAGGTCCGTGGATACTTCCATGAACCTTCGACGGCTCCTTGCCGATGTTTTCCATGATGTCGATCTCGCCACACCGTGGCCAGCCAACCTTGTCAATGTCGTCGCCGAGCATCCAGAACGCAGGCCACATGCCTTGCCCGTGAGGAATCTTGATGCGCGCTTCAAAGCGGCCATAGGCTTGGGAAAATAAACCCTGCGATTTGAGACGCGCTGACGTGTAATCGCGTTTCACGGCGCTCTGCATTGCGGTGCCCGATCCGGCCGGTTGATTCTCATCCTGGCCCTTGGGCCGAACATTCGGACCCGTATACTTTTCCTTCACCGCGGTGATCACCAGATTGCCGCCCTGCACCACGACGTTTCGCGGCGAGTTTGTATAGTATTCAAGCTCGTCGTTGCCCCAGCCGTCGCCGTCCACTCCGATGTCATAAGTCCACTTTCGAGGGTCGGGCGCTGATCCATCGGGTCCGTTGAACTCGTCGCTCCAAACCAGCCGCCCGTTGGCCGTCGCGGCGCTGGTTTGAGCGCTCGCATTGACCGCGGTGAGAGCGGACGCGGTCAATGCCACAAGCACCAAGAACTGCACCGGATAGGATAGAGCGGTTAATCTTTGACGGCAAGAGCGGCAAAAAGCTCCGATCTGCGGACTGCGAAAGAAATTCACCACCGCATCACCAACAGTACGGCAAATACGCTGAACCAGAGTGCGTCCATGAAGTGCCAATAAATGCTGGTAACGTCCACCACCGTGCGTCTTTTCAGTCCCCAGCGGATCTCGCGAGTTTTCAACACGAGATAGGCAAGGGCAAGAATGCCACCCAATAAGTGTAGGCCATGAGCCGCCGTAATCACATAGAAGAACGCGCCGCTGGGATTGCCCGCGAGATACACGCCAGCGGCAGCGAGCTGTTGCCAGGCAGCCAACTGACCGGCGAGAAAAGCAAGCCCCAACGCCAGGGTGGCGTAAAGCCAGCCCCGGTAGGCGCGCATGCGGTCGGCCGAGAGGGCGGAACGGGATCGTTCCAAGGTTACGCTGCTCACGGCCAGCAATATCGTGTTGAGGTAGAGCACGGGAGGAAACGGAGTGTGAGCCCAGCCAGTCGCAATTTTCAGGCGCGTGACGAAAATCAGCGTCAGACTGGCGAACAGCATTGAGATTGAGGCAATCCCGGCATAAATCCCGGCGCGGCAGGCCGAGGCCGGCGTGGCGGAACCCATGGGGTTCCAGTTCCCGAAGCCGTCGCCGCCGCCGCCGAGGTCGATACTGGTCGGACCGCCACCAGAGCGCGAGAGTTCGCAGTCAGTTGAAGAAGGAATCGAAGGAGAGACCGAAGTGGGCATCAACCAAACCTGGGCGCGATCGCAGCCCAAGAGCGAGCGGTAAACTAGCCCTTAAGAACTGGGCGTTCGACATGCTCGATGCGCTCTTCAAGGCGACGGACTTCCGAACGGATCCAGTCCTTGAGGTCATCAAAACGATGGTTCATCTCCGAACGGAGATCATCGATGCGCTTGTCAATGGCAGAAAACCGCGCGTTATTGTGGAGGATGATGACGACGCATCCCGCCACGATCACGCCGGTCTGAGCAACAAGGGCCCAAAGGATCTGGTTCATAACGTTCCCTCGAATCAGTCTACATCTGTGGGCCAGCCAACGTCATTACCCAACAGAACTTCACTCCGACTGCGGCGCCGTGATGGCGCTGCCCTCCCAAGGCCCATTCGATGGGACCCAGTGGCGGGTGAAGCGATCGCTCAAGGTAATGACAATGAACACCGCCAGCCACAAAACGGCCGCCACAATCACCACGCGCGTCATGCCCTCCTGCTCTTTGAGGTGCATGAAGAAAAGCACCACCAGTGAGGCCTTGACGACCGCAATCACGAGCGCCGCCACAGTATTGAAATATCCGAGGTCCACGTAGGCAACGGCAGTGGTAAGGGCCGTCAAGAAGATCAACGCGAGGAAAACTTTGACATAAAAGAACTTGGGATGGACGTGGACGTGTTCAAACATAGCGGCCCCCTATTAAATAAAGTAAGGGGAAAAGAAAGATCCAAACAATGTCGACAAAGTGCCAGTAAAGCCCCACCATTTCAACCCAGTAGTAGTTCCCCTGGGTATTTTTGCCCTGCTGCGTGAAAATGAGCAGCGTGGTGAGAAGTCCCACACCCACCACCATGTGCAGCGCGTGCAATCCCGTCATACAGAAATAAAACAGAAAAAACAGGCTCACGTGCGGCAGCAGCGCATGAAAATGATGGATGATCTCCAGATTCTCACCGTGCGGCGCAAAATGGACCCCCGGGACCAAGCCTTCGAGATAGTCGCCGTACCACTCATAGCGTAGCTTGATAAAAACGAAGGCGGCTCCCATGATCCAAGTAAGGATCAGGTAGACCGTGAGCGACGTTTTCAGGCGAAGCTGAGCGGCGCGCACGCCTAAAGCCATGGTCAAACTGCTGCAGATGAGGAGAACCGTGTAGAACGCGCCATACGTCACCTTCAGCAGATGGCTGCCGGCTTCAAAGGCCTCAGGGTAGACGTTGCGGTAAAGACAGTAGCCACAAAAGAGTCCACCGAAGAATAGGACCTCAGTAACCAGGAACAGCCACATGCCGAAAGTATCGGCAGACTTTTGCTGTTCGAGATCCTCGAACTGTTCCGCCACTAGAGTGGCGCTTTGTGCTTCAGCCGACATGAGCTGCCTCGGGTTCGTAGGCGTAGGCCTCTTCCGTCACAATGGGAGTTTCGTGAAAGTTATGGGTGGGCGGCGGCGAAGCGATGGTCCATTCCAGACCCTTTGCGCCCCAGGGATTGGGCCCCGCAATCGGCCCCTTGAACACCGACCAGGCGAAGTAAATCAGCGGAATCACATAACCGACGGCCAGAATGGAGGCGCCCGCCGACGACATGACGTTGAGCACCTGGAATTCGGCCGGGTAAACCGCGTAACGCCGAGGCATCCCTACGTAGCCCAGGATGAACTGCGGGCCGAAGGTGAGATTAAACCCCACAAAGACCAGCAGGCACGCGAAGCGCGCCCACGCTTCCGGGTAGAGCTTGCCCGTCATCTTGGGCCACCATAAGTGCAGGCCGCCCATATAACCCATAATGGCGCCGCCCACCATCACGTAATGGAAATGCGCCACCACAAAGTAGGTGTCGTGAAGGTGAACGTCAGCGCCCATCGACGCCAAAAACAATCCGGTGAGCCCTCCGATGGTAAACAAGCCAATGAAGCCGATGGCGTACAGCATCGGCGTGTCGTAGGATACCGACGCCTTATGCATGGTGGCGGTCCAGTTAAACACTTTGACCGCCGAAGGAATCGCCACCGCAAAGCTGAGCGCAGAGAACACCAGGCCGGCGTACACCGACTGCCCGGTGAGGAACATGTGGTGTCCCCAGACCATGAAAGAAATGGCCGCGATGGCCACACTGGAAAAGGCCACGAAGCTGTAGCCGAAAATGCGCTTGCGGCAGCCCGCAGCCACCAGTTCGCTGATCACGCCCATGGAAGGCAGAATCAGGATGTAAACCTCCGGATGCCCGAAGAACCAGAAGAGGTGCTGGAAAAGAATAGGATCGCCGCCCAAACCGGGATCGAAAATGCCGACGTGCCAGATGCGCTCGAGAGCGATCAGGGCTAGCGTAATGGCGATGACCGGCATGGCCAGAACAAAAATCACGCTGGTGGCGTACATGGCCCAGATGAAGAGGGGCAACCGGAACCAGGTCATCCCGGGCGCCCGCATCTTGTGGATGGTCACCATGAAGTTCAGGCCGGTCAGAATCGATGAAAAGCCCGTGATAAAGATGCCCACGGTGGCCGAAAGCACGTTCGTGTTGGCGTACGTCGTGCTGAGCGGGGTATAGAGCGTCCAGCCTGTGTCGATTCCGCCCGTCACCAGGCTGATGATGAAGATCGTGGCTCCGAGCACGTAAATGTACCAGCTCAGCAGATTGAGTTTGGGGAAAGCCACGTCGCGGGCGCCGATCATGATGGGAATCAGAAAATTCCCGAGGACGGTAGGTATGGATTGCGTCAGAAAGAAGAAGATCATCACCAAGCCGTGCGCCGTGAAGAGCTTGTCATAGCTCGCAGGCTCGAACAAAAGCCCCGACGGCTCGACGAGGTTCAGCCGCATTAAGGTGGCCGCCAGGCCGCCGATGGCGAACATGAACGTGATCGAGAACAAATACAGCCAGGCGATCCGCTTGTGATCGGTGGTGAAGAGCCAGGAGCGCCAGCCGTAGTCCGCGTTCAGATAGTGCACTTCCGGCAGGGACGGAGCTTCAACCGCAACCGTGCTCATTGCTTTGCAACCTTCCTTTCCTCAGGGGGCCCCAGAGACTTGATGTAGGCGATAAGCTGAAGGACCTCCTCTTCGTTCACCTGGCCCTGAAACGTCGGCATCAGGGTGGGATAACCCGCTACCCCTTGCGGCCCCAGAACCGCATTGCGCAGATATTCGTCGTCAGCCGTCACCGTCTGGCCGTTTTGCAGTTTCACCTCGGTGCCGTATAAACCTTGTAGCGGCGGTCCGGGAGTCTTGGCCCCCTCACCGTGGCAAGTGTTGCAGCCCAGTTGCCCGAATAGTCTCTGGCCGCGCTCCGCCATCGGCTGCACATTCATTTGGCTTGCTAACCAGTGCTCGTAGTCGTCAGGCTTCATCACCACGATCGTTCCAACCATGTGGGAATGCCCGGTGCCGCAGTACTGGTCGCAGAACAGGTGGTACTCACCCACCTCGGTGGGGGTGAACCACTCGGTGGAATAGATCCCAGGCACCACGTCCTTCTTGACGCGGAAGGCGGGAACCCCAAAGTCGTGGATGACGTCCTCCGACGTCATGGTGAGCTTCACAGGCTCACCCACCGGAACATGCAACTGATTGATCTCTCGCGGTCCCTCGGGATGCTGCACCTTCCACATCCATTGTTTGGCCACCACAAAAACCTCAGTGGCGTTCGCCGGGGGGCGCTGCGTCTTGATGAACAACACGGAAGACCAAACAAACAGAACCACACAGATGCCCGCCGGGATAATGGTCCAAGCCAGTTCCAGAGGCAGGTTACCCTCGTTCTGCGGGGGCACTTCGTCTTTTTCCTTCCGCCGGTACTTGATGGCGAAGTAAAAGACGAGACCGAAAATGAGAGCCGAGAAGAAGACTGTGATGGCCGTCAGCACGTAAAAAAAGTAGTCCCATTCGACGGCTATCGAGGAAGCCTGTGGTGGATGAATTGGAAAAAATAAGAGTGCCATTCGTAAGACCGTTATGCGCCACCAACCAAGAATTTCGCGCTTCCGCCGTTCCCGATGCCGGGCCTGTAAGGCCGACCCTTGGGCCGACCTCTAAAGTTCCTATACTTCTCCGCCGCAGTTAGCAAAATCCTCTCCCTGCTCCCCAAGCCCAAATCTAGCCAGTCGTCGACCTCAAACCAACGAGCCCGCGGCCAACCACCGGGCGAAGCTCGGGTTCGTTTCTGGGGTTCGTTGGGTTCGTTTCCCGATTTTGCACGTTTTTTGCCCTGAAACTCAGGTTCGGTCGCGGTAGGGACGCTGGTTACCCAACGCCCCCCGCACGGATCCGTACTTGAAGAATTACCTCATACGGCTCTTACCTCGGATGCGTAACGGCGAAACGCACGCTGGGGTAAGGATGGACGA
>DATJYK010000394.1:0-9565 GCA_035578005.1 Terriglobia bacterium
CCTGAGATCTGGCAGAAGATCAATAGCTTGCCCAAGGCTGCTCCCGGCGGAGATCGAACTTACCATTCGGATTTCGAAGTGTATGATCAGCGCGCACGAAATCCGCAGGATGCCATCGTGGACGTGTTTGTGGGAATTCGCTAAGCGCGGAAGCCGCTGATAAATAAAACACTTAGCTGCTTTGTCAAACGTAAGACCTTGAATTGGGAGGAACACTTTCACTATGACGGACCACCTCAACGCGCCGCACGGCGGGACGCTGATCAATCTCCTGGCTGCGCCGGCGCGCGCGGTTGAACTTCAAGCCGAATCACGCGATTGGCCTTCCTGGGACTTGACCCCTCGTCAACTCTGTGACCTGGAGCTGCTGATGAGCGGCGGCTTCTCGCCTCTTCGCGGTTTCATGACGCGAGCTGACTACGAGGGCGTATGCAACAAAATGCGTCTGGCTGACGGTACGCTCTGGCCTATTCCCATCACGCTCGATGTGAGCGAGGAGTTTGCGAAATCCATCAGTCCCGGCCGGCAAGTCGCGCTTCGGGACGCGGAAGGGGTGATGATCGCGGCGCTGCACGTGGATGAGGTCTTCCAGCCGGACCTGAAGGCGGAGGCGGACCAGGTGTTTGGTACCACCAGCAAGCTTCATCCGGGCGCCGACCATCTGCTGCAGCGCAGCCAGCCGTGGTATGTGGGCGGGCGTGTGGAAGGTATTCAGCCGCCTGCGCATTATGATTTCCGCTCGCTGCGGCTCACGCCTGCAGAGCTGCGGGGCGAATTTGTGCGGTTGGGGTGGCGGCGCGTGGTTGCCTTCCAGACGCGCAATCCCATGCATCGCGCTCACGTGGAGCTCACGCTGCGCGCGGCCAAACGCGTAGAGGCCAACCTTCTCATCAACCCCTCGGTGGGCATGACGAAACCGGGCGACGTGGAATACTACGTTCGCGTGCGCTGCTACCAGGAACTACTTCCCAAGTACCCGAAGGACACGGTGCGGCTTGCCCTGCTGCCTTTGGCCATGCGGATGGGCGGCCCGCGCGAAGCCTTGTGGCACGCGATCATCCGCAAGAATCATGGTTGCTCCCACTTCATCGTGGGAAGAGACCATGCCGGGCCCGGCAAAGATGAGAAGGGCAAGCCTTTCTATGGCCCCTACGACGCCCAGGAATTGTTGCGGCAACACGAGAAGGAGCTGGGGGTCACCATGGTGCCCTTCCAGATGATGGTGTACCTCGAGGACGAGGATCGCTACATTCCCCAGGACGAAGCGCCCAAGGGAGCCCGCGTGCTCGACATCTCCGGTACGGAGCTGCGGCAGCGGTTGAATGAGGGCAGGGACATTCCTTCCTGGTTTACTTATCCCGAAGTGTCAAGGGAACTGCAACGGAGCTACCCTCCGCGGCACCGCCAGGGATTTACCGTATTTTTCACCGGCCTTTCCGGCTCGGGAAAATCCACTATCGCCAACGTGCTGCGGGTAAAGTTCCTCGAAATGGGCGGCCGCCCGGTAACGCTGCTGGATGGCGATATCGTCCGTAAGCACTTGTCTTCAGAGCTCGGCTTTTCGCGCGAGCATCGTGATATCAACATCCGCCGCATCGGGTACGTGGCGTCGGAGATTACCAAAAACGGCGGCATCGCCATTTGTGCACCCATCGCGCCCTACGATGCCATCCGAAAAGAGGTGCGGTCAATGATTCAGCCCCTCGGAGGGTTCATTCTGGTGCACCTGGCCACACCGCTCGAGACCTGCGAAGGCCGCGACCGGAAGGGCCTCTACGCCAAGGCGCGCGCGGGTATCCTGAAGCAATTCACCGGCGTTTCCGATCCTTACGAAGCGCCCACCGACGCTGACGTGGTGATCGACACCAGCGACGTTACACCTGAAGAAGCCGCCCAGGAGGTATTCCTGCACCTCGAGCGCGAAGGCTATATCGGCCCCAGCGGCGAGGGCCGGAAGAGATCGACTGAGGTCTAACAGGGGAGAGCGCAACTAACCGGGCACAAGCTGTGGATGGCGCAGACCTTCTCGAACTGCGGGCCCGCACACTCTCGACACGAACATCATCGTCTCATCTTTGCTTTTCGAATGCGCTCAAGCTGCCAGGGCGGCTTATCTGGTGACAGGCAATCTCAGCCATTTCCCTACGTCGTGGGCCGAAACCCGCCCGCTACCCGCCTTACCCGCTTTGAGATTTATTGACAGGTATCCGTTTCTAACGTAGAGTTAGCCATGCAGACTGTCGTCGAAACAGAGTTCTATCTCCGCGACGCGAGGGCGACGGGACTGTCCGACGACGAACGCAGGGGGATCGTGGATTTCATAGCGGCAAATCCCAATGCCGGGCACGAAATCCCTGGAACCGGGGCGCGCGCAAGGTTCGCTTTGCCGGAAGGGGAAAAGGCAAAAGCGGCGGCTACAGGGCTATCACTTTTTACAGCGGGGAAGATATTCCCGTGTTTTTGCTGAACGTGTTCGCGAAGAACGAAAAACGGACCTGACACAGGCTGAGCGGAACCAGCTCAAAGCCGTGCTCGCCGCCCTTGCGGGTGCTTACCAGAGGAGAGCGTGACTATGACCAGGAAGAAACCGACCGCGGGACAACGCATGATCGCGAGCGCCAAACAGGCCCTGGCGTTCGCCAAGGGCGAATCGAACGCCGGCGTTGTCCATATCCCCGACGAAATAGACACGGCCCGGATTCGCAGGAAAATCCACATGAGCCAGAGCCAGTTTGCGGCCTATATCGGCGTAAGCGTCCGCACGATACAGGAATGGGAACAAGGACGCGTCGTGCCCTCAGGAGCTGCGCGGGCCTTCCTGACCGTGATTGACCGCGAGCCGGATGCCGTGCGCCGTGCGCTAATGCATTTTACCGTTAGCGGCAATGGTACATCGCGACATCAACCTGCGCACTCGTAGCAAGCGTAGCGCGGGTGCGACGACAATACACAAGAACGTCGTCGCCACCCTGCGTGAAAAGTACGATTGTACCTGGGCTGTCTCGCACCGCGCCGACCTTGAGGTAAACTGGGAGAACATGAAGGCGGGACGAGCCCTGGACGCTATCGAGCCCCTGGACTAGGTTCGTTATGACATTTTTGCCGTGCGTGGTTTCCGCTGAGTATCGTCGAGGTGGATTTCAAATCCACCTCACTTTTAACGATCTTTCCGAAGGCACGGTCGACTTCCGTCCGTGGCTGGAAGGTCCGGTGTTCGAAGCGCTGAAAGACCCGGCATATTTCCGCAAATTCTTTGTAGACGGGGGTACGGTGGCGTGGCCCAACGGTGCCGATATCGCACCGGAGACTCTTTACGAGGCTGCGGCGGCCGGGGAAACGCCAGGTAAGCGTCAATTGCCTGCGAAGGTGAGTACTCGCGCGCGCCGAGGCTTGACTCGCGTCCGGCACTTGTGAGCAGCAGCGCGGGTTCGCGGTTCCGACAGGATTGCCGAAGCATGCAGTGGGAATGGTAGAGGCCATGAACCCCACTCGGACGCGAAGAAGACGGGCCCGGTGACGACGACATGAAAGTACACGTCGTCGCCGCCCGCGTAGCCTACTGCCACCTGACACTGCGCTGCAGGAGGTTACGGCGCCTCCCGCCACCCGTGAGCTCCCGAAAACTCTAATGTTCCCTCCCTCGGGAGCATGTTCTCAGCGAACAACCGGTAAACGACTTTGGATATGTACCGCTGCTGGTATACTCCGGCAAAAGTTGGCCCCTGGAGAATGGGAATCTCCTGACCTGGATGGACCACTACGTTCGCGCTGGCGTTGAACTGAATCGAATACGGGTCCTGCCTAATGTACATGAATGATCCATTCTTGAAACTCGTTTTGCCCTCGCCGTCGAACCAAATCCCTCCTGAGCCTGTGATTGACAAGCCGATATTAGCCGACGCGAACTTGGCTATTCCCCGGCCCCTATTAAACAGCGAATACTCCAGCCACCCGTTAGGGTCGCCCTTAGCTCGGAGCTCCAGGTCGGGTGAGAAGGTTCTGAAAAACAGAGACCGAATATCAGCGGTAGACAGCGGCACGAAGCTATCGCCGTATCGCTTATAGAAATCCGATGTTGTGCCTCCGAGGGCCTTGTGTTCCGAGCTGCTCTTTGGGAAGAGCGTGACGGCGAAGCCCCTGTTCGATGGTTCGTCGTCGTTCTCAAAAACCACGCGGCTGCGTATTCCGTCAACCACAGGCTCGGTCGAGTACTTTACGTAGTCGTTTAACTCTGTGAGAAACCTCTTCAAATTTGGGATCGGCTTTAACGCGATCGCCTCATTGATATCGTTTGCCCCCTTCCGGGCTTCAATGCCCCAGACCAACACCCCTCCCTCCTGGTGTGCGAATCCCGACGCAGCTTTCCTGTAATGTAGTTTGTCGTCGTCGAGGAGTGCGCCGGTCTTGGTTCGGCTCTCTTTAAAGTCCAGGAAGATATCCTCTTGTTTCCCAAGGAGGTTTGCCACAGCGGCGTGGTTCGTCAGGCCGTCGTGGAATAGTGAGGCATTGTCCATGTGTGGCTCCGATAACCAGCGTAGCTCATCCCGCTTTTGGGTCTGCGGCTTCGCATAATCGCACGCCTGCGCGCGCCAGCCGGCCGGTCAGCTCCCTCCTATCTCTTCGCTAAGCGCGCGGAGCTTCCGAAGGGCCTTGTCGTTAAACTTCCATGGGTTAGTCACTCCGATCCGCCCCTCAACGCCGGAGCAATTCGCAAGAGCAAGTAGCGCGGACCTGATTTGTAGGTCCGCGGCTTTCGTTCTTGCAGGGGAGGAAGTACCGCGGACCGCGCGGGTGGCGACGACATCGCACTTCATGTCGTGGCCGCGCCAATGCACTCATCGACGAGCCGATCAGTAACGAAAGGTCGGCATCACGCCAGTTTTCCGGCTGGCTGACGCATAGCGCAGCTATGCGATCGACGGTTCGTGGGTGGCGACGACGTTCGCAGGGCACGGTCGAAGCTGATGCACTTCTGAGCCTGCCGCTAGGCGAGCATGAGACGCTCGCCCTTCGGCTCCGGCACAGGGTCGCCGAACTCTCGCGCGGTATCAATCCACAACTGGATGGCGTCGTTGGCGTTCGCGAGGGCCACTTGCTGGCTACCGCCATGAGCGATGCACCCGGGCAGTTCCGGTACCTCAGCAACGTAGGTTTGGTCCTCGGTACTCCAGTAGATTATGATTTCGTACTTGTGCATGTTTACTCCTCGCCGCTCCCAAGCCCGTAACGCAAAATGACTTGCCGCACTGGCGCACCTGGTACACCTTGGCCTTGTTTCCCTCACGCTGCAGGTTGATAAGTTCTCTGACGCCGGGCCGCCTGAAAATGTGGTGGCTGCCGCGAATCCGCTCCTCGAACCCCAGCCATCCGAGCAATTGCCTCAACTGGTCAAAGTCGATATTCGCATCGGACCTCGCTTGGAGCATGCGAACCCGGAGTTCGTCAAACTTGCCCACCGGCACCAACGTATCATAAATCGCCGGGTGACGACGACATTGCACTGCATGTCGTCGCTGCTACGCAGACGCTCGCCTTATGGCGTGTGAGATCTCGCGAAGCGACCTCCTCAATGCCCCTTTGCTGCGGTCTACCCTGCCATCGACGCCGCCCTGGCGCGTAGCCTACAAATGAACGCTATGGCGGCAGCGAGATGGCATCGCGAAAACCGCTTGACAATTTCCTGCCCCTGTGCTAGACAGGAGCGAGGCTGTTTTTGATGGAAACCCTGTCGCCCGGACCCAAATCGCTTGGACGCCAGCTTCGAATGAGTGAACCGTGTGCCACGGCGGTTTCCCCGGCGACCCCGCTTGCGGCCCGCGCTATCCCGACGCTCCGGTGTTATGGTCAAGCCCGGTGTCACAGCAACGTTCGCGGGGCGCAGCGAGCGCCGGAGGCGATCGCTGGCAGGGCCGGGGGTTTGCTCCAGGCGTGTTTACGTAAACGATCGCCCCTTCGAGCTATGGCATGGCACGAACGAAGCCGGAATCAGCGTGAAGGGCAAGGAGTTGGGAGTTTGACTCGCAATTTTGGCTCGCTCACGCGTGGGACTTCGGCTGCAACGAGCTTGTTACGGGCGCACGGGCCTGTTTACGTAAACGGCCGGCTTGTTTACGTAAACGACGGCCACGTCTGGAGAAGGGATGGAGCCGAACGAAGCCGGAATCTTACTGATGCACAAGGACCTGCAAAAATATGTTGGCACGGCGGCGACAGTTAGCTCTGCCGGTGGTTCTGACTTCCAGCTTCTGGCTCCTGGCTTGTGCCCTTACTAACAAACGAAGCCGGAATGTCCTTGATGCCAGAGGACTTAACAATTTGTCTCGGCAGTTCAGGTGGGCCGGGGGAGCCGACGCCATCGCGGGGCTGGCCAGTCAATTTGGCCTTGGTGGCTCCTGAACAACTCACGTTCCGGAACCCGGTCAGGAGCGGCTTCGTAGACGCAACGAACCCATTGGCGGGCTGGCCCTTCAGATACAATGGCTTACAGGTGAAAAATGAGCCTGTTTTGAGACTTTTCGAGGGGGGCGAACCCAATTTATCAAGTCATTTGTTATCAATCTGTTGTATCGAAATCGGGGCACTTTGTAACATTTTTCCCGGAAAGTTGCGGCGGGAGGCCGACCCTTCCGTCAAGCTGAGACAGTGCGTACGAAAGTAACATCCCCGAGACGGCTCTCTCGCGGTAGAATAGAGGTACTGTGTTATGGATAATGCCTCAGGCGAGGTGTGTCAGGAGGGGAAGGACTAGACCAATGAAACGCATGGATTTGTTCAAACGGCTCTTCGTGTGTGCGCTTGCGCTTTTGCTCATTGCGTGCACCACGGATCCGAACAAGAAAAAGCAAAAGTATTTCGCGAGCGGTGAGACATACTTTGCCAAGCAAAACTATCGGGCTGCACTGATTGAATATGCCAACGCCCTTCGCATTGACGCGGATTACGAAGAGGCGCGTTACAAGTCAGCCCAGTGCTATGTCCGGCTCGCCATGTGGCCCCAAGCCTATCAGGAGCTCGTGCGCGCGGTCACCCTCAAGCCCGATGATCTTAAAGCGCAGGTCATGCTGGGCAACATCTTTCTCGCCAGTCGCCAATTCGCGCGAGCTCAGGAGACTGCCGAAGCGGTTCTTAAGAAGGACCCGAATAACGCCGACGGCCACATCTTGTTGGCAAATTCGTACGCCGGCTTGGGCAATGTGGAGAACTCCCTCAAAGAGATGCAGGACGCCATCGGTATTGCGCCCGACCGCGCCACCAGCTACCTGAACATGGCGGAGCTTCAAGTGCACGCCCAGGACCCGGCACAGGCCGAAGCGAACTTCAAGAAGGCGGTGGAACTCGATCCGAAATCAGCGGGTGCGCTGATGGCGCTCGGCAATTTCTATGCCCAACAGCGCCGTTTTGCCGAATCCGAAGTGCAGTTTCAGAAGGCCATCGAGCTCCAGCCGAAAGACCCTCTTCCCCGCGCTGCGCTCGCCAAGCTGTATTTCGTACAGGGCCAGAAAGACAAGGCCGTGCAGGCCTTAACGGATGCCAAGAACGTCGCTCCGAATGACCCCGCCGCTTACCGCATGCTGGGAGATTTCTATTTTATCACCGGCGCTTTAGACCAAGCTGTCAGCGAATATCAAGCCATCCTGCGAGCCCATCCCAAGGACCAGAAAGCGAAACGCAATTTGACTCAGCTCTTGATTTTCAAAGGGGACCTGAACAACGCCGCGAGCTTGGACGAGCAACTGCTTAAGGAAGACCCCAAAGATGTTCAAGCCCTGATCCTCCACGGACAAATCCTGATGGGCCAAGGCAAACCGAGTGATGCTGCTGAGGCTCTCCAGAATGCGCTCAAGAGCGAGCCTGATAACGCACTCGGACATTACTACTTAGGTGTTGCGCTCATCGGGACCGGAGACGAAGCGCGCGCGCAAAACGAGTGGCAGGAAGCGATTCGCCTGCAGCCTCAAATGATCGAGGCGCGGAGGGCCCTGGCGAACCTGGCTGTGCGCCGGGGAAATCTCCAACTTCTCACGGACAGTGCCGCCGGGCTGGTGGCAAATGAGCCGAACTCGCCCGAAGGTTACGTTTTCCGGGCGATGGCAACGTTCGGGCACGGAGACGAAGCTGGCGCCGAGGCGGACCTTCAGAAGGCCATTACGCTGGCTCCGAATCAACCCGTCGCTTATGCCCAGCTTGGAGGTCTCCGTCTGCGCCAGAAGCGCTTCAGTGAAGCTGAGAAGCTCTACCAGGAGGCGCTTGACCGCGGTCCGCGCTACTTCGATGCGCTGCAAGGGCTGGTGATGGCCTACGGCGCGGAGAAGCAGCTTCCTAAGGCATTGGCGGCCGTTCAGGCGCAGATTCAGAAAGTCCCTGATGATCCCGCGTTTTACCGTCTGCTGGGAGGCGTACTGCTCGACTCCGGGCAACACGACGCCGCCAAGGCCGCCGTGGAGAAGAGCCTCCAGCTTAACAACAAGGATCCTGACAGTTACCTGCTGATGGTTAAGATCTATACCGATGAGAAAAATCCTGACGGCGCTTTGACCACAGCGCAGCGCTGGGTGCAGCAAAATCCGAAAGATCCGAGAGCGTATGTTGAACTGGGCGTGGTGCAGGATGCTCAGGGCAACTGGCAGGCAGCGGAACAGAGCTACCAAAAGGCCTTGCAGGTTTACCCAGACTACGCTCCAGCGGCCAATAATCTGGCGTACTTAATGCTCCAGCACGATCAGAGTCCCGACGAGGCTCTGACCTATGCACAGATAGCCCAGCGCGGCCTACAATCCAATGCTCAAGTGGACGACACTTTAGGGCTTGCCTATTATAAGAAGGGAAGTTACCAACTCGCCGTGAGCACTCTTCAGGGTGCCGCGAAAGAAGACCCACAGGACTCCAGTATTCATTACCATCTGGGTCTCGCCTGCGGCAAAGTTAATCGCCGGGACTGCGCCAAATCTGAGCTTCAACTCGCTCTGAAGCTGAATCCCAATGGCCCACAGTCTGGCGAGGTGAAAGAGGCCCTTGAGGGAGTGACGACGCAATAGGAAGGGTCGGTGCACACGGCTCCGGGGAAGAGCGGAAGGGTTGAACCGCAATACAGTGTCCTGTCGGCGGTGGTCTTTTTGCTTCTTGGGCTTGCCGTGTTCACGCTTATACCGCACGAGGCCTCTGCTCCTGACTTCCTCGGATTTCACACGCTTTGTTCCTTCGCACCAGTGAGCACCCTGGTCCTCTTGGGAGTCGCAGGTTTCGTTCGGGCGATGCGAAACTCCGTTTACCGTCGCTTACCTCGCAACTGAGTTCCGGCCTCTTGCCCGGTCTTGCTGACGCCACCCCGGCGGAATTGGGCGGCATCTCACTGGTACTTTGCGGGCACTCGCCAGCGACGGGCCGGGCCACGGCTGCCGCTTTCTCCCCGAAAGACGCACATCCTCCACTAACCCGCATTTCTGTTCCGAAAATTTCGGTCAGGCATTAACGCTGGGGTCAAGGGTGACCTTATGACCTAGACCTTCGAGCCGCTTGACGTAATAACGGGTCAGGCGTTCGGGTTCAAGACGATCATAGAAGTCGC
>DATJYK010000395.1:0-40293 GCA_035578005.1 Terriglobia bacterium
CGCGGAGCTTCGCCAGGGCCGTAGTTCGAGATCGGGTGATCGGATGATCGGGTCATCGGGTGATTGAAGGATTGACTCATTGACTCATCGGCTCATTGATTCAATGCCCGTTTGACGGGAGCGTTTCCGAAGTCCGCGCTAGGGCCGCCTACCCGAC
This sequence comes from Terriglobia bacterium, assembly GCA_035578005.1. GTDB lineage: Bacteria > Acidobacteriota > Terriglobia > UBA7540 > UBA7540 > Gp13-AA77. The sequence continues at coordinate 158 of DATJYK010000395.1, forward strand.
GCGTACCAATTTCCCCTCTTCCTTGAGGTAGTTCACGATCGGGCTGTCATCATCCAAGTCGATCAGGTCCAGCGGCAAATCAAGCATGTCGCCGGCTGCACCATAAGCCTTGAAAAAAACTTCCGGCGGTAAGCCCGAGACCGCCAGATCCACGTCGCGCGGCGGCACGCCTCGCGGCTTGGCCGCCGAGCCGAACACATAGACTTCACGAGCGCCGGCGGCCTTCAGTACGCCGGCCGCGCGCGCAATTTGTTCTTCCAACGTATCAGCCCTCTTGTCAGCCATTATCTTCCCCCGATTCGAACACATTTCGAGCGCGTTTCGCGCGTCCGAATGTGGATCGTTGCCTTCAGATTCGGCCCACGAACCGCCCCGGCGAAAGCGTCCCCTTCGGGTCCCAGGCCGCTTTCAGCTTACCCATCACTTCGAAATCGTCGCCGGGCGGTCCCCAGACATCGATCTTTGGCTTGAGCTCAGCCGGGCAGCGTGTGACCACAAGGCTTCCGCCCAGGTCGCGCGCGATCTCGCGAAGGCGGTGGATAAAGCCGGGACTCGGGGCTTGGGATTCGTGGCTCGGGCCTTCGCCCACCGAAGGGCTTCGGCCCGCAGGCGGGGTTCGGGGTTCGGGATTCAGGGCTGCGGCAGACGTGCCCCTCATCAATCCCACTTCCACCACGCCGACGCCGGGCTGGGCGAGCCCAATCGCCAGCCAGCCCTCACCTTCGGCGTCTTCTTCGGCGCGCTCCAGAAACTCCTCAGAGGAAGCAATTGGGAGAGCTGCCTTCACCACGACCGGCACGCCTTGCTCCTTCGTCATCCACGAACCGAAGTCCGAGATGCGATCCCAGCCAGCCTTCTGTTCCTCCCGAAGTCTATGAACTGACGCTTTGATTGTCTGAGCCAATGCTCCGAGTTCCTGGGCGTATCGTGCAAGCACGCGTTCGGAGCCTCCCGCCTCAATCCAGATCGCCGGCCCAACTGGCGGAGTTGAACTGGCGTCGAGACTCGATTCCGGCATCGTCGTAGCCGGTTGCTGATCCCTGACCCCTGACCCGTGACCCCAATTACCTTCCAGCATCACTCTGGCGGCGCCGTTCAGTAGGGCCATGCGCAACGGTGTGAGCGGCGAACGCAGTAGCGCACGGCGGAACTCGCGCGCAGCCGCCAGGGTACCCGTCTCAATAACCCAGGTGGCCCGCTCCGCCACTAGCGGATGGAGCTTAAAGCTGGCTTCCACGATGACGCCGAGCGTGCCGTACGAGCCGATCAGGAGCTTGGCGAGGTCGTAGCCCGCTACATTCTTCACCACCCGCCCGCCGGTCTTCACGATGGCGCCCTCGGCGGTGACGATCTTCATGCCCAGCACGAGGTCTCGCGGGCCGCCGTAGTGGAGCCGCAGGGGCCCGGCGGAATTGGCGGCAAGAATTCCGCCAACGCTCGCCCGCTCGCCGCCCACAGGATCGAGCGGTACCCAAAGATTGTGCCGTGCCAGGAAGTGCTGAAGGTCGCCGAACTTCATGCCGGGCTCAACGCTCACCACCAGGTCGTCGGGTTCGTAGTACCAAACCTGGTTCATGTCCTTCAGCGAAAGCGCAACGTCGTACCGGCGCGGCGGGACTCCCATGCCAAGCTTGGTGCCATTGCGAACAGGAATCACTGCCAGTCCGTGGCCGGAGGCGCACTTGAGGACTTCCGCCACTTCCTCAGCGCAGGCCGGATAGACAACGCACTTAGGCGCAATGGTATCGATGGCGAAGGCGGCACAGACCGCCGGCTCGCCCGATACTTGCGACTCGCCGAGGATGGCGGCGAAGTCAACCTGAATGTCAGCGGTGGCTCCGATCATGAAACTGTCTCGCTACTGATTGCAATGGAGATAGTGGCTTCGTTCCTCGATTCAGGCATGTTTTCAATGAGCCTTCAGCCGTCAGCCATCAGCTCACGCGAAGGTGCAGAGCCAACGAAAGTCCGGCCTGGCTCAGCTTGGCCTAAAACTGATCGCCGACAACCGGCTCGCTGATTATAAAAGACATAGTGGCTTCGTTCCTCGGTTTGGCATGTTCTTCAATCAGTTTTCAGCGGTCAGCCACCGCCCGCCAGCCTCGAACACCGGCCATACTCGAAAGCCGATGGCTGAAAGCCGGATGCCTCGCGAACTCTTGGACCTCAAACCAACTGGCCATGCCCAACCACTGAAGCTCGGGTTCGTTTCTTGGGTTCGTTTCCTGATTTTGCACGTTTTCTCCCCCAAAAGTCAGGTTCGTTTGGGTTCGTTTTCGAACGCCAATTTGCCCATTTTTGACTACTATCCGTATTGGAATCTGCGGGTTACTGTTTTGGGTTCGTTTTTTTAACTCGTTTGGCAAATAGGCCCTCTGATCGCCATTAAGCTACGCTGCTACAGCATGATACAAGTTTGGGTTCGTTAGCGCGCATAGGTACCCCCCTGGGGGGTGCTCTGTCAGGAACCCGGTTTTTCCAAGTCTGACTTCGCTCACCCCGGGCACTCAGAGGGGGTCGCGTGGCCAATTTAGTCCCCATACCTCTCTGGTGTTCTCTCATAGGGTGACCTGGAAGCCGACCAGCGGACGAGTCTAACCCACTGAGTCAATGAATCAATCCTTCAATCGCCCGATGGCCCGATCGGCCGATCCTACATTATCTGAAGCCTCACTGATTCCAAAAGGGATAGTGGCTTCGTTCCTCAATTTAGCCTTCAGCAGTCAGCTTTCAGCTGTCAGCAACCACCTTACGGACTACGGACGACCAACAACGCGAACCGAGCACTGATTCCGAATGCGTAGTGGCCTCGTGGCCAATTTAGCCCCCATCCCTCCCTGGTGTTCCTTCACAGGGTGACCTGGAAGCCGACCAGCGGACGAGTCTAACCCACTGAGTCAATGAATCAATCCTTCAATCGCCCGATGGCCCGATCGCCCGATCCTACATTATCTGACGCCTCACTGATTCCAAAAGGGATAGTGGCTTCGTTCCTCAATTTTGGACACCTATTTTTCGGCTCAGCTCACCTGAATCCTCAGCTCCCCGCACATTTTGCCGGACGGAAGCAGCTTCCCCGGGTTCAGAAGGCCGTGCGGGTTGAACACATCCTTGGTCCGACGCATCATGCCAAGGTCCTGCTCGGAGAAAGTGAGCGGCATGAGCTCGTTCTTTTCGATGCCGACACCGTGTTCGCCTGTAATCGACCCTCCTAGCTCCACGCATTTGGTGATGATGGCCTCCGCGGCCTCTACCACACGGCGCTTCTGCTCCGGGTCGCGGGCGTCAAACAGAATTAAGGGGTGCAGATTGCCGTCGCCGGCGTGGAAGATGTTACCCACGCGTTGGCCAAAGCGCTGCTCAACCTCGCCGATATAATCGAGCATTTCCACCAGGCGGGTGCGGGGAATCACCCCATCTTGCACGTAGAAGTTCGGGGCAAGGCGGCCCATGGCGCCGAAGGCGTTCTTCCGGCCGCGCCACAGAAGGTCCCGCTCGTCAGCCGTGCGCGCCGCTCTCACCTCCCGGGCGTGGTTCTGGCGGGCCAAGCCTTCGAGGGCGACCGCCGCCTCTTCCACTTCCTCTTTCAAACCCTCAACTTCGAGCAGCAGCACCGCGGCTGAATCCAGCGGATAGCCGGCGTGGGTGGCTGCCTCGATGGCGCGAAGGGTGAAGCCGTCCATCATCTCGAGCGCAGCCGGAGTTATGCCGCGCGCCGTCACGGCTGCCACGGTTGCGGTGGCGTCGGCCACGCGGTCATAGATGGCCAGCAGCGTCTTGATGGCTTCAGGCCGGCGCGTGAGCCGCACGGTAATCTCGGTGACTATTCCGAAGGTGCCTTCGGAGCCCACCACGAGTCCCGTCACGTCGTAGCCAGGCCGGTCCCAAGGCTTGCCGCCAGTGTGGATCACGCTGCCATCCGCGAGGACCACCTCAAGGCCCAGCACATGGTTGGTGGTGACGCCGGAGCACAGGGTGTGCGGCCCGCCCGAGTTCTCGGCCACGTTGCCGCCCAGAGTGCACGCTTTCTGGCTCGAGGGGTCGGGCACGTAGCAGTAGCCCTCGTCGGCCACGGCCAGCGAGAGATCGAAATTCACCACTCCTGGCTGCACTCGCGCGCGTTGGTTCTCGATGTCAATTTCGAGGATCTTCTTCATGCGGGCGAGCGAAACGACAATACCACCCTCAGTGATCACTGCACCGCCGCTGAGGCCGGTGCCAGCGCCGCGCGCTATGATCGGAACGCCGAGGCCTGCGGCAAGCTTGACGACACTGGCTACTTCCTGCGTGCTCTCCGGAAACACTACCGCCTGAGGCGGCTTGCGGGAAGAAAGCCCGTCGTATTCGTAGAGCATCAGGTCCTCGGGCGTGGAGAGTACCCGGTCGGGCGAGGTGAGGCGAGTCAGATCTTGAACTAGTCGGTTACGAGCCATTGTACGGGCCTGCTAGTCTCTCAGTCGTCGGTCTCTCAGTCGTCGAAATCGAGTCGTATTGCCCAGTCCTCAGTCCGCTGACTGATCGACTAAAAGACCTCCGACTGAAGGACTCTTGAGACTGAGAGACCCCCCTTGAATTCTAGCCTAACTAAGTCTTAGCCGCTCGCGAAGGCAAAGCTGATGTTACAGTAGCAGCATGGCAAAGATACTGGTGACGGGCTGTGCCGGTTTCATCGGGTTCCACGTGTCGCAGCGGCTCTTGGCGCGCAGCGACGAGGTGGTTGGCCTGGACAGTCTCAACGAATACTACGACGTTAATTTGAAGCGGTCACGGCTGGCGCTGCTGACCGCTGGTCCGGATAGCGGCAGCGCCTTTCGCTTTGTTCAAATGGACCTTGCCGACCGTGCAGGCCTCTCGTCGCTGTTTGGAACTGAGAAGTTCGAATCAGTGGTTCACCTGGCGGCGCAGGCGGGCGTTCGCTATTCCCTCACACATCCACATGCCTACGCCGACGCCAATCTCACAGGTTTCTTGAACGTACTGGAGGCATGCCGTCATCACGGCGTCCGCCACCTGGCGTATGCCTCGTCCAGTTCGGTTTATGGCGGAAACACTCACATGCCATTCTCCGCGCGCACCAACGTGGATCATCCTTTGAGCCTTTACGCAGCCACCAAGAAGGCCAATGAGCTGATGGCCCATTCTTACGCCCACCTCTACCGTTTGCCGTGCACCGGACTTCGCTTCTTCACCGTGTACGGCCCCTGGGGACGGCCGGACATGGCCCTGTTCATCTTCACCAAGGCGATTCTGGAAGACCAGCCGATTGAGCTCTTCAATCAGGGCCGGATGCAGCGCGACTTTACCTACATCGATGACTGTGTGAATGCCATCCTGTTGCTCCTCGACCGAGTTCCACGACCAGACCCGCAGTGGAGCGATGACCGTCCGGATACAAGCACCGCGCCCTACCGCATTTACAACATCGCGAGCCACCGGCCTGTCCAGCTCATGGCCTTTGTCGAGGCTCTTGAACGCAAACTTGGCAAGCCTGCCAGGAAGAACCTGCTGCCCATGCAGCCCGGCGACGTGCCGGCAACCTACGCCGATCTCAGCGAACTTGTGAATGACACGGGATACCAACCGCAGACTTCTATCGAAGAAGGGATCGGTAAATTTGTGGACTGGTATCGAGGGTACTACCGAGTGTGATTCGGTGAAAATTCGTGGATTCCCGCCTTCGCGGGAATGACGGCGTGGGATTGAAATCCCTAAGTTCAACAATGTCACCCCGCGTAAGCGGGGTCCACGATGGGAAAAGGCCGAGCACGAGTCGTCACACGGACTCTGAAGCCCCGCCCTTCCGCAGCCGCTGCAGCTTCTCGAACTTCCGCTTCACGTAGCGAGCCGCCATTTTCGAGATCAGGAATCCCTCGCGTCCATCCAGGATGCCGCCTCGAAGAATGTACGCCTCCAGAAAGATCCAGGGAGGCGCAAGCCAGCGGCCAAGCGCTGAGGCGCGCTTCCCCCGGTCAAACATCTCGCGCGCCGCCAGGTCCGTGTAAAATTCAATCCGCGCGCGGTGCTCCTGAAGAGAATCGCAGGTGTAATGAAGAATCTCGCCGGGCAAGGTTTCTACCCGTCCTTCCACCAACACCGACTCGTGCACGTAGGCGCCCTGCCACTGCCCGCGGCGGCGGTCAAAAAGGCGCAGTTTGTAGTCGGGATACCAACCGGAGTGTCCGATCCAGCGGCCCAAGTAGCGAGCGCGACGGGCGAAGCGGTATCCGCTCGCTGCGGGCGTCGATGATTTCCACTGCTCGACCGCTCGCTGCGCCGCCGGGTTGAGCTCCTCATCCGCGTCCAGGCTCAGAATCCAGTCATGCCGCACCTGTGAGCTGGCGAAATTCTTCTGCGCCGCGAAGCCCTCGAAAGCATGTGTGATCACCCTGGCGCCCAGCGACAGGGCGATACTTGCCGTGTCGTCCGTCGATTCGCTGTCGACCACGATCACTTCGTCCGCACAGGCAAGGGACCGGACAGCGCGCGCAATATTGCGAGCTTCGTTGTGAGCAATTATGGTGGCGGAGAGGGAAGGCACAAGCTAATAGTCGACTGCCATGGCGAGAAATTTGTCGACACTCCATTGAGAGCCGTCGATTAAAGATTCTGGCCTAGTACGTCCAGGGCTCCCGGAAGAGTGCGCGGAAACCTTCCTGCTCAAAGTGATGGTCGTCCGTAAGCACTTCGGTTAGCCCTTCTCGACGCATCGCCTCCATGGAGATGCAATCGGTCAGGCTGTAGCCCTTGTCGGGGCGACGGATATATAGCTCGAGACCAGCCCGAAAGGAATTGCGACTTTGTGGAATCACGTCGATGGCCGGATCTGACAGAAAATCGCGCGCCTTCTCAGCCACTGCACTGCGTAGCACCTCGGGCCTTCCGGAGAAAAAGTTCAAACACTCCGCCAGAACCTCGTCGGTAGTCACGATGTGCGAGGACTTTCTCTCGGCCGTCAGTGCCAGAGCGCGGTTATGTGCGCTGTCGAAGCGATCGAACAACGCGACCCAATAAAAGGTGTCGGCGAAAAGGACGTCATTCCCGTTTCTTTGGCCAGCCATAAATGTAGTGATCGTGCTGGCTGGCCCCATCCTCCGGCAAAGCCCTCATGACGTCATCTGGCACATCGCGCATGCGGTCAAGTATGCCATTGACGAGGGTCTCGAGGGGAGACTCGATTTCGGTGGCCAGCGCGACGGTCTGCCCGGGGTTCATAGGCTCTTTGCGCTTCTTCATGCTTCCAGCATATCAGAGTGGCTGCTGGTTAGCTTGGCGAGCCTTCGCGCAGCACCCTCGCGTACTCTTCACGCCTCACCTGTTCCGTCACACGAGCGATGTCAGGAGCATGCGCGCGGTCTCCCGCGAGCGGCGATACAACCTTGCGTACTAGGCGCTTGGCCTTAGCCGCCAGACGCCCCGTTTCGAGAGGAGCCAACTGGTCAAGGGCATGGGTCGCCGTGAGCAGTTCAATGGCCAGAATCGACGTGACATTGGCAACGACCTGCTTCAGCTTGAGTGCGGCCGTCAAACCCATGCTGACGTAATCCTCTTTGTTACCCGATGTCGGAATGGAATCCACCGACGCCGGGTGTGCCAGCGCTTTGTTCTCCGAGGCCAGCGCGGCCGCCGTCACCTGAACCAGCATCAGTCCGCTCTCGATGCCGGGCGATCCTGCTAGGAACGGCGGCAGGTCTGAGGTTAGCGGATTCACCATTCGGTCGATGCGCCGTTCCGAGATCCCGCCGAGCTGGGTTAGAGCAATCGCCATGAGATCGAGCGCGGTGGCCACCGGCTGTCCGTGAAAGTTACCGCCGGAGAGCACATCTCCTTCGCCGAACACCAGCGGATTATCCGTGGCGCTGTTCATTTCAATCTCGAATGTACGGCGGGCGAAGGCGAGCGCATCGCGGACCGCACCGTGGACCTGCGGCATGCAGCGAAGGCTGTAAGCGTCCTGCACTTTGGCGCAATCACGGTGCGACTCGCGGATGGCGCTGCCCTCGTTCAGGCGAAGAAGATTGCGCGCCGTTTCGATCTGCCCAGCGTGAGGCCGGGCGAGTTGCAGACGCTCGTCGAAAGCCACAGGCGAACCGCGCAGCGCGTCGAGCGAGAGCGACCCTGCCACATCCGCGGTGTCGGCGAGAATCTCGGCTTGCGCGAGAGCCAGCAAACCGAGCGAGAGCATGGCCTGGGTTCCATTGACTAGCGAGATCCCTTCCTTCGCCTCCAGGACGAGCGGTGCGAGACCCGCGCGACGCAAGGCCGTGGCGGCTGCGACAGGCCGGCTACGCGCCTCGAAGTTACGATCAACTGTAACCTCACCCTCGCCCACGAGTGTCAGCGCCACGTGAGCGAGCGGAGTCAAATCGCCGCTCGCACCCACAGAACCCCGTGCCGGCACCATCGGGTGCAGCCGGTGATTCAGCATCTCGCACAGAACCTCAGCCACGCGCGGCCGTATGCCCGAAAGTCCCGCGGCCAGCGTGTTGGCGCGCAACAGCATCAACCCACGCGTCTCTGCGACATCCAGCGGTTCCCCAACGCCGCAGCAGTGGCTCCGCACCACATTAAGTTGCAGCTTGCGCGCCTGGGCAGGATCGATGTGCTCGGTGGAGAGGCTGCCAACGCCGGTGGTGACGGCATACACCAGGCGCTTCTCGCGAATCATGCGTTCAACAACTCGCCTTGACGCGCCCATCGCACGTCGAGCTCTCGCGTGCAGCGCCACGCGTCTCCCACGCAGGACAACGTCGGCGAAATCCCGGCGCGTCAGATCATGTCCGGTGAGCGATAGTGCTGTGGACATCGCTGAACCACTGAAAGTGGAATGTCTAAGAGTTTCGGCGGGAAGGCTTTCAACTCCTCGACCTTTAACTCTTCAACCCGAATTCGTTGCCTTGAACAGTTCAACGTACCGGTCCGGCAGGGTCCTGGCGTGACCCTCCCGGTCTGTGATCACGTGCACCGTCTCGCCTTCAGCTAGTAGCTCCTGGTCGGGCAACCGGCAAATCTCGTAGCCAAATACCAACACGCGTTTCCGCGAAGCGCGCAGGCACGTGCGAATCTCAATTTCGTCATCGTAGCGGGCAGGCGCCTTGTACCGGCAGCGGACCTCGGCCACCATGATGTAAAGGCCGTCCTGCTGCTCCATTTCGCGGTAGGCGAAGCCGTGCTGGCGGCAGAAATCGCCGCGCCCAATTTCGAACCACACCAGAAAATTGGCGTAATACACCACGCCCATCTGATCGGTTTCGGCATACCGGGCGCGGATTCGAGTGGAGGTCCAGCGATCACCGATTTGAAGCGCCATGAGCGGATATTGTAGCAGAGCGCGCCTGTCTGGCTGCGGCTACGGCGTCAGCGGCACCTCGAACTTTGGCGCGAAATCGCCCACAACGTACTGCACGATGTCATCCAGAAGTGCTGTTGCATAGGGATCAGTCCCGTACGCCTCGCCTAGGCCGAAGGTGGTCACCAGCAGCTTGCCCTTACCGGCGCGCGCCTGCACGAGCACACCAGCGTTCAGATGCAACCAGCCGTAAAACATGCCCGCCAGAACGTCGGGGAAGGCCGACGGAGGCAAGCCTTGGATGACGGCGGGCGGATTGACCGCTTGAGCCTCGAAACCTGGAAGCGTGCTGAAGCCAGTGCCGTGAAAGATCGGATGGTCTTTGCGCACCCAGAGAAAGTTGGAGATCCAGTTTCCATCTAGGTCCGACTGAGCCCGAGGCGTGATCTCGATTCCCGGCGACAGGCTCTGATTGTCGGAAGCGATCAGGATCACTCGGCCACCGTTCTCAAGAACAGCCTGCACCTGATCGTTGAGCGTTGACGCTATCACCACCGGCAAGGCTTCCTTTCCGGATGGAGCGAGGTATCCATGGGCACGCATTTCGTCCGAGAGCCGCCGCAGGCGGCCCGCCGGGTCAACAAAGGAAACCGCGGGCGGCAACTCTTCTTTGCGGGGCGGATAGAAATACATCTCGAGCGAGTTTTCACTCAACGGTTTGCCGCCGGCCTCCACGCGAAAGCTCAGGATTCGCCGCTGTGGGGAACTTACCGGCGGCGCCGTGAAATCGATCGCGCCCGCTGGGGCCGCCGAACCCGGTTCGATCGCGTGTAAAGGTTTGACATAAGTCTGGTCGAAGCCCGCCAGGCTCCACAGTATCGACCCACCGGCCAGAGAAGCGGTGCTGTAATGGGAAACGTAAACGTCCGCATGCACGTGCTCACCGGACACAAAATTGCGCTTCGGGATGCGAGCGATGATCAAGTCATCCGCTTGCAAAGGCCCGAGTTTGCTTGCGGATACCTTTGGATGCCGCCACATATCGAACAGGCCGTTTGATTCCCAATTGATGTCCGTAAACTCGGTGATAACGTAACCCTGTATCTCCGGGTGCGACCGCAAGGACTCGATTTCGTATTTGAGGGACTCATATTGGTGTTCTTCGGTGGCGTCCGCGAGCGATGCCAGACCCGGGAACAGCGTCGAGTAATAGCTGGTGTAACGGTCGGCGAAACCGGCAGGTCGTGTAATCTCGCGTCCGCCGAAATCTCGATCGAACCACCAGGGTGGCGGATCCGGCACGTGAGGCAAGCCCCAGTTACCGAATTCCGAGAGCATGAGCGGCGCGGCGGCGTTTACCTGCGAGTCGTTGTAGGGGCTCCAGAGCCAAGCGGGGCGGCTGGCGAGATCGGTCACGAACCGGTCGAAGTCGCTTGCAGCATCCGGAATTGAGGCGTAGTCATGGAAGTCGGCGATATCGCTCGCCATGTGGAAATTGTCACAGCAGGCGCTGTTGTCATCCACGAGCCAGCCGGGCACAAGCTCATGAGCCTGCGTTGAGAACTGTTTGAGCCAGTCGCGCTGGGGCGCCTGCTTCAGGTCGGCCCCCCAGCTTTCGTTGATGAGGCTCACGGCGACGACGGAAGGATGGTTCCAGTCGCGAGTCGCCATGCCTTGAAGAGTCTTAAGGCCGCGGCGCCCGGAGTCCCCCGTGAGCTTGTCCCAGTTTGGAATTTCGTACCAGACGAGGATACCGGCAGAATCCGCAGCGTCCAAGTAGCGGGGGTCCGGAACCTTGATGTGACACCGAAGCAGATTGAGACCTACCGCTTTCGCGGCCATCATCTCCTGGCGCACGAAATCGAGAGACGGAGGCGTGTAGACCGTGTCGGGATAGAAGTCCTGGTCGAGAGCACCGCGCAAGTAGATGGGCTGGCCGTTGAGGTAAAAGCGCCCACCCCGGGTGTCAAATGTCCGAAAGCCGAATGGGCTTGTTATTGAATCACCGGAATAGATCCAAGCCTGGACCGTGTAAAGGTAGGGTGTTCCCGGGCTCCAGAGCTGTGGCTTCGCCAACGTCCCGCTGAAGCTGCTGTGCGCTTGCCCAGATGCTAGGTTCAGAGACTGCTTCCACACCGTTTTTCCGGATGCGTCCCGGATTTCGGCGCCCGCGTAAGTCGCGCTCGACGGACTCGAGGACGCGCCCACGCGGCTGCTTGAAGTTCCGGCCGCCTCGGATGCGCCCGGAGAGTTAATGATTTCCAGATCGATGGTGAAGCGCCCGTCAGCGCCGGCGCGAATGTGCATCGCTCCGATTCGAGTTTTGGGACGATCCTCGAGTTCCACGCTCTGCCAAGGTCCGCTGGTTTGGACGTACCAATCCTGCTTGCCGTGCGGAATCTCCGCGTAACGAATGCCTTCCACCTCGGCCGGTTTCGCACCAGGATCAACCACCCGCACGGCAAGTTCATTCTCGCCAGCCCGCAGGAACGGCGTGATGTCGATTTCGAAGGGCAGATAGCCGCCTTCGTGCTCTCCAGCCTTTTGTCCATTCACGTATACGGTCGCTTTATAATCGACCGCGCCGAAGCGCACCAGAAGTACATGTCCGGCAGCCGGCGCGGGTGCGGAGAAGGTGCGCCAGTACCAGGCCACACCCGCATAGTCACGCAGGTCAGCGAATTCAGACTGCCAGGAGCCGGGCACCTGGGCCGTGCGAGCGCCGGACGCGGTGGACAGGTCCGCCACGTCGAGCTTGCCGCTGGGGTCGGTAACAAAGCTCCAGTTCCCGTCCAGTGAACTCCTTTCCTGCGCGACGGCGTGAGAAGAAGCGGCAGCGACTAAGACAATTGCGAACATGGTTGCTGCAAAGATATTTTCTCGGCGAAGAAACCAAATCATGAAAACGCTCCGAATATTAAGGATGCCAGCAAGCACAGCCCTGCGATGTTTGATCGTCGATTATAGCGTCACGCCTCGAATCCATGCTGTGTTAGCATACGCAAAGGAGCATATAACATAGGCGCTGACGCCAAGGCCCGGTCAGTAGCGGTTTTGGCGATGCGTATCCAACAATGGAAATCGAGATCGAGAAGCGAAGGCACAAGCGGACTAAAGCAGCGTTGGAAGTCCAGTGCGCCAGCTTCGGCATCGACGAGATTTTCGTCAGCTCTGACGTGAGCGGGGGCGGAATGTTTTTGAATACGCCCAGCCCGCTAGCCTCGGGGTCGGATGTGGAGCTGAGCTTCAGACTTTCGCCGGACGGCCCGGACATCGCCTGCTCGGGCCGCGTGGTTTACGCGCTTCCAGGCGTGGGCATGGGAATTCAGTTTCTCGATGCCCGGGGAGAAATCGAGATGGCGTTGAACAAGCCCGGCGGGCTGTCACATTAATTCGGTGTTTCTGGTTGCAGGATCGGCGCAACAAGCGAGGGTGGGACGGAAAGGGTCGCCATGAGAGTTAAGATTGTGTTACTAGCAGGTTTGGCCGCGGTTCTAGCGAGCTGGACTGGAGTTCGGTCAGCTCTGGCCTGGCCGGCGAGTCCGCAGCAGCCCGCTGCTTCCCCCGCTTCTGCTCCTGCGGTCCCTGCGCCGCCAGGTAGTTCTCAGCCAAATCCATCTCCGACAGCGTCAGTAGGAATGCAGCCGCACGACGCACAGGTGCTTTTGTACAAGATCTATAATTCGGCCTACCAGTTTGGCAACGCCGGTACAAGCTTACATCCAGAAACGTGGAACATAAGTTCCCGGAAGCGGGCGCTCTTTTACCAGCAAGCCAACTCGCTACGGACGACCGTCGATGCCCTGCAAAAGCCATGGAACGGCTTCTACAAAAATCCGGGAGATGCGGAGCTGGGCCGCGAGACCTTGGGAGGCCTCAATAAGCTACTGCCCGAAGCCGACAGCTTTGCCAAAGCTCTTGCGGACGCGGCAGGCACATCGGTGGCAGCGGACTATCAGAAATCGGCCGCTGACCTCGCGGATCTCGAGCGTCAGCTTGAGGCCTATGTGAACGGCCTCGAAGCCAAGGGGACTGCGTCCGCGAAGGTTGAGGCCAAAGTGCAGGCCTCGCCGCCCCCGAAGCCTGAGCCAAGCGAAACCGCTAAGGCTGGCGTTTCCCCAGCGGCCGCGAGCGCGCCGCCGTCGCCGAGCCCCTCAGAATCAATTCCCTCTCGAGTGGCGCCTATGGCAGCGCCGGCTTCCGCGTCTGCGGCTTCGTCGGGAACGAGTGTACCAAAGGCATCCGCTCAACCGGCTCCGGCGCCAGTGGCCATGACTGCCAGCGAAGTGCAGGCACTCCTATACAAGATTTACGCCGCCGGATATCGCGTCGCGGACCTGACCGGATCACTGCCGCTCGACAAGTGGAAGCTGAGTGATCAGGAACGCGCTGCTCTGACGGAAAAGTCTGATTCCCTTCGCGCAGCCTTGCAAGCGGAGGAAAAGCCGCGCAGCGAATTCTACAGTCATCCTGAGGACCGCGGGTTGGGGAGCGCAACGGTCTCAGCGCTGCAGTCGCTGTCGATGCGGCTTGATGATTTCCAAACGGCGCTGGAGGCTTCACCGGGAGCCTCGACCGCATCGGATTACCGCCAGTCCTCAGCCGAACTCGCAAAGCTAACACAGCAACTCGAGCCTTACGTGGCCTACCTTGAGGCGAAGGCGTCCGCGGGTGAAGGCGCGCTCGAAACGGAAGTGGTGCGCACGGCAGGGACGTCGCCGCCCCTTACCAGCACTTCCTCCGCCGAGCAGCCGCCGCTCAGCACCGGCCAAGTCAAGGCGGTGCTCAACCAGGCTTACGAACCGGCCTTCCGGCTGAGGGACCTGCTCAGCCAGGAGCACCCGAACGCCTGGAAAGCCTCCGACGCTCAAAGAAATGCTTTTAACGATGCCTCCCATGTGTTGGCTCAGCGGCTGGACGAGCTCGACAAGTGGCGCACCCAGTTCGAGGCTCATCCCGACAGCCTGGAGGCCGCATTCGAGGTGTATGCCTCTCTCGGGAAGCTAACCGAGCCAGCCCACACCGTCGGACACTTGGTAGGCCAGTACGAGAATCCCACGTTAGGCAACGAATACCTCAACCGTGCGCAACAGGTTGAAAACTTTCGCGATCAGGTTGAGCCCTACCTTAGCTATCTCCTAAGTGCCTTTGATCACCAAACGGGCACCGTGGAGCGCAACTTTAGAGCTTGCGAGACCGAGCTGAGTTACGCGATGCGGCCCAGCCAAGCCCCTGCGACTCCGATGCGAAACGTCAACCCGGTCTTCCAGGGCCACCCGACAAACCACCACGTCAATCACACGGAGCATTCGTCCTCCGCGCACGCACACGCCAGCAAAGCTCACGAGACAAAGAAATCTGCCAAGCCGACATCTGAAAAGCCAAAGCCATGAAGGCCCACTGCTGACGAAGGCTTCTGAAGCAGCCGTAGGAACTCAGGCTTCGGCGGTGCTCTCTGAGCGCCCACATTGGCCGCGGCAGAACGCCACTCCAAGTGCGAATTGAATTTGCTTCTCACGGCTGCAAATAACGATCGAGCCAGCCGAGCACGGTCTGGTACCACAAGCGGCTGTTCTGCGGCTTCAACACCCAGTGGCCTTCGTCAGGAAAGTAGAGCAGGCGCGACGGGATGCCGCGGCGCTGAAGAGCGGTGAATAATTGGAAGGCCTGGCCTTCGGGAACGCGATAGTCACGCCCGCCTTCCACCAAGAGCATGGGCGTTTCGATATTCTGGACAAAGCTCGACGGCGACCACTTCCCATAGAGAGGCGAAGAATCCCACGGAACGCCTTTGAGCTCCCACTCCGGAAACCACACCTCCTCGGTCTCCCCGTACATGCTGCGGTTGTCATAGACGCCGTCGTGCGACACCAGCGTCTTGAAGCGGTGGGTGTGACCGGCCATCCAGTCGATCATGTAGCCTCCAAAACTAGCTCCGGCGGCCCCGAGGCGGTTCGCATCCACGTAAGAGAGAGCTGCCAGGTCGTCCGTGGCCTTCATGAGGTCTTGGTACGGGGCGCCACCCCAATCGCCCGAAATTTCTTCGGTAAACTTCTGGCCGTAGCCCGTCGAACCGTGGAAGTTGGTCATCATCACCACGTAGCCGTGGGAGGCGAACATCTCGGCGTTCCAGCGATAGCTCCAGCCATCATCCCAGGCGCTCTGGGGCCCGCCGTGAATCAGCATCAACCCGGGATATTTCTTTGCGGGGTCAAAGTTCGGCGGCTTCACCAATAAACTCTCGATGGAGTCGCCGAGCGCGCCCTTCGTCTGAACAACTTCCGCCGGGTTCATTTGCAGAATGCCCAGCAGCGGCGCATTCAGGTGAGTGACCGACGAAAGACCCCAAGCCAGTCCCGACGTCGGCGCGACGGCGCGGTAGATCTCCGTCGGTTCCGTCAGCCTGGTTCGTGTGAACACAAGGGCCTTGCCATCCGGCGTCACGCTCGGCTCGTCGAACATTCCATCCAGAATCTTTTCCACGTGCGGATGGCTTACCGAGGTTTTGAAGACCGGCTGCTCGGCGTGTTCGGGCGCCACGAAGTACACCGTGTCGCTATCGGGAGCCCAGGTGAAACTCGACACCCATTGATCGAAGCCGGGCGTCAACTCTTTCACGCTACCGTCCTGACGATCGTAGAGACGCAGCCGAAAAAGATCCGACTCATAGCCGTTGCGGTCCTGCGAGGTGTAAGCGATGTAGCGGCCATTGGGAGAGTACTGCGGCGCGGCGTCAGAGCCATGCACGCCGGGCGTGATATCTTTAGCCTCGCCGCCCGAAGCCGGCACCAGGTAGAGATGATTATTGGTGGTCCAGGCTGCGGCAGATTGGCCGGCCTCTCCGAGGGTACGGTTTGACGTGTAGCAAACCTCGGCGCCGTCCGGCGAAATGGCGTAACCATCGGGAGCGCCCAGAAAGAACGTAGGCGAATCGTAGGCCCCAGGCGTCAGGTCCCGCGCCGGGCCACCGTCTTTCGCTACCACGAAAAGGTGCGTGTATTTGCCGTCGCGCCAGGCGTTCCAATGCCGGAACAAGAGCTGATCGATGAGGCGGGCCTTCACGGGGCTGTGCTCCGCGTCGTCCGAGCGCTTCCGGTTGCAAGCGTCGTCGGCGCAGTCGGGGTAGACGTCGGAGGTGAACAACAGCTTGTCTCCTCTCGCCGACCACATCTCCCCGTCAGCGCCGGTGGAAATCGAAGTCAGCGGCCTGGCTTCCCCGCCTTCGAGCGGAAGCAGCCAGATTTGCGGAGTGCCGCCTCGCGTCGAAATAAAGGCAATCTCGCGTCCATCGGGCGACCAACGCGGCCGGGTATCTGACCCGCTGCCAGCGGTGATCTGCCGCGGCTCTCCTCCAGCGAAAGGTGTCAGCCACAGATGGCTGGCCACCTTGTTGCCTTCCACATCAGCGTCAGCCACCGTGAAGACCACCAGGCGGCCGTCCGGGGAAACCTGCGGATCGTCAATGCGATGAACCCTCATCAGGTCATCGAATGTGATCGGATGTTTGATCTGCGCTTGCAAGGGCAGCGAGCCCGCGATCATCAAAATGGCAGCAATTCGGATGATGTTCTCTGAAGAAGAAGTAAAACGAATCGCCAAGAAACGTGTGGTCCGCAAGGCGAAACGGCACCCGAGCGCCCATGCTGCGAAGAGTGTGCGATTCAAAGTTCTCAGTGTGATGCGGACCATCTTCATGAACGGCCCCCTGAAGTGGCACAGAATCCGCCACTGGCAAGCATCATATCCTGATCGCTACGTCCGTTGCATTCCACCTGCGTCGCGAAGCCGTTGCACGTCAATTTCACCGATAACCTTCTGCAAATTCAATACTATGCTGGGTTCCACCATCAAGACATCTGTTTTCAGTAACATGCTGGGTTTCCCAAGACTCGACTCTCTATTTTCAATAAGATGCTGCGTTTCCCAAGACTCGACTCTTTATTTTCAATAAGATGCTGGGTTCGTTCGTAGGGGTCTGCATTTCGCGCCGCCCCGCCCTGGCTGATTGCCCCACCCGATTAGCCTTCCGGCGCCCTTCGCTTCGCATCTGTTGTCTCCTTGCCGGCCAAAAACCTCTGTTTACAAATCGCACGCCGAGGCGGCTAAAAACCGTGGCTTTGTGTAAGTTTTACATGGTAGCGCCATGCTGATTCCAAAAGACTTCTTGGCTTTGTGTAAAATTTACACAAAGCCACCAAGTTATTGATTGCACGTAACTTCTTGGCTTTGGCACGAACGTCAAAGCCGCTGATCTATTCATTCTAAAGGGCTCCTTGGCTTTGGCATAGTATCTTTTTTCTCGGGCTCTCTGGGTTACCAGTTGTATAACTGCCGGTGCCTTTCCCTTTCCCTCCACCGTTCCATCGCCACAATAACCTGTTGCAATCGTCCAGCCCAGACCCCGGAACATCTTCCCCATTGCCTGCCCCACTGGCAAACCCTTCCGGCCTCGAACAGCACCGCCTTCCGCCCTGTCCCAGGCCACCTTGATCTTGTTCCGCCCCACCCTGATTCACGCCCCCACCCTATCACAGGCGCGTCCCCATGTCAAGTCCCTCCAGCTTTATATGTAGGCTAGTTTACGGACGTTTGTGCAGTCGATTCTGGCAACAGGAAAGGCCGCTAACTCCGCGCTAGCCCGGCCAGGATTGAGCGACAAAGGAGGTTGAGTGCAAAACCTTTCCGGCTTTCCTCTGCTGAAGCCTTCACCACTCGAAGGGCAAAATCGGCGGCGCACGCTACACGTGCTCTCCTCGAAAACTCTGCGAATAATCCACTTGAATTTCGAGGTCCCCAGTGGTAGTGTGATCGCCCTGCGGAGTGCCTTGGAGGAATAACGATGTTACGTTACCGTTCCCTGTTTGCATGCATAGGTCTGCTCGCCCTGATGACCGGCTGCACGACGACGCCCCCTGATACGCGGGACGCTGACATCAAGGCCGTGAAAGGCGTAGAGGCTGCCTGGGTGAACGACATCGCCACGAAGGATGTGGACAAGTTCGCGAGCTACTATTCTTGGGATGCGGTGCTCTTGCTGCCGAACGCGCCGATTATCAACGGCGTCGAGAACATCAAGACGGCCCTCAAGCCACTGCTGGCTGACCCCAACTTTGCCCTTACCTTCCAGTCCACGCAGGCAGAGGCGTCGAAAGGCGGCGATTTCGTCTACACGGTCGGCACCTACTCCATGACGGTGTCGAATCCGATCGACAAGAAGCCGGTCACCGACAAGGGCAAGTACCTGACAGTGTTCAAGAAGCAGCCGGACGGGGGTTGGAAGGCCGTGGCCGACATGATTAACTCCGACATGCCTGCTCAAAGCGAGCACCCCCAGCCCAAAGGCCACCGGGCTGCCCCAGCCCATAAACACAAACGGAGGTGAGGGCAGCTTTTTTGGCCGTGAAGAGGGGGAGCCCATGCGCGTGCTTATTAGGCCGAGCCGGTGATTCTGTCACTCAAGCACGCGGCCGTCCGACGAAGACCGGGATGACCGCGAACGCCGCGAGCGTGATGAAGTAGACGGCTCCCGAAACGGGGTCACGGGCCTCAAAATAGTCGCGAATTGCCAGCCCCCGAATCCACAGCACGACCGTGTACTCGACCAAAAGCATAAGGCCGAGCGCGATGCATCCCAAGGCCAGCCGCCTCGGCCAATTAGGCGCAATGCAGAGACGCCGGACCACCCACCCGGCCGCGAGGATGGAGACGCCTAGCATGATGGGTTGTTCCATCAGTTCGGCCGTCCTCACACCCAGTCTCGGCACTACCCAGAGAGTGCGGATGGTGCCAAGCACGAATCCAGCGGCAAACACGAGGGCGAAATAGAGTCCGCCCGCTTTGATAGTTTCCTTCATGTCTGAACCAGGCGACACAAAGTACGACCGATTCGCTCACGGGATGGCAAGAAAGGCGGGCTGCGTCTCAGTCTCGCCTGCGCTCCCCGTTATATTAGCTCATATGCCCTCTCCTTAAGGCAGCCTTCAGATGCCGCGGTCGAGTGTTTTGCGAGGTACCCAGTCGTAGGACGTGGGAAAAGGGCGGCAGCCACGCACATTTCGCAAGCTTCCCGTACCATCAGAATCTTCACTGCCGCATCGGGATGGATTGGCGCTTGGCGCAAGTGATATGCTGCGAGTGAACGGGGTTTTGAAAGGAGCGTTCTCGATGAGCACTGGGGCAGCAGCGTCGTCAGACAGGATGATCTTCCGGCAGACACAGAGCGGCCTGGGGCGTCACATCTCCGTGACCCCGGAAAACAGCCCGATGCGGCATTTGGCTTATGGGCGCATTATTCTGAACGCCTCACAGCCGTCTGCCGCGTTCAGCAACGGGGGACGCGAAACGGCGTTGATCTGCCTGAGCGGCCAGGCGCAGGTGAAGACCGGCGGCATCGAGGCGGCGCTCGGCAAAAGCGACGCGCTTTATATTCCTCGCGATTCCAAGGTGGAACTCAAGACTGATTCATCGGTGGACATCGCAGAGTTTTCGGCTGAGGTAGAAAAGCGGTATCCACTGAAGCTGGTGCCATCGAGGGAGGTAAGTGCGGAATTAGGACTCAAGTTCTCGACCGGCGGCCCCGGCTGCGCGAGGACCGTGAGTATGCTGATCGCCAAGAATGTGGAAGCGGGAAGGCTGCTGGTGGGCATTACCGCTTCCGAAAGCGGCAACTGGACCAGTTGGCCGCCCCACGAACACGCTGCCATGCTGGAAGAAATGTACGTCTATTTCGACATGCCGGCGCCCGCATATGGAATCCAACTCGTTTACAACAACACCGAGTATCCCGAGCTAGTAACGGTGGTTCGGGACGGCGACGTCGTGCTGATGCCGAGCGGCTACCATCCCAATGTGTCGGTCCCGGGGCAGCGCATCACTTTCTTATGGGCGTTGGCCGCGCATCGCGAGGTGACAGACCGCCAGTACGGCGTGGTGAACGTGCAGCCGGAGTTCAGCGACGTAACCTTGAACTTACAAGCAGGCAAGAACTAGCGTCATGTCTCAGAAGTTCGCGGCATCGCTCAGATCCGAGGGAGCGCGATAGCTTAGCGCACCGCGTCCGAGGATGGGAAGGAATTGCCTGGGAGCGCGGGCGTCCCGCCCGCCGTCGATGCTAAGGCCTTGAGAAGAGGCCCCAAGAGCGGGCGAGACGCCCGCGCTCCCAGGTTCTTTCACACCTTCTCGCACCCCTGGGCTAGAATATCTCGCGCCTTGGGGGCTTTGAAGGAGCAGTTCGGCGCGCAGGCACTTTCAAACGGGAGGGGGAAAGCATGAACAAGGACGAGGTTCGGGCGCGGGTGCTTGCGGTCGGGATCATACCCGTGGTTCGGGCGTCGTCCTCACAGGAGACAAAGTTTGCCGCTGAGGCGCTGGCCGCGGGCGGAATCCCGATTATTGAAGTTACTTCGACGGTCCCCGGCGGCATTGACATTTTGCGTGACGCGGTGGAAACGCTGCCGCACGTCCTGGTGGGCGCAGGCAACGTGCTGGGAGAGGAAAACGCCCGGCGCTGCCTCGATGCGGGCGCCGAATTTCTGGTGACGCCGGGCTTGGATGCGAAGACGGTTGAATACGCCGTCCGTGAGAACAAGTTCATCATCACCGGCGCCTTGACTCCGACCGAGGTGATGGCCGCGTGGCAAGCCGGGTCAGACTTCGTTAAGGTTTTTCCCTGCGCGCAGGTGGGAGGTGCGCAGTACATCCGTGCGCTGCTGGGGCCGTTTCCCGAGATTCCGCTGGTGCCGACGGGCGGTGTAAACCTTCGTACGGCCGCCGAGTTTATAGCGGCCGGCGCGGCGGCCCTTGGCGTGGGAAATGAGCTGGTTCAGAAGGCGGCCGTGAAGTCGCGCGCCCACGAGGTGATTCGCGATACCGCGCGCCGGTTTGTAAAAGTGGTGCAGGAAGCCCGCAGTTGGGTGGCTTCGGGTGAAATGACGGCTGCACGAGGCTGACGGAATAGCCCGGCCCGGCTTTTGCGACTACTGGTTCACGCCGCTCGCCAGGAAACCTCCATCCACCACCAGCACGTGCCCGGTGGTGTAGCTGGCGGCATCCGAGGCCAGAAATACCGCCGCGCCGACCAGTTCATCGAGCTGGCCGAACCTCTTCATGGGCGTGCGCAGCAAAAACTCGCGACCGCGGCCGGTGCCGTCCAGCAGTGCCGCGTTGAGCTCCGTCCGGAAGACGCCGGGCGCGATGGCGTTCACCGAGACTCCGTGCGGCGCCCACTCGATGGCGAGCGATTTGGTGAGTGACGCCACAGCCGCTTTGCTGGCCGAGTACGCGGCGACCTCGTAAAGCCCAACGAAGGAGGATATGGACGCAATATTGATGATGCGGCCGTATTTCCGCTCCACCATGTGCCGGCCAAAAATGCGGGAGGCGCGCAGGGTGCCGGTGAGGTTGGTTTCCAGAATCGCGTTCCATTCCGGCTCGGGAAAATCGAGCGTGGACATCCGCTTGGTTCGTCCGGCGCAATTGACGAGGATCTGAACGCTGCCGAACTCGCTGAGCACAGTGCTGAGCAGGCGGTCGATGCTGGACGGGTCAGTGACATCGCAAGGGGCTTCGATGGATTTGCGGCCGAGCGCCCGAATTTCTTGGGTGGCTTGGCGCACCAGTTCCGCGCGGCGGCCAGTGGCCACCACGTTGGCCCCGGCGACAGCCAGGCCTTTCGCCAGCACCAGTCCGATGCCGCTGGTGGCGCCCACAATAACCGCCGTCTTGTCCGTGAGGTCGAGCAAAGGATGGCCCATGGGCAGATCTCCTGAATAAATTCGATGCAGTAGGTACGCTAAAGCTCAGCATCCAAGGTTAACAATGAGAATCACTGATGCCAAGGTGATTGTTTGCAGCCCGGGACGGAATTTTGTCACGCTCAAGATTACAACCGAAGACGGCATCTACGGTCTCGGCGACGCGACGGTGAACGGTCGCGAACTTGCAGTCGCCAGCTACCTCTCTGACCATGTTGCACCGCTCCTGATCGGACGCGACGCCCGCCGCATCGAGGACACCTGGCAGTACCTGTATAAGGGAGCCTACTGGCGCCGCGGGCCCATCACGATGGCTTCGATCGGCGCCGTTGACATGGCGTTGTGGGACATCAAGGCAAAAAGCCTGAATGTGCCCCTGTATCAGTTGCTCGGCGGCGCCTCGCGTGACGGCGTGCTGGTGTATGGGCACGCGAACGGCGAGGACCTGGAGTCCACAGTAGCAGCGGTGGCCGAGTACAAGCGCCTGGGCTATAGGGCCATTCGCGCTCAATCGGGCATTCCGGGAATTGAGAGTATCTACGGAGTTAGCCGCGGCAAAATGTATTACGAGCCGGCGGAGAGAGATGCACCGTCCGAGAGCCAGTGGAGCTCAGAGCTCTATCTGAATTTCGTGCCCACGCTATTCAAGCGCCTGCGAACGGAATTCGGCTCGGAGATGCATCTCTTACACGACGTCCATCACCGCCTGACTCCCATCGAAGCGGCGCGACTTGGAAAGAGCCTGGAGCCCTATCATCTGTTGTGGCTTGAAGACCCGGTCCCTGCCGAGTTGCAGGAAGGCTTTCGGCTGATCCGCCAACATACCACCACGCCGCTCGCGGTGGGCGAAGTGTTCAACACCATTTACGATTGCCAGCAGCTTATCGAGGAGCAGCTCATCGATTACATCCGCACGGCAGTGGTCCACTCCGGAGGCATTTCCCATCTGCGAAGGATTGCCAACTTGGCGGAGCTCTATCACGTGCGCACAGGATGCCACGGCGCCACCGACTTGAGCCCCGTCTGCCTGGCCGCCTCGCTCCATTTCGACCTCAGTGTGCATAATTTTGGGATCCAGGAGTACATGTACCACTCGAAGGAGACCGACGAGGTGTTCCCTCACGCTTACACGTTTGCCGAAGGGATGCTGCATCCGGGAGAAGCGCCGGGGTTGGGTGTCGACATCAAGGACGATCTGGCGGCAAAGTATCCCTACCACCGGGCCTATCTGCCGGTAAACCGCAAACTGGACGGAACCATGCACAGTTGGTAGGAGAGCACAGACCCGCTGCCTGGAGCTCGTCGATCGTGCGCAAACGCGTGGAAGATGTACTCTGGCGCAGTCCATTAACCGGCTCGTTCAACCCTCGGGGGCAACGAATCAATGAACTCCGCGAACGATTCCGCCCCGGCGACTCGCGATCGACCGAATAGCCGCTTCAGCTCCGGGCCGGCGATCGTGCTCTACGTGGCGGCTGTCAAACTCCTCGTCCACCTGCTCACCGCAAGCCGCTACGGATTCTTCCGGAACGAACTCTATTTTCTCGCCTGCGCCGATCATCTGGCCTGGGGCTACGTCGACCAGCCCCCGCTTATTGCCTTCATCACCTGGTTCGCAAGGCACGCGTTCGGTGACAGCTTACTGGGCCTGCGTCTATTGCCAGCCGTGGCGGGCGCTGCGTTGGTGTGGCTCACTGGTAAGATCACCCGCGAGATGGGCGGAGGCCGCTTCGCACAGGCGCTCGCTGCCGTGGCTGTGCTCGTAGCGCCCTCCTACATGATCCTCCAGCACTGGATGACGATGAACGCCTTCGAACCCTTGATGTGGATGGGTTGCGCCTGGTGCGTGATCCGTATCATCAACACCGGTGAGCCACGATACTGGGTGGTGTTCGGGCTGCTCGCCGGCGTTAGCATGGAGAACAAGTACACGATAGCGTTCTTTGCCGCCGCAATAGTCATCGGGCTCGCCGCCAGTCGCGAGAGGCGCTTCCTCATGAGCCGATGGATTTGGACAGGCGGCGCGATTGCGCTCCTGATTTTTGCCCCAAATCTTGTCTGGCTGGTCCGCCACAACTTTCCTTTCCTGGAACTGATGTCGAACATTCGCAGGCTGGGAGGCGCGCCTTCGCTCGCAGACCCGTTCGCGTTCATCTCGGATCAGATCACCATCATGAACCAGGGCTTGCTTCCGCTGTGGGCCGCCGGTTTGGCGTGGCTGCTGCTCAGCCGTGCTGGGAACCGCTACCGAGTACTGGGTTGGGCGTACGTGATGCTGCTGATCTTGTTCATCACCCTAGACGGCAAGGACTATTATCTGGCGCCGGCCTATCCAGTGTTGTTTGCCGGGGGCGCGGTTGCCTTTGAAGAGGTGACGCGTGTCCGCTGGGCATGGAGCCGGGAAGCCTATTTTGCGCTAGTCCTGCTAAGTGGCGCGTTGGTCGCGCCGAGGGCAGCACCCATTCTGCCTGTCGACACCTACATTCGTTACAGCAGCCCGCGCGGCGCCGTTCCAGGCGCACCAGGTTACGCCTTGCCACTGTATTTCGCGGACGAGTTCGGGTGGGAGGAAATGACGCGGGAAGTGGCAAAAGTCTATAACGGACTTCCAGCAGCCCAACGATCTGATACTGCAATTCTTGCCGGCAATTTCGGCGAAGCAGGAGCCATTGATTTTTTCGGAGCCAAGTATGGACTTCCGAAGGCGATCTGCAACCACCAAAGCTACTGGCTTTGGGGACCTCGCAACTACTCCGGCAAGACGGTCATTATGCTGGGCGACGTACTTGAGGAGTCAAGCTTCACCAGCGTTGAGCTTGCCGGCCGCGTTGACAACCCTTACTCACGGCCCATAGAACACTTTGACATCTTTCTCTGTCGCGGACTGAGAGTGCCGCTGAAGGATCTCTGGCCCAAACTGAAACACTGGAGTTGAGACTAAGCGGAAAGAGACTGGCCCAAAGAAGCCGGCGCGTATTGGAATCAGGAGAGACTAAACAAACAGGTAAGCAGGAGGCCACCTCACACGAGGCAGCCTCCCTAGCGTCTTTGCCCAGCGAGTTAGGAGGAACCGCGAGCGCTACGACTTCGACAAATGGCGGCGGCGGAAGTAGCCAGCCATCCCGACCAAGCCAGCGCCAAACAACAGTATCGAGGCTGGCTCAGGCACTGAAGAAGTCGAAAACTTGTTGTCAACGATCGAGAGCGTAGCAACACCGTTGTTACCGGCCAAGGCGATGTCCTTGACAACTGACAGACTCGCTAAACTCAGGCCCGTAATGGCATCTGTCGCTTGAGTACCCGTCAGGTTGTCAAACACCAACAATGACAGGGGCGGAGTAGCCGATGTCTCTCCGACTGCCACGTTGCCGCCGTTGGTGACGCCAAACCCCGCCATCGACAAGACCAAGTCTGTAATTGTACCAGAGGTCGCCGTCACGGTGTATTGGATCGCCGAGTCTTCGCCCTGAGCAGAGCTCACAGACCACGGCGCTTCAAATTGGAATCCGGCTTCGCCGCCCGTTAGAGGCGTCACTGTGAGGCCGTCTACTGGGATTGCTGTCGCCCCGCCGAAAGCGGCGGAGCTGTAGCTGAAGTTACTGAACGTCAGAGTTCCGATTGTGCAGCTAAACCCTGACACCACGTACGTCGACAATGCAGCCGTGGAGCACGCAGCCGCCGGCACCGGACCCGCTTCCGCAAGCGAGGACAGCCCAACGACCAAAGCTGCAACCCACAACGCTCTTTTTAACCCTTTCATAATTACCTCCCCCTTTTCAGGGCGTTTACTCTGGTACCCCACCCTCACCTCAACATTTTCCGCGCCAGCCAAAAATCTGTCAAGCTTTTTTTTGGCTCATTTATTTAGATTCGCTGATATTTAAAGTCCCAATATCATAATCTCATATATTAATTACATATGAAAGTCACTTGGAGCGGCTTGCATAGCTATAAAGCGGAAGGCTCTCAACCGTTAGTCACTACACCGGGGCCAATTGTGTTCCGTGCACGTCGTCCATCTTCGGCTACCACGGACCTGGGCTCCGTGTGTTCGGAAGGAGTGAACTGAGAGGGCAACAGAGTTCCACGGGAACCTGGCAGGAGAGAAAAACACAAAAGAGGCCGCCCAAGTCGGACGGCCTCAAGCATCTTACCTCGTGAATTAGTGAACAACCGAACTACGCCTTCGAACTGTGATGCCGCCGGAAGTAGCCAGCCACCCCAACAAGCCCACCACACAGCAGCAATATCGATGACGGTTCGGGCACCGTGCCTTTGCCACTTTTAGTCGAAAACTCGTTGTCAACTATGGAGAGCGTGGGGTAGTGGTGCAGTTTCAAAGTACGAAGCCTTACGTACCCGTTGCGCCTGCCGCGTAGCCGTGGGACACTGTAACCATGTCCAAGGATAACCCCAAAATCTGCCCCGAGTGCGAGCATGAATTTCAAGGCAACGGCTGGGACGGCATTGACGCCCATTGGAAGTTCCGCCACGAACACATCGTGCCTTACTCAATTGCTTGGCCCCTAATTCAATCTGGAAAATACAAGCGTCGTCCGAAGCGCCAGCCCCGCGAGGATTTCAACCAAGCGGCGTTCCGAGCCGTGCAAGAGACGATCAGGCGAAGCGAGTCTTAGGATTCCACTTTCTCGTAGGAAAACTCAAGCTGCTCTCCAAACAACTTCTTGAAATAGCCCTCGTACTCCTGGCTTGATGTTGATATGCGTGCAATTCCTAGCAACTGTCCAAGCTGATTTCTCAGAGCCTTGACTCCTATTTCTGATAAGAACTGATGCAGCCTTTTCCACCTGGCCTTGCTGTGCTCGCGTTGGATTCTTGTCAGTTCAAGGACTTTCCCGTTGCTTTTCGCGAGAGGGTAATAAACCTGATCTACCGTGAGATGCATGAACTTCCAAGGCTTGTTCCTCTCGGGCCTCGGAATCTGGTACAGGCGATACCATTCTTCGTAAAGTTGATCCGGGAACTCCTTTTCATAGTCACGCGCCTCTTCTCGGACATAGAACTTAAAGGCCGCGATTACCTCTTCCCTGGTAGCATCGTAACCAGCGAGAGCGTAAACGAGGCCTTTAATTCCGGCTTTTGCCGAAGCATTTAGGATAATATGGGCTTGCCTAGTCACATTCGCTTGGTGTGGCAGGAGCTTCTTTTCGGCTTCTGCTTGCGTAATGGCCTTGCACAGGTCGATGAGAATCGTCACGTCGTATCCGTGAACCTGATTCAGAGTCTCAGGCCCGCCGACGCGAGCTTGAAAAATAAGGGGTTTACTTAATTTCTCTCGCAGCTCAGGCCCGACGAAACCGGAGATTGCTTTACCTTCCACGAAACGCGGCAAGCGGCTTCCACTTTTGCCAAGACCCAGCGCCTCTCCCATTCCTCTTTGGCTGATAACAGCCGTTTTGCCTTCATCGTTCAGTACGTAGCACTCAACATCGATCCCAAAGTCATCTTTGAAACTGCCTTTATGCGTTGCCCTTGGAAGAGGCTCTTTTCCGGCTTTCACCCACCGCGCTTCCGCCGCTGCGCGTGCTATTGCCTTCCTTTGGTTAGGCGTCAGCGCTTCGGCACGAGCCTTGCCTCCAAGTCCCGACCAATCAGCCAAGTTCTTTTGTTCGGCCATCGTTTTCAACCTCCGAACAGTATGTTACTTGCCGTGCAAGCATTCTGTCAATATGCTTTCTGTGCAAGCATAAAATGTTTCTGTGGAAAACTCCAATTCGCTCTTGACATGCTTGCTAGGCAAGCAGTAGACTAATTCCATCATGAACACGCTACCGATTGAACGCAAGGCTCAAGTAATCGCGGCACTGGTGGAAGGAAACTCGATTCGCTCCATTGAGCGCATGACGGGCATCGCGAAGCACACCATCCTGAAACTGATTAAAGACGTGGGCTCCGCGTGCGCGGATTATCAGGACCGCACGTTGCGAAACCTCAAGTGCAAGCGGATTCAGTGCGACGAAATCTGGCAGTTCTGCTACGCCAAAGAGAAGAACGTCCCCGCCGACAAGAAGGGCAAGTTTGGCTACGGGGATGTGTGGACTTGGGTTGGAATCGATGCGGATACCAAGCTGGTGCCAGCGTTCATGACGGGCAACCGTGATGCTCAAAGCGCCAAGATGTTTATCGACGATCTAGCCTCTCGCCTAGCCCACCGAGTACAACTCACGACCGATGGCCTGAAGGTCTACTTGGAAGCCGTCGAGGGCGCATTCGGAGCCGATATCGATTATGCGATGCTCATCAAGAACTACGAGTCCAGCCAAGAAGAGACGCGCTACAGTCCCGCCGTTTGCACGTCCTGCGAGCGTAAGAGCATCATGGGTCAACCGGACGCCGATCACATCTCTACGTCCTACGTGGAGCGCCAGAACCTTACCATGCGAATGAGTATGAGGCGCTTCACGCGGCTGACGAACGGTTTCAGCAAGAAGGTTGAGAACCATGCCTACAGCGTGGCGATTCACTACATGCATTACAATTTTTGCCGGATTCACAAGACGCTTCGTGTCACTCCCGCGATGGAAGCTGGACTCACGACGACCGTGTGGACAATCGAGAAAATGTTGACGGAAATTTTTTGATTGCGATTAGACACCTATCTGCTACAGTGAGTGTGTGCCCGCGAAGGCATTTCTGAGAGGCCGACTGCCAATCGGACTTTCAGCCCACCGTTAGAAGTGTCCCTAAACCTAAAAACAGAATAGCACGGTTGAGCGTGCCAAGGTGTGAATAATATTTACTATCCCTCCTATGGTCACGATCAGGTGTGGTTTTCAACAGTGTAAGCTATTGATTCTATATGTCAACATTAACCATCCCAATGTACTCAGTTGTCCCCATTTTCTCGTATTTAGGTGTAATAATCAGTCGATTATATCAGGAGAGCTTGAATGTCAGTCGCCATAGGTGAGGAATTTATCTATCAATCGCCTTTACTCGAAGATTCCGAGATGATAGACTCCGCCGACGTGGGGTACAAAGACGATCTCCATGCAGTCCACAACAAAATTGACCGCCTGGCGGAAGAACTTAGAAAACCAGACTCTAAAGACCGTGGTGGAAAAGCGGCACCGATCATTGCTGGCGTAGCTTGCCTTGTAGCTATTTTGTCATGGCTACAGCCTCAGTTCACTGCGCACCGTGACGAAGACTTGCGTAAGGACATAAAAATAGAAGTCTCAGACCAACTCAGGGAGCCATTGAGCCAACTGAATCACATGCAGTTTCAGATATCGGAGATGCAAGGGGAGCTTAAGCGAATGTCCTTTAAGGGCCTCGCTACCTCAGACCAAACAACATTCGCGGCTTCACTTCCAGATTTGAGAAAGTTGATGAGTCGTCCGGTTTCAGATATCTCCAAGGGCGAATTAGCTCAATTAACTCAAAAGCTGCGCCAGATACCGGATTCTTCTCCCGATTACTGGCCAACCGTGTTACAGTTCATCCAGTTTGCCAGTGCTACGATCACTCCCCCGAGTGACGTGCCACCGCCCGATCAACGCGAGAACTTAGTTGGCAACGTGCACTGTAGTGGCTTTGCTCACTGTGTGGTTATGTCACATGCGGTTGTAAAACTAGATGGAGGAAGTATCCCTGGTTCAATCTTCACAAATTGCCGCATCAGATTTACACAGAACCCGGTTGGATTGAAGGGTACGCAATTTATAAATTGCGTTTTTGAGATGCCTGTGACCGCCAACCCAAGCCCCTACCTCATGGAGTCAGCTAAGACCTTATTGGCCAGCAGTAGTATAGATCACGTGCTATTCCCATCAGCATAGGCAACTTTGTTGCCACTCATTTTTCAAACTGCACCACTACCGAGCGTGGCAACACCATTGTTACCAACCAGAGCGATGTCCTTGACAAGCGACAGGCTCGTCAAACTAAGCCCGGTGATGCTGTCTACAGCCTGCATCCCCGATAGGTTGTCAAATGCCAACAGCGAAAGGGGCGGAGTGACCGAAGTTTCTTCGACGGATATGTTGCCCCCATTAGTGACGCCGAAGCCTGCCATCGACAAGACCAGGTCGGTGATCGTCCCAGAGGCCGCCGTGACGGTGTAGTCGATTACCGAGTTTTCGCCCTGAGCGGAGCTCACAGACCACGGCGCCTCAAATTGGAAGCCGATCTCAGGGCCCGTCGTAATGGGCGTCACTGTGACACCGTCAGACGGCACCGAAGTAGCTCCGCCAAAAGCCGCGCTGCTGTAAGAAAAATCACTGAAAGTCAGGCTTCCAATTGTGCAGCTAAACCCTGAAGTTAAATACGTCGACAGTGTTCCCGGGGAACAAGCAACCGCCGGAACCGCACTCGCTTCCGCCAGCGAGGACAGCCCCACAATCAAAGCTACCACCCACAGAGCCCTCTTCATCTCTTTCATGATCGACAACCCCCTTTCAATGGCCAGTAACTGTAGTACCTAAATTCCTCTTAATGCTGTCCGAGACACCCATGCCTTGTCAAGTCCTTTTTTAACTTTACAGTAATCGGATTATGTTCAACCATTCAACAGTCCGCCGCATGACGATCGACGGAACGCCGGTGACCCGGCGCAACACAGAGAGCCTGCCCCCGCACGACGGTGGGCTTGGGTTCGTTCTAGGTTCGTTTAGGTTCGTTTCTTGAGGCTTTTGTTGATTCTAAGGCACTCCTCGGGTTCGTTTTTGCATTTAAACCATACCCTCGGGAGTGGGTGCTCCAGCCGTGTGTTTCGCCCTGCCTCCCGGCTCGCCTCTTGGCCCACTCACGGGCGGGTGGAAGGCTAACCATCGGTGGCGACACTGTACAAATTCGACTGCACTCAGGTTTCACACCCCCAATAACATGAGCAAACCCACCAGCGTCTTGCCGTCTTCAATCTTGCCCGAACTTACCATGCTGCGAAGCTCCGAGCGGGTAAACAGCCCAACTTCAATCCGCTCATCAACTTCCGGCTGGGCTTGGCCTAACGTCAAGCCTCGCGCTTGGACGAGATGCATGCGCTCGGTAAGAAAGCCGGGACTCGGGTAAAAGCTCAGCATGCGCCTCACGACGCGCGCCCGGTAACCGGTTTCCTCCAGCAGTTCACGCCGCGCCGCCGCCAGGGCGCTCTCTCGCGGCTCAAGGCTGCCAGCTACCAATTCCCACAAGCTCCGGCGCGCAGCATACCGGAACTGCCGGACAAGCACAACACGACCATCCGCGAGGATTGGCAGCACCACCACCGAACCGGGATGCACCACCAGTTCGCGCCGGGCTTGAATCCCGCCGGGCTCGACCACTTCGTCGAGTTTCAAGGTGAGCACGCGGCCGCGGTATAGAGTCTCACTGCGCAGGATCCGAAGACGGGCGCTCAAACTGTAAGCCTCCGCCGATTGATCGCGGCTCGCAGCATTCCAACATCCCCTGAACCGCAAACCGAAGTAGACTTCACCTTCGATTCGCAGCTCGAAACGAGTTGATGATCAGCCTTCGCTAGTGACTCGTATCAGCAGCCGTCTTGGGCGGCCCCGTCGAGAAGTCAAAGGTACCGATTAGTGTCTTGGCGCTTTTGGCGTCCTCGGCAGACTTGAGCGTGGCCTTGTAGCCCGTCATCCGGTCTTTCAGCTTGGAGTCACTGTCCTTGGGCGAAGTCTGACCGGCAGGCGCACCGGCGGCCGCGGCGGCAGCCGGACCCGCCTTGTCATAGCACGTGATGGCGTCGTTGAGCGCGCCGATCGCAAAGGTCAGCTTGTTCAGGCAGCTCTTCTGGTGGAATTTGGCCTCGAAGTCAGCCTGGCTTTCCTTCTTCACCATGTCAACCATATCCGCCGCCGCCTTAACTTCCGCGTCAGCCATTGCTTGATCGTCCTGACAGCTCTGAGCGGCCAGTTGCGGCACGCGTATGATAAACGCGATGCTGAACAGACCGGCGATTACGGCAACTCTCATCGAGTTCATGGCTGTTCCTCCGCATATGTCTTGCCAGCATCTCATATCACAAGTAAGCGCGCATGACAACTGTTGAAGCTTGACTTGATTGGCTTGACTGTCAGCCTTGAGCACATCAACACGCGTGCGCCTTTGGCCTCTAACGCCCTTTCTAATCGATGATCGCGATTCTTGCGCCCGAAGACTCGTGCTCTGCGAGCCTGAAATCATCCCGAGAGCAAGGCAAGCTCGGGGCAACGGCGGTCCTGGCGGGCGTAATATCACCATTGGTGGTCCGCCGACCACGTTCTTCCCTGGTGAACTGCGACGCCGCCGGCTCGGAACCGGCGAAAAATGCGGGCTAAGCTTCAGACTCTTGCGTGACAACCAATCTGGCCCTGGTGTGGGCTACGCTCGGGCGATAAGGAGGGCAGGGGCGCCCACGAAAGGCACCCCCGCAAGGTGGTCTTGGTTGCTACTATTTGGGTTCGCCGGTGCTCGTATTGAGGAGCAACACCGGGTTGGGCGTCTGGTTGAAATCCAGCATGTTATTGAGGGTTCCCGCGAGGGCGTCAAACGATCCCTGAATGCGCTGCCCGCTCAACCAGTTGTCCTCGATGAAGCGGAGCACCGAAGCCTGGTCCGTCAGGGTGTGATCGACGAAGTTCGGCTTGGCATAAGGCGAAATCACCACGACCGGGATCCGTGGGCCGTAGCCGCAGCGTCCGGTAGCGTGCAGGTTCGCCGCAACGTAGCCAGGCAGTGAATTGTTCGCATTGCCGCAGAACCCCGGGCCCGTCAGGGTATCGGCGGCGCCGGCGGACTGATTCACGATGGGGCCCATCTGGTGGTCATACCAGCCGTCGGAGTCGTCCCAAGTGACGACGACCATGGTGCTGCTCCACTCAGGCCGCTGTTGGAGGTAGTTGAGGGTGGTCGCGAGAAAGGCCTGCTCGTCCAACGGACTCGAGTAACCGGCATGGCCGTCTTGGATCGCCGGAGCTTTGAGGAAGCTCACGGCGGGGAAATTGCCAGCATTGACGGCGGCAAAGAAGTCCTTGATGTCATACTCGTTGTTCGCCGGGTCACCGGGATGCCCGATGGTCATCACGTTTGCGGGGCGCGTGTGTTTCGGATTGGCCGTGGCCGCGTAGTACTGGAACCACGCATGATGAGGGATATAGTCGGCGGTGTTGATACCTGTTATGGGTGAAGTGGTGCTCCGGCTGCAACCCGTCGTGCCATTGGGATTCACGATGCTGAGGTTGAATCCGCCCATAAAACTGCCCCAAGTGACGCCGATGCTCGTGAGCATGGTACCGATATTGTCTCCACCCATGGTGCCCTGGTTCCGGGTTGGGCTGGAGCATTCGTCTCCGATCGGGTCAGCATCGCCGACCATGGTCAGCGTGCCATCGCCACCGTCCACCTGATCCCCGGTCCCATTCAGAGTAGCGACCACCCCGTTCGTCTGGCCTGAGATCAGGTTAAGCGCTCCCGGTGTGGAAGGGCCGAAGGTTGTGCCGTAAAAGTTGTCGTTGAGGGCGAAGTGCTGCGCATAATTCCATAGCGCCGTCACAGTGTTGCCGTCATAGTAACCCATCACCAAGCCGGTGGTCGTCACCGTGCCCGGCGGCGGATTGGGGGGTGGCCCGGCTGTGCCCGTGAAGGCCGGGAAGGAGTCCATCAGCCCGGCGTCAAAGGCAGACTGCTCGGCGGTATAGGCGTGGTCCTGATCGTTCGTGTAGTTCTGCGAACGGTCGAGCCGGAACGGATTCGCCGCGCCTGCGCCATTCGTCGCATTCAAAAAGTTAGGATTGTTGGTCAGCAGTCCTGTGTTAAGCCCGTTGACGCTGGGTGTACCCAGGAGCGCCGTGAAAGGCGGCTGCCCCGTTGGATTAGCGGCGATGGGATAGGTGCCGAAGTAGTGATCGAAGGAGACATTCTCCTGGAAGATCACCACAACGTGCTGAATGGGCGTGGCGGCGGCAGCGGTCTTCACCGCAACCTCCCGAACGCCCGATGCCCTGCCCCGGCCGGCGGCGCCGACAGTGGCGGGTTTCAAGGTAATCCCAGCCAGCAATAAGGTGACTAACGAGAGTGTTACTGCTTTTCGCATAAGCCTTTGCTTCCTCCCGCAGTGTTGAATTCGGCGGCCAACCGAAGTGGCCGTCCGTGACGTTGGGAGAATATAGGCCCCGTATTACGACACGATTAATTAATGGTTGCTATTATGTGACGTGACAGCCTATTTCTGTGAGACAGTCTCAATGGCTTTGCCTGAGGGCGGTTTCGAAGGCCAAAAGGATTGAAGGGAGGGCCTGACATCGGATTTTTCTGCGAGGGGGGCGACCGCTGCCGGCGGACATTCTTGTTGTCCTCACCCTTCCCCTAGCCAGGCGCCGAGCGCTCTCAGGGAGCGAACGTTGTCACAGACGGCCTTGAACGAGGCGGTGACCGGGATGGCGAGCACCAAGCCCATTCCTCCCCAGAGCGCGCCCCAGAACATTAAGGCGAGCGTGACGGAAAGCGCGTTGAGCTTTACGCGCCGTCCCACAAGCTTGGGAGTGAGAAGATTTGCGGAGAGAAGGTGGACCACGCCTACGGTGGCGATCAGCGCCACAAACGGACCCACGGTGTCAAAAGCGAGCAATCCTACAACAACGGGCGGCAAGATGGCCAGCACGAGTCCAATGTACGGAATCAGGTTCAGAACGGCCGAGACCGGTCCCAGAATCATCGAGTAAGGCAGCCCGATGAGCGCGAAGATGGGTGTGGTGAGCACTGCCGCCAGAGCGGCCACCATCACGTTGCCCAAGACGTATTGACGCACCATCGAACTGATGCCATCGATCACGTCCTCGGCCTTTTGGCGGCGCTCCGAAGGGAACAGATTTAGCGTAGCCGCCCAGATGTGATTCTTCGAAGTGAGCATGAAGAAAACCAGAAACGGAATGAAGGCGACCGTGACGGTGAACACGTAAACAGAACCGATACCTCGCCACAGGAACTGGCCCCACGGCGAATCCTGTTCCAGGCGCACGGTTTGCACACTGTGGTCGGTGTGGCCGGGCGACAAGATGCGCGCGCCAATAGCGCTGAACGGCGCCTCGATTCGTGACGCCATGCGCTCCAGGCGGTCTTCAACATTAGGCAAGTCCGCCGATAGCGAGAGCGCACTGCTCGAAAGGCCGTATACGATAAGGTAGATGGCGGAAAGGCCGAGCAGTACCAGCAAAAACGATCCCACCCAGCGCGGTAGGCCCATGCGTTCGAGGATGCGCACACCCGGGTCGAGAACGAAGGCGATGAAGATCGAGAGCACCAGTGTGGTAATGACGGAACTGGCGAAGTAGAGGGCCGCAATCACGATACCCGCGGCGATGATCCTCAGGCTGGCGCTGGCCGCAACAGACGGGCCGGATAGTTTCAGTTCGGGCATGGGGCCAAACTCCGCACTGATTCTAGCCCGGTGTTGCGCCGATTGCCAGTGCGGCGAGCGCGGCGGCGACGGCAGCGGCCTTATAGGCTGCATTCCTCACCAGGATCGAAAAGGGCGGGGCTGAAGCCAGGCTGAAGCCCCGCCCTTTCGAATCCTGGTGAGTCGTCATGTCGCTTCGCGACACCCCCAAGGCCCTGGAGCTTTGGTGGTTCGGCCACCGCTTGTCTCTTCGTCGCCCCAGAATATCACTTTACAAATTGCGCCTCAGAACGGTGGTTTTGCCTACATTTACCGACTTAAGCCTAGCCGATTCCAAAAGACTTCTTGGCTTTGTGTAAAATTTACACAAAGCCACCAAATTATTGATTGCAGGCAACTTCTTGGCTTTGGCACAAACCCAAAATTACGTAATCTACTGATTCTAAATAACCTCTTGGCTTTGGGGGGTATGGGGGTGGGGGGTAGCGGTTGGTGAGTGGTTGGTGAGGGCGTATTTTACCAATTAGGTACCTATCGGTCGCCCGCCGTAGCCCCTCCTGAACGGGCTCCTGCCGCCCGCTGACCGTGCGCATTCTGTGCCGTGCGGTCACCCGCTTATTTTCCCCATATGTTCGGCCACCCAACATTTTCCCTTCGCCCCGAACGCGGCCTGGACTTACGCCTTTCACCCTACCACAGAAAATTGATGTTGTCAAGTCACTCCCGCATAATATGTAGGCTAGTTTGCGGACACTTTTGCGGAACCAGGAATACCGGAGGCCTAGAAACGGCCCCTGCGCTGCGTGCTCCTGGGGTCGGCCGATCGGCGGTGTTGCATTTCCGCCTCCTGGTGCTACGCTTAAAGCCGGATTTGAGATGGCACGATTCACCAAAACGCTTGGGCAAGTTCTGTCGGGTGCGAGCGATGCGAACATTTCTTTTGGCGATCTGCGAACTTTTGGATTGATACCGCGAAGCTTTTGGGGCGTCCAGTCCCCAAAACGAAGGGCCGCCTGGTTTTCGCCTAGCTCACGCCCGCGATGGCACTCGAAGCGGACTCGCCGCCACCCCGCGAAGCACCATGGGTTTCAAAAGTTCTCGAGCATCCAAACATTGCCGGCTACGACCTGACCTCCAAGTGCCACGTGACGTCCATCAGGAGAGGGTATGGCGTCCCCCCAAATAGATCCCTGCAGGAGCCGCTGAGCTTTGCCAGTAGGGTCGACCTTCAGAAGAGTCGATCCGCCTGCGGAGAAGACGGTAACGAACCAGCCTCTCCCGTCCGCCGCCCAGCGTATATTGTCCGCATTGCCCCACCCGCTGATGTTTAGTTCGCGCCTGGCGCCGCCGGTCAGGGGTCGTATCTGGATCTGGAGAGCACCCTTTTGTGCGCCATCTCTTAGAAAGGCCAGGCTCGAACCATCTGGGGACACATCCCAGTCGGATTCCTGTCCCGGATGTAGCGGACCGGTGCTTAAAGGCTCGCGCCCCTTACCCTTCACGGGGTCGAGCGCGTAGAGGACCTGTTGGTGTGGGCCCGGCTCGCTCACCACACACAGGTTCACCGCGCGCGCGCAACGAATTTCTCCCTGGCTTTGGGTATCTCCGAGCGACTGCGGTGGACCGCCGGTGAGCGCTACCCGCATGATCCTGGAGGGCGGTGGGTCAGTCAAGTACAAGGCTGACACTCCGTCAGAGCTCATCGCGGGCCTCACGCTGCCTGGGCTGGCCACAAGCCGCTCCGCCGTGCGCTGGTCCAAGGCCTGTTTGAAGACGTCCCAGGTACCGTTCCGGTTGGGACGGGTGTTTCATAATGCACCTTCCGCAGTAGCGTTTGGGGATACTTTGCCTTTCTGGAGTCTACTCGAGCGACGCACTCGGTCCTGGAGCTTCTGTTCGTCTGACCCAGTCAGTGTAATCCAGTATGGCATTCGTTGGTTGAGCTGCCGAGCTTGGATTAGCCTACGCTCGATCCAATAGTAGACTACGGTCGTGCGGACTCCAAAGTGCTGGGCCACCTGTTGCACGGTCAGCTCCTCCGGCCTGCGAAGCGTCACCGGAGGAATCTGATAGCGCCCACGGATCCACCGCACAATCTGTGGGGTATACGGTTTACCTTTGGCGCTGGCATGTCCTTCGCGATTGAGCCGGTTCGCGATCTCCACATCGGGTAAGCCGTGCGCCAACTCCCGGACTCTGTCGACCAGTGCGGCAGGATATCGCACGCGATCGGCTATAGGGAGCGGGAGTTGCACCGTGAGATTGGTCGAGGCCCCGCCCTGCCAGCGGAGGTGAATCAAGAGCTGCTTGGAAGGGGAGGGTTTCTCGACGGTAATATCCTTGAGGAGCAGCCGCAACATCCGCTTGCGGTCCTTGGCCTGCGTGGTCGGGGCATGCCACACCCGCGGTAAATCTTGGGCCAACGCGAGGACTTTCGCCTTCTGCTCGGGTGTGGCCACGCGGGCTTCTTGCCGCCGATATTCGGCGGCTTGCTTTTTGAGGTCTTCTAACTGCAGCAGGGCATCATTCCAGCGCCGCTCCAACGTGGTCGCCACCAGACGCTGCGAGGGATCGACCTCCAGATAGCGCCGCTCGGCGAGTGCGGCTTCATACTCGGCACGTTCGACCCGCATCTGCCACTGGCGCAGCAGGGCCTGATCGCGCGACTCCAACTCCGCCAGAGCCGCCAAGGCGAGCTCGAGTTCGGCGGGTTGCAAGGCCTTCAGCACCTCCTCCGCGACGGCGGCATCGAGCAGATCGCAGCGGATGTTCAGGCATTCCTTGCTCGTCCCCAGACTTTCCCGGCGTAACCAGTTGCATTGATAGCGGGGATAAATGCCGCCGTTCCCCGTGTAGCGTACCGTCAGCCGGCGGCCACAATGCCCACACAGCAGCAACCCCTGGAGCAACGCCAAGCCTTCGCGCGCCGGGCCCGCCAAGATCGTCTCCTCCCCGTTGGTGCGATTCTTCTCCAAGCGCTCCTGATTGTGAAGGAACTCTTCCCAAGGGATATACCCCGGGTGGTGGTCTTGCAGGCTGACGCGCCAGTCGGGCATCGCCACCGCCTGCTTCCGGTGATGAACCTGACCTTCCGGGCTGATCTCCCGCCGATACTGATAACGGCCGAAGACGTACCGGCCGGCATAGCACGGGTTCTTGAGCAGGCCCAGCACCCGGCCGTGCGTCAGGCGGCCCCAGATCAGCTTCCCATCCCAGGCTCCCCCATAGCTCCGCTTGGGAAAACGGAGCGCGCCAGCGGCGAAGCGTTGCATCACCGCGAAGGCGCTGCCCGTTTCGCGAAACAGCCGAAACACCAGGCTCACCGCGCCCCGCACTTCTTCGTCCGGATCCAGGATGATACGGCTTTCCTCGTCGTAGTAAAAGCCGACCGGAAGGGGGAAACGTAACTCGCCTTTCTTGGCTTTGTGGAGCTTGCCGCCCTGGAGGCGGGCGTGCAAAAAATGCAGTTCGGCCGACGCCATGACGCCCTTCAATCCCAAAAGCAGCCCGTCGTTGAAGTCCGCTGGGTCGTAACAACCATCCTCGTCGATGACGAGAGTGGAGGTGAACGCGCAGAGTTCCAGCAGCCGCTGCCAATCGAGATTCGAGCGCGCCAGGCGCGAGACTTCCAGGGCAAACACCGCCCCCACCTGGCCCATCGAGACATCGGCCACTAAAGTCTTGAAGTCCTCCCGCCGCGTCATCTCCGTTCCCGTCTTTCCCAAATCCTGGTCGAGGGTGCGAATCAGGGATTCGCTCCAGCCCAGTTCCCGCGCCTTCTCGCGCAAGGCGTACTGGCGCTCCGTGCTCTCCCGATGGTGCAGAACTTGGCCCGGCGTCGACTGGCGCAGATAAATGTAGGCCGGCTTGTTGCGGTGATGCTCTTGAATCTTCGGATTCATCCCTGACCTCCGCGCTGGCGGTCCAGTTGGGGTCGTGGTCGAGCCAGCTGGCAAGCATATTGGCGAGGAGCACGCCGCCCCGTCCCGGATCGATCGGTGCGCGGAGGGATGACGGCGCTTCGCTCATGGCGGTCTTTTAAAGCTTCTCGCGACGGCGTAGGAGCCCGCGGTTGATCTCGCAGATCTCCTCTAAGATCTGGCGAGCGTGGTGGTAATTGGCCAGGAACTCGCTCGCCTGCGCGTAAGACTCTTGCGGGACGTAGTCCATTTGTGGGCGCAGGCCGGGAAAGCTTACCGACAGGTAGTACTTGGGACCATGGCCGGGGCCGTCGGCGCATTTGCATCCGGGCTTGCCACAGCGTTTGTAGCGCTCGATGAGGGAACCCCGGAGCACAGCTTTGAGCGGGGGCAATTGGCGCAGGAGCGCTTGGCGGCGCTTTCGCAAGACGGCGGCGGTCTGCTTCGATATCTTCATCGGACCACGTCAACAACTGGTCTGACCCTAGCATCAGGAATCTCCTTTGTCAATTCTTTTTTGCAGGTCTTTTCCGGGGGAGGAGGGGTGGGACGCAGGCCGTGCATCCAATAACGCCACCAGTTCGAAAAGGCAGTCGGCACAGAGGCGGTGCGGCGACGGGGTTAACGAGTCATTCGGGGAGAGATCAGCCCAGTCGGTCCACTCGCGCGGAACGCTGAGGGTACCACGCTCCAGCTCGCGGAGAATGAGCGTGTCGACGCCGGCTACGCGCCGTTTCTTGAGAACTTCAAATCGCTGACCACGCAGCGGGTGGAAGGGATGAGATATTTCTGCCCATCCCAAAGGCGAGTGGGGCACAAGTGCAGTCTGCTCTAACCGTCGGGAT
>DATJYK010000396.1:0-7558 GCA_035578005.1 Terriglobia bacterium
ATGAGCGTGTCGACGCCGGCTACGCGCCGTTTCTTGAGAACTTCAAATCGCTGACCACGCAGCGGGTGGAAGGGATGAGATATTTCTGCCCATCCCAAAGGCGAGTGGGGCACAAGTGCAGTCTGCTCTAACCGTCGGGATTCCCAAGGGACGCTTCTCTTTCGTGCCCAGCTTGTTAATCCATTTCCGCCGGATCGCTTGCGGACGATAACTCCTGTCCCTCAGTTCCTGCGAGAGTTTTTCCAGGTTGGCTTCCAAGTGTCGCTCGAATTCCTCTACCGTGACCCGGTCCACGCCTGCCGCTCCGTCGTTGCTCTTCACTTTCGCGAAGGCCTTCCGCAGATTCGGCCCAGCGTAAACCTTATCCATCAGGCTGAACCCCTTGTTTCCTTTCACCCCCTGTTCGAGGGCCGTCAACATCCGTTCCGTCCAAACCTCCGGTTCCACCCACGCCCAGCGCGCGCGCAGCGCCCACGGGTTCGGGGCTTCTCCGGCTTGCTT
This sequence comes from Terriglobia bacterium, assembly GCA_035578005.1. GTDB lineage: Bacteria > Acidobacteriota > Terriglobia > UBA7540 > UBA7540 > Gp13-AA77. The sequence goes on from DATJYK010000396.1 coordinate 502, forward strand.
AGTCCGTTCCGACACTGTCGCCGGTTGTGTTTCCAGGGCTTGGTCCGTCACGTCTCCACCTTCCTGCGCTCCCTTCGCTCCAGGCCCGTTACGGCCCTTCTTCGCTACTATGGGCGCTCTGACTCCTGCCCGCCCGGTTCTTCGGCCTTCTTCGGGCATGAACTCCGGTTCTTGCACGGGCAGGTCTCCCTGATTCACGCGCTCGGCCTTCCGGCCATTCCGTCTCCAAACACCTGCGGATGCTCCGCCTCGCCCGGTCAGGGCACGTTACCCCATCGACGGGTCAGACCGAGACTGCTTTCCACCGGGAACTCGGGGCTTCGCCTTTGCTACGCAGGCTCGCCACATCTCGCCGGCCGAATCGAGTTTAGGTTTCTCTCCTACGGGAGAGATTTCTTACGGACTAGCCGTTCACCTCCTGCTGCTCTCCACCCCGTCTCGCGACGGCGCAGTTGCAGTCGGTTACAAGTTACGCTGACTTGGAGAGGACTTTCACCTCTCCGACCGCCGCCTTTGAGAATCAGTAATTTCGGCGATCAGAGATCGCCGCTAGAGCATGTTGCGGCACGTTTTCACACAGACTTTTCAGCCCTGCCTGAGTTTGTGTGAAAACTCGGCTGGCGCGTGCCGGGCCGTGGACCCCCGCCTGCGCGGGGTCGACGCCATTGGATTTGCGGCGTCTACCCAAACGCGTCATTCCCGCGCAGGCGGGAATCCACCAGTTTTCACACAGGGTTCGAAAATGCGGCCGTCGTCGCCTCGTAGGGCCCAGGCTTGCCCCGGCCCTACGAACCCGCCCGACAAGGACGGCGATTTTCATGACCTTTCGCGGGCCGAGGGCCCCAAGGGACAGACTCTTCAGCCCTGCGTCGCCATGCCAGAGTGGTTCGAGTTTCCCGGCGAAGCGCTGGGGGCCGGGTTGTGCTGCCAGGTGTTTGGCCTGGTGCGGCCCCAGATGCGGGAGCGGATGAAGTTCTGCCTCGGGCCTGCCCGACGTCCGAAATCAGCCTGTCGACGCGCCGACATCGACGGACGCCCTTCGGTTCTTATGCTAATGTTTTACTTTAATTGACATCGGTATCTATCACGTGTATTTATGTCTTATGTCGTAATCTATAGTCTCATCCTAGTCGAACCAAGGCCGTAACCCCCTAAGTCCTCACACCTGAAGCCTCGCCCCAAGAACCTAACACCTGGCACCCGACACCCAGAACCTAAGCTGTGTATTTTCATAAATATCGTGGCCTATGCTGGCTAACTCATGTGTTTTCATCAACATCGTGGGTTCCCCAAATCGGTCCTTTATTATCAACAAGATCGTGGGACCCTCCTTCATTTCGCGATTTTTTGGCGCTGCCTGGGCAGCGCGATCTGGCGAAGTAAGCCTCCGGAGTAAACCCGTAACGAACCGGCATCGGCAGCATTTTGGGGCAACATCTGAAGAGGGTGATTTGTGGAGCGGACCATGGCAGGCACTATGCTGTTCCTTCCATTTACTCACTGAATATACATTGAAGCGTTAAAGGAAGCAAGCGGAAATCTCGAGGCCGCAGCACGAGCCCATCCACTTCGTCCCCGTACCCGGGAGCGAGGCGGTCCAAGTTGGCGGCGCCACCGTTCATTCGCAGAAATCCGCTAACGGTTTCGCGCCTTGTGGGTGCGAAGCTCACTGTGATGGCGCAACTCGTTCCTGAGACCAAGATGACCGTGCCGCTGATGGGCCCGCTCAAATCAACTGTGACCGTGCCGGCAGCCGAAGGCGGAGACAGGCGTTCGGCCTAGCCAATGGCCGAGGCCAAAGCCAAGAAACCCGACTGACACGTTCCTTTGCAACCTGTATTCTTTCGCCTTTTGAAATTGTGCACTCCGAGCCGCTTCTGCGGCCCTGGGGAGTGGTTGACCTGTTATCTCGATTCGGATAGGCTGCGAGGGATGATAAGAGTTAATTGCGGAGGGCTAATCAGCTCCTGGAATGGTGGGCGCCCAGAGCAGCTCCGAACTGCGTATCCGAAACTTGGAATCAGGGTCACCGCAGCCGCGGTCGGACCATCGGGAAGAGAAAGCCAAGCCTATAAGAAAGTGAGCGGAGATCGCGAGCACTGGTCCTCTGATCCGGCGATGCAGGCTTTGGATCCTATCGTCGACCACTTCCATGTCAACTTCGAAGACCGACTTTCGGAAGCAGGCGGACAGTGACCTTGCACAGGTTCAGGGAGGGACAATCTGATGGTAGGACCTCGTAGGGAATTCTTGAAGCAGGCGGCGCTGGCCGTCACCGCAGGCGCGGCTTCTAGCATGCGCTCGCTGAGGACGCTTTGGGCCGCGGCGGACGCGCCTGTGAAGTACGAGCCGAGTTGGGAGTCGCTCGGCCAATACCAGGTGCCGGACTGGTATCGCGACGCCAAGTTCGGGATCTTCCTCCATTGGGGCGTTTACTCCGTGCCCGCGCATTCGAGCGAGTGGTATCCGCGCCTGATGTACCGCCGCGAGGACGAGTGCTTCAAATGGCACCAGGAGCATTGGGGACCTCAGTCGATCTTCGGCTACAAAGACTTCATCCCGATGTTCAAGGCCGAACATTGGGATCCTGCGCTATGGGTGGAGTTGTTCCGGAACGCCGGCGCCAAGTACATCGTGCCGGTGGGCGAGCACCACGACGGCTTCCCCATGTATGACAGCCTCTTTACGAGGTGGAATGCTGCGAAGATGGGACCACATCGCGACGTGGTGGGCGAACTCGGCCGTGCCGTGCGCGAGCAGGGACTGAAGCTGGGCGTCTCTTCGCATCGGGCCTTCGACTGGTCCTACTATACCTTTGAGGACGACTTCGACACCAATAATCCGCGGTTCTCGGGCCTTTATGGAACGCCGCACGCGCCCACGCCGCGCATCAACAACGAAAAGGGCGAACTGCGCCAGACAGTTCCGGTGGATTACCTGCAGGACTGGTACGGCCGCACCATTCAGATTGTGAACCAATACCAGCCTGACCTGGTATGGTTTGACTTCGGCTTCGAGGGCCCCGAATGGGAGCCTTATCGCAAGGCTTTCGGCGCCTATTACTACAACCGCGCTGAGGCGTGGCAGAAGGGTGTGGTGATCAATTACAAACATGAGGCCTATCCGCCTCAGGCCGCAGTTCTCGATATCGAGCGCGGTCTGCTGAAGGAGGCGCCGAAGTACCCGTGGCAGACAGACACGTCGGTAAGTTGGGAGTCTTGGGGCTACATCAAGAATGACCGCTACAAGGCACCCGGCGAACTCGTCCGCGAGCTCATCGACATTGTCAGCAAGAACGGCTGCCTGCTGCTGAACGTCGGGCCCATGCCTGACGGGCGGATTCCAGAGCCTGCTGAGCAGACGCTGCTGGCTATGGGCCAATGGCTCACGACGAACGGCGAAGCTATTTATGGTACGCGGCCGTGGAAGGTGTCTGCCGAGGGTCCCACGAAGCTCAACGCGGGCCAATTCGGCGAGAAGACCGAGCCTGCGTTTACCGCGCGAGATATTCGATTCACATCAAGGCCCGGAGCTGTCTACGCCATCGCCCTGGCGCAGCCTCAGGAGGAAGTGACGATCCAATCGCTCGGCTCGAGCATCGCATCGGGCGCAGGTCTTGCAGCGGGCTCAATCGAAGATGTCAGGCTCCTAGGCTCCGATGCCAAGCTCGATTGGAAGCAGACCGACAGCGGGTTGCGAATCTCAGCGCCCTCCAGCAAGCCGGGCGATTTCGCCTACGTGTTCAAGGTAGGTGTGAAGAACCCGTAAACCTCCTGGAAATCTTAGCTTGCATTTCTGTTCCGAAAATAGGCGCTAAGTGCTTTGTTTTCGAACGAGCGCCTCTTCGCCTCGATAGCGCCATTTTTTTTCATGCCTTGGGGCGTCGCGAAGCGACATGACGACTCACTAGGATTCGAAAAGGGCGGGGCTTTAGACCCTGTGTGAAAACCGCGTGCTGTAGCGGCGGTCTGTGACCGCCGTACTTAAGAATCAATGGCTTCGGCGGTCACAGACCGCCGCTACAGCGCGCAACTATAGAATTCTCACACAGACGCTTTAGCCCCGCCCTTTTCGAATCCTAGTGAGTCGTCATGTCGCTTCGCGACGCCCCAAGGCATGAAAAAAAATGGCGCTATCGAGGCGAAGAGACGCTCGTTCGAAAACAAAGCACTTAGGGCCTATTTCGGAACAGATAGCCCTTGTGTTTTCAATAAGTTGACGGGTTCGTTCGTAAACTTTTGTTGAGGACGGGGCGGGGGATGGCAGAGTTTGATGGCTGGAAGGTTGGTAGGTCGTTTGACATAGTAATAACCATATGTTACATATCTGTTACGGCCTCCCGGCGTAGTTTGCGACTGTTTTAAAGTGCAGCGGATTATCGCCCGCCATCCCGGAGGGAGTCTAATCCTGAGGTCGACCGGCTCCCCGCTGCACTTAGCGATTATCCTCGCACACCAGAATATCTATTGTCAAGTCTACTATCACCTAACAATGATCTTCCCTGGGGCACCTCGGTACGGCCACCCGGGGGGCCAACCAAAGGGAACCGCCTATTGCTGACTGCCGGCTGTTCGTACGAAGTAGCCTGTCTTGCAGCGAACGGTAAGGCCCGCCCGCTTGGGACGTATCGTAATTTTGTGGAAGGATCCGTCAGGCGAGGCGGCCGCGGCCGGGTAATAGGCCAGCTCATACGACGACCGCAGTTCTTCGGCGATCTGCTCAAACCAGGTTTGGATGTCGCCCTCTCGCGCATCAAAGTCGGCAGCGCCCGTCTCCTCGGCGATGCGGTGCATCACGCTTGTGCCGTACTTGTTTCTGGCGGTCAAGTGGCCGTGCTCGCGCTCAGTGTAGCGGATGCCGAACACACGAACATTTTCGCTCTGGGCCGCTTCGATGGCGTCGAGCATGTGATGCGCGCTCGAGTTGTCTTCGCCGTCGCTGAACACAATCAGCGCCTTGCGGGCGTCCGAAGCGCCGGCCAGCTTCTCCACGACCGAATAATAGATTGCGTCGTAGAAGGCGGTTCCGGCCTCGCGGTCTTCGTCATCCGGTCCCAACTCGGGATAGTGGCCGTGGCCGCGCTCGTACTCGGCGAGAGCTTGCATGAGTTGGCTGCTGGAAGGCGAGAAGTCACTGAGGAGGCGCAAGTGATTTCCGAAGCCCAATAGAAACGCCTGGTCGCGTGGGCCAAGTACGGTGTCGAGAAACGTCTGCAGGTCGTGATGGTGCGGCTTCAGGAAGTGTTCCTGACTGCCGCTAAAATCAGCCACCAAGCCAAGCGAAAGAGGAAGATCTGCGCTGCGGGCGAAAAACTCGATCTTTTGTGGCAGCCCGTCTTCAAAAACCTCGACGTCGTCCCGCGTGAGATTCGTCACCAGTACACCGTCCGCGCTGCGCACCGAAAATGCCACGTTCACCAAATTGACGTGCACGTGAAGGGGGGCAGCCTGTTGGCCCAGCGTGGGGATGGCACAAGCAAGCACTAGGCAGTAAGAAGGCAGTAAGCAGTAGGCAGTCGGCAGCGCGAGCAAGAATCGCATCGAAGGAACCCGCTATTACTACGGGCGGCGTGAGGCATAGGTTCCCCAAAAGTGGAATCGGGGCCCAAGGCAGTAAGCAGTCGGCAGTGCGAGCAGGAATTGCATCGAAGGAGCCCGCCGACACTGCCGACTGCCGACTGCTTACTGCCTACTGTTCTTATGGGAATGGATGCCGCAGGGCTGCGCGCATAAACCGGTTGCGGCGCAGCTTTCGTTTGATGATATTCAGGGCTTCTTCCGGGGAATCGACAAAGTTCACCAACCGCAGATCCTCACGGCTGACCGTGCCGCATTCCGCCATCCAGTCGAAGTTAATGACGCGCTTCCAGTAGTCGGAGCCGTAGATGAGGATGAACGCTTGATGTCCCATCTTGCGGGTTTGAAGTAGGGTGAAAAACTCCCACATTTCGTCCATGGTGCCGTAACCGCCGGGAAAGACCACCAGCGCCCGCGACGGCTGTGCGAACCAGAGCTTGCGCATAAAGAAGTATTTGAAGAGGAAGTTCAGGCTCGGGCTTACGTAGGGATTGGCCTTCTGTTCGAAGGGTAGCTTGATATTCAAGCCGATGGAGAGGCCGCCTGCTTCCGCGGCGCCCCGGTTCGCAGCCTCCATGATGCCCGGTCCTCCGCCGGAACACACCACCAGAAAGTGGTTGCCGCGCTTGAGCGAGAGAGACCACTCGGTAATCAGCCTCGCGAGCTGGCGCGCCTCCTCGTAATAGCGCGACATCTTCACAGCCGTGCGGGCCTCCTCAAGTTCCTTTGCCGGGACGGGCCGCGCCGGTTGAACTTGCTCCAGGCTGCTCAGCCGGGCCTGAGCCACGTCTTGAGGTAGAATGCGCGCCGAGCCGAAAAAGACGATGGTGTTCTGCACCCCCGCCTTTTTGAGCCGGGCCTGCGGTTCGAGATACTCGGCGCCGATTCGCAGCGTGCGTCCCTCGTGGCTCTCCATGAAACGCACATCACGATAGGCCAGCTTGGGTTGGCGCGCATGCAGGTCGTCGGGAGGCTTCGGCATAATTCCTCGATGGAATCGAGCGTGGATCGGCGCACCAAGGCGCGCAGTGAGCCGGCTGGGACTCGAACCCAGAACCCCTGCCTTAAAAGGGCAGTGCTCCACCATTGAGCTACCGGCCCGCAATGGATGGCAGGTATCAGCGTACAAGGTTACCAGCGTGGCGCGCAAGCCGATCGCGGTAATGCGGGGAAGCTAACCTATTTTTCTCATCAGCTCTTGTGAAAGGGCGGGGTTTCAACCTCGCCGTCGTGCGTGGCTATTCATCTTTGAGGACTTTCGCGCGCTGGACATTTCGTGTTGACGAAATATCCAGAGCGCGAAAAGGGCTTGAACAAGTGGCGCTTTTCGGCGGGGTTGAAACCCAATACTGTTCACTTAACGGTTTGTGCGGTATTCTGCTCTCATTAACTTGAGAGGAGGACCGCCGATGGCCCGTACGATTGCTGAGCTCCCGAAAGGAAGTCGCATTACCGATTACATCAGTCTCGGAGTTTTGACC
>DATJYK010000397.1:0-25505 GCA_035578005.1 Terriglobia bacterium
CGACGCCATCAAGGGCGGCCGCGTGCCGCGCGAGTTCATCCCGGCGGTGAAGAAGGGCATCGACGAGGCGCTGAACGAGGGCGTGCTCGCCGGCTATCCGGTGGTCGACGTCAAGGCGACGCTGTTCGACGGCTCCTACCACGAGGTCGACTCGAACGAGAACGCGTTCAAGATGGCGGCGATCTTCGCCTTCAAGGACGGCATGCGCAGCGCGCAGCCGGTGCTGCTCGAGCCGATCATGGCGGTCGAGGTGGAGACTCCCGAGGAGAAGATGGGCGACGTGATCGGCGACCTCTCCTCGCGGCGCGGCGTGATCCAGGGCATGGAAGACCTGCCCGGCAGCAAGGCGGTGAAGGCCGAGGTGCCGCTGAACGAGATGTTCGGCTACTCGACCCAGCTGCGCTCGCTGACGCAGGGACGCGCCACCTACACGATGGAATTCAAGCACTACGCCGAGGCGCCGAAGAACATCGCTGACGCGATCATCAAGAAAGACGACAAGGACGCCAAGAAGTAACGGAGCGAACGGACATGGCAAAAGGCAAATTCGAGAGGACCAAGCCGCACGTGAACGTGGGCACGATTGGGCACGTGGACCACGGCAAGACGACGCTGACGGCGGCGATGACGCACATCCTTGCGAAGAAGTACGGCGGGGAGGCGAAGAACTACGACCAGATCGATGCGGCGCCGGAGGAAAAGGCGCGCGGGATCACGATCAACACGGCGCACGTGGAGTACCAGACCGAGAAGCGGCACTACGCGCACGTGGACTGCCCGGGGCACGCGGACTACATCAAGAACATGATCACGGGCGCGGCGCAGATGGACGGGGCGATCCTGGTGGTGGCGGCGACGGACGGGCCGATGCCGCAGACGCGCGAGCACGTGCTGCTGGCGCGCCAGGTGAACGTGCCGTACATCGTGGTGTACATGAACAAGTGCGATGCGGTGGAAGACGAGGAGTTGCTGGAGTTGGTGGAAGTGGAAGTGCGCGACCTGCTGAACAAGTACCAGTTTCCCGGGGACAAGATTCCGATTGTGCGGGGGTCGGCGCTGAAGGCCTTGGAAGGCGATGCGAAGTGGGAGAAATCGATCCACGACCTGATGGACGCAGTGGACAGCTACATACCGATGCCGGAGCGGCAGATTGACAAACCGTTTCTGATGCCGGTGGAAGACATCTTCTCGATCTCGGGCCGGGGCACGGTGGTGACGGGGCGGGTGGAGCGCGGCAAGGTGAAAATCCAGGAAGAGGTGGAGATTGTGGGATTGCGGCCGGAGCCCTTCAAGCGCGTGGTAACGGGCGTGGAGATGTTCAAGAAGCTGCTGGACGAAGGGCAGGCAGGCGACAACGTGGGACTGCTGCTGCGGGGAACGGAAAAAGACGACGTGGAGCGCGGCATGGTGCTGGCGAAGACCGGTTCGATCACGCCGCACACGAAGTTTAACTCTTCGGTGTATATCTTGAGCAAGGAAGAAGGGGGACGGCACACGCCGTTCTTCAATGGATACCGGCCACAGTTTTACTTTCGGACGACGGACGTGACGGGAGTGGCGACGCTGCCGGCCGGGACGGAAATGGTGATGCCGGGCGATAACGTGGCCCTGGAAATCGAACTGATTACGCCCATCGCCATGGAGAAAGGGCTGCGCTTCGCCATCCGCGAAGGCGGCCACACCGTCGGCGCCGGAACCGTGGCGGAGATTATTAAGTAAAGCTGTCAGCTATCAGCGCTCAGTTCTCAGCTAAAGCACTTGGCGAGAATCGGGGCAGATAGCTGAGAGCTGAAAGCTGAGAGCTACAATCTATGCGCGAAATCATTACTTTACAGTGCGGGGACTGCAAGAACCGCAACTACACATCGACGAAGAACAAGAAGAAGAACCAGGACCGGCTTGAGCTGAAGAAATTCTGCCGTGCGTGCCGTCATCATACGGCCCACAAAGAAGTGAAGTAGGCGGTCGGCAGAAGGCACTAGGCAGCAAGAAGGCACCTACGGCGGGGGGGAAGGTTCGCTGCCCACCGCTTACTGCTTACTGTCGGCTGGTTTTCACAGGGGCGTCAGATTAACGGTTAATCTGCCGGTCTCCAAAACCGGTCATGGGGGTTCGAGTCCCTCCGCCCCTGCCAGAAGATTGGCGCGGGCTGGACGATTTTGCTTCTGGCCCGGGGAAGAGACGCGAACCAACGAGAAGGCTAAGAGAGCGCTATGGCTGAAGAAATCCTGATTCAGAAGAACATCTGGAAGCGTACACGGGATTACTTCGGGGATGTGCGCGCCGAGATGAAACGAGTGACTTGGCCCGGAAAACAAGAGATTTACGGTACTACCGTGATGGTGATTGCTACCACGTTCGCTTTTGCCTTTTATTTCTGGGCTTGCGACGCGGTTTTTCAGCAACTGGTGGGCCGGCTTTTGACCTGGCTGGGACACAAGGCTTAGGGTAGGAGAGGTAACGTGTCGGCTGCAGCTTCAGAGACTGAGAAGCAGGGAATGACCAAGAACTGGTACATCATTCATTCGTATTCGGGCTTCGAAAAGAAGGTTGCCGAGACGCTGAGGAGTCGCGCAGAAGCAGCGGGTCTTCAGGAGCAATTCGGCGAAATCATGGTGCCCACCGAAGACGTGCTCGAGGTGCGGCAAGGCAAGAAAGTGGTCACGCCGAAGCTGTTCTATCCGGGCTACGTGCTCGTAGAAATGGCGATGAATGACGACACGTGGCACCTGGTGCGGTCCACCCCGCGCGTCACGGGATTTGTCGGCTCCGGTCAGATGCCCAGTCCGCTTACACCGGAAGAGGTGGACCGCATTGTTCATCGGGTCGAAGTGGCGGCTGAGCATCCGAAGCCGCGGCTCAAATTCGAGCGCGGTGAGACCGTGAAGATCAACGAGGGTCCGTTCAAGGATTTCACGGGCGTCGTAGACGAAGTCAACGAGGATCGTTCCACTCTGCGAGTGATGGTAACCATCTTTGGACGCGGAACGCCGGTGGAACTAGACTTCTATCAAGTTGATAAGGGCTGATTTTCGAAATTCGAAGCTCGAAATTCGAAAATCGGCCACTGACGACCTTGCGAGTTTCGAATTTCGAGTTTCGGGGTCGAGGAGCTGAGCAATGGCAAAGAAGGTTCAGGCAATGGTGAAGTTGCAGATCGCTGCGGGCAAGGCCACTCCGGCACCGCCCGTGGGGCCGGCTCTCGGGCAGCACGGCGTCAATATCATGGATTTCTGCAAGTCGTTCAACGCCAAGACGTCCGCGAAGGACCAGGAAGGCCTGATCATCCCGGTGGTGATCACAATCTATGCCGACCGTACCTTTACTTTTGTCACCAAAACGCCGCCGGCGGCGGTTTTGCTGAAGCGGGCGGCGGGGATCGCCAAGGGTTCGGGCGAGCCCAACAAGAATAAGGTCGGCAAGGTCACCGAAAAGCAAGTGGAAGAGATTGCTAAGAGCAAGCTTCCCGACTTGAATGCCCGCGACCTCGCCGGGGCGATCGCCACCGTGAAGGGCACGGCGCGAAGCATGGGACTGGAAGTCGTGGCCTGATTTCGAAACTCGAAGCTCGAAATTCGGCCGCTCGCGGCTGAGTCTCGACGCGTAGCAGGAGCAGACTTATGGGCAAAAAATATGTAGCTGCTGCCAAACTGGTGGAAAAGCCGGCTTACAACCTCGCGGACGCGATGCCGCTGGTCAAGAAAACTTCCTTCGTGAAGTTTGACGAGACGGTGGAAGTGGCCATGCGCCTGGGTGTAGACCCGAAGCATGCGGACCAGATGGTGCGCGGCACGGTCGTGCTGCCGCACGGCCTCGGTAAGACCAAGCGCGTGATCGTGATTGCCTCCGGTGAGAAAGTGCGCGAGGCGCGTGAAGCGGGCGCGGACGAAGTGGGCGGCGACGATCTCGTTCAAAAAATACAGGGAGGCTGGCTGGATTTTGACGCCGTGGTGGCCACGCCGGACATGATGAAGTCCGTAGGCCGGCTCGGTAAAGTGCTGGGTCCGCGCGGTCTCATGCCCAACCCGAAAACCGGCACCGTCACGATGGACGTGGAAAAGGCGGTTCAAGAGGTCAAGGCCGGCAAGGTCGAGTTTCGCGTCGATAAGACGGGCATCATTCACTGCGCCATCGGCAAGGTTTCGTTCGATGCCGGAAAGCTGGCGGACAACGCACACGCTCTGATTGCGACCGTGATTAAGGCTAAGCCGGCCACGGCCAAGGGGCGATACGTCAAAAGCATCGTGATTTCATCGACGATGGGGCCCGGCGTGCCTATTGATCTGACGTCGGTGGAGGCCGCCTAGGGAAGGTCGTTGTGAAAGAGTCCCGTGTGAAAACTTGTGGATTCCCGCCTTCGCGGGAATGACGGCGTTGGAGGCAGAGGTCTAGCGGAGAGGGCATTGCCATGGGGAAGAAGGACGAAAAAGCGAAGCAGGTTGAGTCGGTCCGGGAGGAGTTTGAGTGCGCCAAGAGCGTGATTCTCTCGAAGTTCGAGGGCATCACTGTGGCTCAGGACTCTGAACTGCGGCGCAAGATCGCCGAAACCGGAGCGAAATACCACGTGGTGAAGAACAGCCTCATCGAGCGAGCGGCCCAGGGCACCGCCGTCGAACCGGCGGTTGGCGGAAAGCTCAAGGGGACCACTTCGATTGCCGTCACAGAGACTGATCCGGTAGCCCTGGCCAAGGTGATGACAGCCTACGCCAAGGAGAACCCCGTGCTGGTGTTCAAGACGGGGGTCGTGGAAGGGCGGGTTGTGTCCCTTGCGGACCTGATGGCGCTTGCCAGCTTGCCTTCGCGGGAGGCGTTGCTCGCCAAGGCGCTGTTTCTTGTCAAGGCGCCTGCCACACAGGTGGCTTCCGCCGTCGCTGCCGTGGCGCGCAATCTTGCGTACGTGATCAAGCAGGGAGTTGACGAGAAGAAGTTCGCGGAAGGGTAAGACCGGGCCTAGAGACCCATCCGGAAACCCTGGGAGCGCGGGCGTCCCGCCCGCTCTTACGGGGTACTGGAGTGCAAGGGGCGGGCGGGACGCCCGCGCTCCCAGGGTTTCCGGATGAGCTTCTAGAAGGATGCGATCGGGCCTAAGATCCAGGCCTGTAGTTCATGTCATTTCGAGCGCAGCGAGAAATCTCGCTCTGAAGAGAAAAGACTTATGAGATTTCTCGCTGCGCTCGAAATGACATGAATCCAGGTTCAAGTTTGCTACGGAAGCCCAAATGTCTGGGCTTTTCATCATATTGGCAATAGTTTCGCGGCGTCGGTACGGCGGGGCTGAAGCCCCGCCCTTCCGGACGCTAGCAACGAGTTTCTTAAAATATCAGGGAGGGTGAACACAATGTCTGAGCGCGTGGAGAAAATCGTAGAGGAAATCAAAGGCCTCACCTTGCTCGAGGCGGCCGATTTGGTGAAGCGGCTTGAAGAGGCGCTGGGTGTTTCGGCAGCGGCGGCGGCTCCAGTGATGATGGCGGGCGCGGCTGCAGGTGCCGCACCGGCAGCCGCCCCGGCCGAAGAGAAGACCGAATTTTCCGTGGTTCTTACTGCCGTGGGAGCCAATAAGATTAACGTTATCAAGGCCGTACGTGAGGTCACAAGCCTCGGCCTGAAAGAGGCCAAAGACTTGGTTGAAGCCGCCCCGAAAGCCATTAAGGAAGGCGTCAACAAGGAAGAGGCCGAGACCATCAAGAAAAAATTCACTGAGGCTGGGGCGACAGTTGAAGTAAAATAAAGCTGCGCCCGGGCGGGCCTCAGCGCGTGTCCGCTCCAAACTTCGGTGCTTCCCCACTCTTACCTTGGGGTGAGGAGGTGACGAAATCCTTCTTGAGCTTGCGATCAGGGATCCCTGGTGCTCCAGGCTGCATCCTCGTCGCCAAGGTCCGCATCTATTTACTCAGGGACCCATGTAACCACAACTGAGTCGTCTTCTGAGATTTCAGGCAAGGAGCCATCAGGATGTTGAACGGCGGGAACGGCGTTTCGCGTCAACGCATCAACTTCTCCAAAATCCCCACAGCGATCCAGATTCCGAATCTTATCGAAGTGCAGCGGCGCTCTTATGAGCGCTTTCTGCAAATGAATCTGCTCCCCTCGGAGCGGGAGGACGGCGGCCTTCAGGCTGTGTTCAACTCCGTCTTTCCCATTACGGATTTCCGGGGCGTGTCGCAGCTCGACTTCGTCGATTACTCCATCGGTAACTGGGAATGCAAGTGCGGAGCTTTGCGTGGACTTCACCACCTGCGATCCACCTGCAAGAACTGCGGGCACACCGTCATTACAGACCCGTTCAAGGCCGGCGACGTGCTGTGCACCAAGTGCGGAACTTTCAACCAGAACGTGGTGACCTTCTGCAACAAGTGCGGCGACCCGGTAGCCCTGCAGCTCAAGTACGACGTGAACGAGTGCCAGGAGCGCGGCATGACCTTCGCCGCGCCTTTGAAGGTCACCATCCGCCTCACCCTGTATGACAAGGACGCCGACACCGGCCAGAAGACCATCCGCGACATCAAGGAGCAGGAGGTCTATTTCGGCGAAATTCCGTTGATGACCGAGCACGGCACCTTCATCATCAACGGCACTGAGCGCGTCATCGTCAGCCAGCTCCACCGCTCGCCGGGCGTCTTCTTTGAGACCAACGCGCAGAAGACGTACTTCCTCGGCAAGATCATCCCCTACCGCGGCTCCTGGGTTGAGTTCGAGTATGACACCAAGAACCTCCTTTACGTGCGCATCGACCGTAAGCGCAAGTTCCTGGCCACGATTTTCCTGCGCGGTCTAGGGCTGAAGCATGACTCGGAGATCATGAAGGCCTTCTACCAGGTGGAGCACATCTCGCTCGAGGACCGGAAGCTTTTCTGCGACGTTTCTGAAGGATTGGTGGGCACCAAGGTTTCCAAGAGCATCGAACACCCGCGCAGTCATGAAGTCATTGTGACAGCCGGCCGGAAGGTTACGCCCGCGCTGCTACGCGATATCGAAAAGGCCCACATCACGCGCATCGAGGTTTCAGCGCACGATCTTGAAGGCGCCTACGCGGCCGCCGATGTGGTTGACACCACCACCGGCGAGGTGCTGCTCGAGACCAACAACGAGCTGACGGCGGAAAGCCTGAGCGCGATACAGGAAGCGAAAGTACCCGAGATCTTCGTCTTTTACCCGGATCGCGACGATACCGGCAGCGTCATCAGCCAAACGCTGCGCAAGGATACGCTACGCACCCCCCAGGAAGCGCTGATCGAGTTGTACAAGAAGATGCGTCCCGGCGACCCGCCCACGCTTGACACGGCAACGGCGCTCTTCAACGGCATGTTTTTCGACCCGCGCAAGTATGACTTTTCGCGTGTCGGTCGCCTGAAATTCAACATCAAGCTGGGGTACTACACCCGTCTCAAGACTCGCATGACCGACAAGGCCACGAGCTTTGAGATGGAAAGGGGCGGGAACCTGCCCAAGGAGAACTTTTACGTTGTCGTTGACCAGGAAAAGATTTTCGTGGGCAAACGCGACGGAAATATCTGCAACGAGGCCGTGAGGGGCTGCGAAGGAACGCTGGCCACCGATCACTCGGAAGCTGCCGTCGTTCAACTTCCGCTCGACAAGCGCACGCTTGACCCGGAGGACTTCCTTTCCTGCATTCGCTACGTGCTGAAGCTGCACAAGAATCCGGGCGGAAATTACATCGCGGACGACATTGACCACCTCGGGAACCGGCGCGTGCGCGCGGTGGGCGAGCTGCTTGAGAACCAGTTCCGCATCGGCTTGGTGCGCATGGAACGCGCTATCAAGGAAAAGATGTCCGTCTACCAGGAAATGTCGACGGCCATGCCGCACGATCTCATCAACGCCAAGCCGGTAATGGCGGCCATACGCGAGTTCTTCGGCTCGTCGCAACTTTCGCAGTTCATGGATCAGACCAACCCGCTTTCGGAAATCACCCATAAGCGGCGTCTCTCGGCCCTGGGTCCGGGCGGACTCTCACGCGAACGGGCGGGGTTTGAAGTGCGAGACGTTCATCCCACGCACTACGGACGCATCTGCCCCATCGAGACGCCCGAAGGCCCGAACATCGGGCTTATCTCTTCGCTTTCCTGTTACGCGCGCATCAACGAGTACGGCTTCATCGAGAGCCCTTATCGAAAGGTGCGCAATGGCGTGGCACTCGACTACGTCACCATCACCCACGGCGGCGATGGCCCCTGGCGTCTGGGCGAGCACGTCGAGCTGAACGAGGTTCGCAAGGCGAACGAGGACCTGCGCGAACGCCGGCGGAAGTTGGTGGAATATGAGCCGCACTCCTTCTACCTCTCCGCCTGGGAGGAAGATCAGCACATCATCGCGCAGGCGAACGTACCTCTCGACGAGAAAGGCCGGCTGATCAACGAGCTCGTGAATGCCCGCCAATCCGGTAACTTTGTACTGGTTCGGCGCGAAGAGGTGGATTACATCGACGTCAGTCCCAAGCAGCTCGTCAGCGTGGCGGCATCGCTGATCCCGTTCCTCGAAAACGACGACGCCAACCGGGCCCTCATGGGTTCGAACATGCAGCGCCAATCGGTGCCCCTGCTCAGGGCGCAGTCGCCGCTGGTCGGCACGGGCATGGAAGAAGTCACCGCCCGGGATTCGGGAGCCGTGGTGGTGGCGCGGCGCGCCGGAGTGGTGGATAGCGTGGACAGCGAGCGCATCATCGTGCGTATTGAAAGCGACGGGCACGCCGGCCACCTTTCGCGCGAGGTGGGCGCCGACATTTATCAGCTCATCAAGTTCCGGCGCTCCAATCAGAACACCTGCATCAATCAGAAGCCGGTGGTGCGTCGGGGCCAAAGGGTGCGGGTGGGTGACGTGCTGGCCGACGGTCCCTGCACGGACCGCGGCGAACTGGCGCTCGGCCGCAACGTGCTGGTGGCTTTTATGCCCTGGCGCGGTTACAACTTTGAAGATGCCATCCTGGTGAGCGAGAAACTTGTTCGTGAGGATTCCTACACTTCGATTCACATCGAGGAGTTCGAAATCGAAGCTCGGGATACCAAACTGGGGCCCGAAGAAATCACGCGCGACATTCCCAATCTGGGCGAGAACCTGCTCAAGGATCTCGATGAGAGCGGCGTGATCCGCATCGGAGCCTACGTGAGGCCGGGCGACGTTCTGGTGGGCAAAGTGACGCCCAAGGGCGAGACCCAGTTGACGCCTGAGGAGAAGCTCCTGCGCGCCATCTTCGGCGAAAAGGCCGGCGACGTGCGCGACGCTTCCTTGACTTGCCCGCCGGGCATTGAAGGAATCGTGGTGGATGTGAAGATCTTTTCCCGCAAGGGCGCGGAGAAGGACGAGCGCGCCCGGTCGATCGAGGCTGGCGAAGTGGACCGGCTGCAGAAGAACCTTAACGATGAAATCCGCATCCTGAATGACGAGCGCCTGAAGCGCCTTCTGGCCCTGCTCGAAGGCGAAGTGCTACAGGCTGACTTGCACGACGACAAGACCAACAAGCGCCTTTATGTGAAGGGCACGGAGCTCAATCGTGAGGTCTTGTCAGACCCGCGCATGACGCTACGCAATTTGAAGCGCATCCGCGTCGCCAAGAAAGACCCCACCCTCTTCGAGCGCATCGATGAAATCGAAGAGATGACCTCGCGCCAGATCGACATTCTGCGCAAGATCACCGAAGAGAAAGTCCAGAAGCTTAGGAAGGGCGACGAGCTGCCTCCGGGCGTCATCAAGCTGGTGAAGTGCTACATTGCCATGAAGCGCAAGCTGTCGGTGGGCGACAAGATGGCCGGCCGGCACGGAAACAAGGGTGTGATCGCGCGCATCGTGCCCGAGGAGGACATGCCTTATCTCCCGGATGGTACTCCCGTGGAAGTGGTGTTGAATCCGTTAGGCGTGCCCTCCCGGATGAACGTGGGCCAGATTCTTGAAACTCACCTGGGCTGGGCAGCCCACGAACTCGGCGAAAAGCTCGCCAGCCTGATGTCCCAGGAGAACCGGGCGGAGTTGATGCGCAAGGAGCTCAAAGGCGTCCTGCGGAACGGCATCAGTGAGAAGCTGGACTCGTTGAGCGATGAGGAGGTATTGGACCTCGCCCGCGCTTACCGGGAAGGCATCCCGTTCGCCACACCGGTCTTCGACGGCGCCACGGAGAAGGAGATCAAGCAGTACCTTACCTCTGCCGGACTGCCGACCTCCGGGAAGATCGTGCTGCACGATGGCATGACCGGAGAACAGTTTGAGCAGCAGGTGACGGTGGGCTACATCTACATCCTGAAGTTGTCGCACCTGGTGGACGACAAGATTCACGCCCGCTCCATCGGTCCTTACTCGCTGATTACTCAGCAGCCTTTGGGCGGCAAGGCCCAGTTCGGCGGCCAGCGCTTCGGTGAAATGGAAGTGTGGGCTCTGGAAGCTTACGGAGCAGCCTACATTCTGCAGGAGCTGCTGACGGCCAAGTCTGACGACGTGTACGGCCGCGCCAAGATCTATGAGGCCATCGTCAAGGGTGAGGCGGCCATCGAACCCGGAGTTCCAGAATCGTTCAACGTGTTGGTGCGCGAGCTCCAAAGTCTCTGCCTCGACGTCGAATTGTTGAGGAAGCCAAAAGAGGCGTTGGTGGCAGTGAGCGAGGAGGCGGTTTGAGGGGTCTGGGTTCGGAGGCGGGGTGCCCCCCCCTACCCCCCAAAGCCAAGAGGTTGTTTAGAATGAGTAGATTACATGTTAAGCCGTCTCTGCCAAAGCCAAGAACTTACGTGTAATCAATAACTTGGTGGCTTTGTGTAAATTTTACACAAAGCCAAGAAGTGCTTTGTTATCAATACGGCAAAACAACATAAGAATTTCACAAAGCCACCGGGAAATTTTGATCATAAGTAATGGTTTGTAAAGTTAGCTTGCGGGCGCACTTTGGGGTTCCCCAGTGCTCCCAGGTTGGTTCTTCACACGTCAAGAGGTTTGGAACCAGAGTTCGTGCCATTGCAGGCCGGCTTTTGAAAAACGTGCCATTCCCGCGAAAACGTGAATCCGTTGCGCAGGTCTTACCGGCTGGATTCCCTCATTCGCAGGAATGCTGTGTTCCGAGGGTTTCAAGTTTTCAGGAATTCCGAATTATTCAGACTCCGCGAAAGGGAGGTCCACCTTGTTTCGCAGCAGCCCTTATGACCGTGTCAGTTTAATTGGAGAATTTGACAGCATTCGGATCAGCCTGGCCTCGCCCGAAAAGATCCGGTCGTGGTCTCACGGGGAAGTCACCAAGCCGGAGACCATCAATTACCGCACCTTCAAGCCGGAGCGCGACGGCCTGTTTTGCGCGCGCATCTTCGGTCCGGTGACGGACTGGGAGTGCTTGTGCGGCAAGTACAAGCGCATGAAGCACCGCGGCGTGATCTGTGATAAGTGCGGTGTGGAGGTTACCCTTTCCAAGGTGCGGCGCGAGCGCCTTGGACACATCGAGCTGGCTTCGCCGTGTTCGCACGTTTGGTTCTTCAAGGGCCTTCCCAGCCGCATCGGCCACCTCCTCGACATTTCTCTGCGTGAGCTCGAGCAGGTGCTGTACTTCGAAAAGTACGTAGTGGTGGATCCTGGCGAAGCGCCGGTGAAAGAGCGTGAGCTGCTCACCGACGAGCGCTATCGCGAGCTTCGACAGGAATTTGCGGGCAAATTCCGGGCCGGCATGGGCGCGGAAGCCATCAAGGAGCTCCTCAAGCGCGTGGATGTGGCGACCCTGTCTGACGAGTTGCGCGAAAAGATGCGGTCCGACCCTTCGCAGCAAAAGCGTCTTAAGTTCGCCAAGCGTCTGAAGGTTGTGGAAGCCTTCCGGAAGTCCGGCAACCGTCCGGAATGGATGATCCTGGACGTGATTCCGGTCATTCCTCCCGAGTTGCGGCCGCTCGTTCCCCTCGATGGCGGCCGCTTCGCCACCTCGGACCTTAACGATCTGTACCGCCGCGTGATCAACCGCAACAACCGGTTGAAGAAGCTCATGGAGTTGCACGCGCCCGACGTCATCGTGCGCAACGAGAAGCGAATGCTGCAGGAAGCCGTGGACGCTCTTTTTGACAATGGCCGCCGCGGACGCGTACTGCGGGGCACCAACAACCGCCCGCTGAAGTCGCTTTCCGACACGCTCAAGGGCAAGCAGGGCCGCTTCCGCCAGAATCTGCTGGGCAAGCGCGTGGACTACTCCGGCCGCTCCGTGATCGTGGTGGGCCCTGAGCTCAAGTTGCACCAGTGTGGCCTGCCCAAGAAAATGGCGCTGGAGCTGTTCAAGCCGTTCATTTATCACAAACTCGAGCAGTCCGGACTTTGCACCACCATCAAGGCCGCCAAGGAAATGGTGGAGCGGCAGGAAGCGATGGTTTGGGACATTCTCGAGGAGGTCATCAAAGACCACCCGGTGCTGCTGAACCGCGCTCCCACGTTGCACCGCCTTGGCATCCAGGCTTTTGAGCCCGTGCTGGTGGAAGGCAAGGCCATCAAGATTCATCCCCTGGTCTGCACCGCCTTCAACGCCGACTTCGACGGCGACCAGATGGCCGTTCACATTCCGCTCTCGCCCGAAGCACAAATTGAAGCCTCGGTGCTGATGCTGGCGTCCAACAACATCCTTTCGCCCGCCAACGGCCAGCCGCTGGCCGTTCCCACGCAGGACGTGGTGCTGGGCGTCTACTATCTGACCAAGTCGAAGAAGGGCGCGCGCGGTGAAGGGCGTCCCTTCGCCAACCTGGATGACGTGGTGCTGGCGCTCGAAGCGGGTGAGGTGGAGACGCAAACGCCGATCCGGCTGCGCTACACCGGGCGCGCCGTGGACCTCACCACGGCTTACGATGACCAGGACATCCTGCATACGGAGCCCATCACTCTGCAAAACCAGTTCATCGAAACCACGGTGGGCCGGGTGATTTTCAACGATCACCTTCCGAAGGAAATGCCGTTTGTAAACGGCCTGCTGCGCAAGAAAGGCCTGGGCATTCTCTGCAATTACTGCTACCTCCGCTTCGGGCTTGAGACCACCGTGAAGCTGCTGGATGAAATCAAGGCTTTGGGCTTCCTTTACGCCACCAAGGCCGGGATTTCAATCGGCATTGATGACCTGCTGGTGCCCTCCAGCAAGGCCAACCTGGTGAAGGACGCCGAACACGAAGTGATCGAAGTGGAGAAGCAGTACCAGGACGGCGCCATCACCCACGGCGAGCGCTACAACAAGGTGATCTCTATCTGGTCTAACGTCACGGACCGCGTGGCCGACGAAATGTTCCAGGCCATGGAGCACGAGGATAAGTCGGGTGAGTTAAACCCGATTTATGTGATGGCGGATTCCGGCGCTCGTGGATCGAAACAGCAGATTCGCCAACTCTCGGGCATGCGCGGACTCATGGCCAAGCCCTCAGGCGAAATCATTGAGACTCCGATTACGGCCAACTTCCGCGAAGGCCTGAACGTGTTGCAGTACTTTATCTCCACCCACGGCGCGCGCAAGGGGTTGGCGGATACGGCTCTTAAGACGGCCGATTCCGGCTATCTCACCCGCCGCCTGGTGGACGTGGCGCAAGACGTGATCATCTCCGAGTTCGATTGCGGCACGCTCGACGGCATTTTCGTGGAGCCCATCGTCGAAGCCGGCGAGGTGGTGGAACCCTTGCGCGACCGCATTGTAGGCCGCGTTTCCCTTGAGCAGGTGAAGGACTATGAAGGCAACCTGATTGTGGATGTGAATCAGGAAATCGATGAAGACCTGGCCGCGGCCATTCAGGCGGCGGGCATCGAGCGGGTGAAAATCCGGTCGGTGCTCACCTGCGAGTCGCGGCGCGGCGTCTGCATTCGTTGCTACGGACGGAATCTCGCCACCGGCAAGATGGTTGAAATCGGCGAGGCCGTGGGCGTGATTGCGGCCCAGTCCATCGGCGAGCCGGGAACGCAGCTCACCATGCGCACCTTCCACATCGGCGGCACCGCCAGCCGCGTGAGCGAACAGAGTGCCCTCGAGGCGCGCAACAACGGCTTCCTGAAGTACGTCAGCCTGCAGACGGTGAAGAACCGGGAAGGCAATTTCGTGGTGATGAACCGCAACGGTGCGGTCGCCATCGTGGACGAAAAAGGCCGGGAGCGCGAACGCTACACCGTGGTGTATGGCGCTCGCGTGCGCATGGAGGATGGCGCGCAGGTGAAACTGGGCGACGTGATCGTGGAATGGGATCCTTACACTTTCTCAATCCTCACTGAGGTAGGCGGTTCGGTGAACTTCAAGGACCTCGAGCAGGGCGTGACCTTGCGCGAGGAAGTGGACGAAGTGACGGGCCTCTCCCGGCTGGTTGTCACCGACTCGCCGGACGAGAAGCTGCAACCGCAACTCGTGATCCGCAGTGAAAAGAAGGGCTCGAAGAAGTACCTCATGCCGTCTCGCGCGCACCTCATGGTGCAGGATGGCGACGAGGTGAGTCCGGGTGACGTGCTGGCGAAGATCCCACGCGAAACCACCAAGACCAAGGACATCA
The DNA here is from genome assembly GCA_035578005.1 of Terriglobia bacterium. Classification (GTDB taxonomy): domain Bacteria; phylum Acidobacteriota; class Terriglobia; order UBA7540; family UBA7540; genus Gp13-AA77. The sequence continues at coordinate 14,472 of DATJYK010000397.1, forward strand.
CCGGTGGTCTGCCGCGGGTGGTCGAGCTTTTCGAAGCGCGCCGGCCGCATGAAACCGCCGTGATCACGGAAGTGGACGGGGTGGTGAAGTACGGCGAAGTCTCCAAGGGTCAGCGTAAGATCGTGGTGGTGCCCGATAAGGGTGAACCCAAGGAGTACTTGCTGCCGCGCGGCGTCCACGTTTCCGTTCAGGAGGGCGAGCGCGTGAAGGCGGGCGAGCCCTTGATGGACGGGCCGCGCAACCCGCATGACATCCTGGCGGTGCTCGGCGAGAAGGAGCTGCAGAAGTACCTCGTCGACGAAATCCAGGAGGTCTACCGCCTGCAGGGCGTCAACATCAACGATAAGCACATCGAGGTGATCTCCCGGCAGATGATGCGCTGGGTGAGAGTGGAGGAAGTGGGCGACACCGAGTTCCTTCTCGACGAGCAAGTGGACAAGTTCCGCTTCCGCGAGGAGAACGATCGCGCCCACAAATCCGGAGGCAAGCCGGGCACGGGCCGGCCGTTGCTGCTGGGCATCACCAAGGCCTCGCTCTCCACCGACTCGTTCATCTCCGCCGCCTCCTTCCAGGAGACCACGCGGGTACTCACCGAAGCCTCCATCCGGGGCATGGTGGACCACCTGCGCGGCCTGAAGGAGAACGTGATTATGGGCCGGCTCATCCCGGCCGGCACCGGCCTCGAAATGTACCGGAACTTCCGGCTGCTCACCGAGGCCGAGCCGCCCGCACCGCCCGAGGTGGAGGTGGAAGTCGAGATCGGCGAGGCCGTGGAGCCGGGCCTGCCGGCTGGTGCCGCAGGTCTCGCTGCCGACTTCGAGGACGACGAAGCACGAACGCAGTAACACGGTGGTCGGTTGTCGGTGACCGGTTCTCGGTGACCGACAACCGTAAACCGACAACCGGTAACCGCCTTGACCTGCTGGAAGTGCGGATACGTTATCAACGTAGCCTCTGGCGCGCGTGTGGGCAACCGCGACACGTGCGCGCAGTGCGACTCCGATCTGCACGCCTGCCGCAACTGCCGTCATTACAATCCCGCCAAACACAACCAATGTGCTGAGACACAGGCCGAATGGGTGCGTGACAAGGAAGCAGCCAACTATTGTGATTATTTCTCACCAAGTGCGTCGCCTCGGGCGGGAACGCAGAGCTCATCTAGCCGCAGTGACTCCAAGAGCGATGACGCCAAGAAGAGGTTTGATTCGCTGTTCAAATCTTAGCCGGTCTCTGTTGAGATTTGACGTTGCTTGTGAAATCTCCAATTCCAAATTTCGTGAACTTTCGGCGAGGTGAAATCTCCAATTTCAAATTTCGGATCGCGTTAGTGGCCAGCCGGACGCAGCGTCGGCAATCGATCCTCAACTGCAGGCAGAGTTGGAAACGCCGCGTGCGGTTCGGTCTGATACCAGTAAGCAACGGAGTAGTAGTTGTCTGCCCGATCGTTGGCGTGACCGTGCTCGATGGTAGCGCGCAGCGACTTTGTAAACGTTATGGGCGAGTCCAGGTGAAATCTGTAGACGCTCCAGCGTGATCCGGCGCGCTCTGGTCCTACTTGCGGCGCGCCAAACAATTCGTAAGCGAAAGGCTTGCCGCCGAAGTCCCAGGCGCCGAGAAAATAGTCCTCTGTTCCAGTGCCGTTGATGGAAGGCAGCTTCTCGCCGTCTACAAAAAACATATCGTCGCCTTCGCCCCACCATCCGTCGGCGTTCTCGAGTACGGACATTGTGACGCCCGCGAAGTGCCCGCGGCCCTGCGCCTCAAGCCAGACGTAGTTGTCCTTCCCGTCGAGGTTCTTGCCGTCGCTCTCGATGGCGGTGCACGGCGAGCACTGGCGATACTGGGCATGGAAATAGAGCGTGTCCGCTGCGAGCGGATGCGAGTACGCGCGATAGTCGATGTTGAAGTAGTAGGCGTCCACTTTGTCCTTGCCTTCATTCGTCACCGTGATTCGCGCGTGCTTCTGAAACGGCATGGGAAAGAAGGAATTCAAGGCCTTGTCGGCCCCCACAGCGAGCGGTGCGGATTGGTAGAGGAAATAGTCTCCAAGACCGAGGCCAAAGAAGTCACCGACAGGCGCTTCGACGCTGGGGGTTGACTCGCCGTCCCAATACATCCGTAGAACCAGCTTCTTCAGATGGAACCTCTCCCGACTGGCGATAGTCATCCAGACGTGCGTGACCTCGCCGGGACCCTCGACGTCGAGCAATGTCAATGTGCCGCCGGGCGCGAGCTCCCGATAATCCTCGTTGCCGCCCGTGCGATCGTAGCTGGACGAGCGCTTCTGCACATAGTCATCGGGCCGCGTCAAATAGCCTAGTAATGTTGTCGGCTGTTCTTGCGCCGCCGCTGGCAGGGCAAGAGCCAGCGTCACCAAAGTCAGTATCCCTCTGCGCATCAAGCTTCTCCTTTAAACGTCACTCGGCCCGCTTCGCCTACGTCCGACGCCGGAATTGATCGACTCGGCGAGCTCATCTTCGGCGGCGGCAACATCCTGATGTATACCCCGCGCTTGGTTCTGCAAGTACGCGAACTAGGCCTTCCCGTTCAGCAGTTCTGCGCGCACGTTCTTGAGCACATAGGCGGCCCGTTCCACGCCATCCTCGCCGTTTAAGATCGGGTCCTCGTTCTCAATGCTCAGAATGCCCTGATAACCGACGTCCATGTACGCAGCCACGATCTGCTTCCAGACTTCAGCGCCGTGCCCGTAGCCAACGGCCCGAAAGGTCATGGACCCTTTCCGGAAATCCTCGGAGCCTGGCACAAAGTTCAGGATGCCAAACTTCGCCACATTCTCCTGGAGGATTACCGTGTCTTTCATGTGGGCGTGGAAGAGCGCACCTTCCTTCGCCAACAGGCGGATGACCTCAACCGGATCGCAGCCTTGCCAGAACAAGTGGCTGAGATCATTGTTGGCGCCGATCTCTTCGCCTGCGGCTTCGCGCAGCCGGAGAAGCGTCCAAGGATTGTAGACGACAAAACCGGGATGCATCTCGAAAGCCAGCTTGCGAACACCATGCTGGCGCGCGAACTTTACCATCTCCTGCCAATAGGGAATCACCTTCTCCTTCCATTGCCATTCCACCACTTCCTGGTAATCGTCGGGCCAGCGATAGGTGAGCCAATTGGGGTGTTGAGAAGTGTCCGAGTCTCCCGGGCAGCCGGAGAAACCTACCACCACGGGTACGTCCAAGCGCTCCGCCAGAAGAATCGCACGGCGAAACGCTTCATCGTCCCGGCGCGCCACCGCAGCAGCTTTCGGGTGTAGAGGATTACCATGGGCGCTGAATGCGCCAATGCGAATATTGCGGTCTTCGAACTTCTTTCGCCAGGCGCGCGCTTTGGCGGCATCCGCCAGCATGTCTGCCACGGGACAGTGCGGAGTGGAGGGATAGCCGCCGACGGCAACCTCGATGGCCTCCAATCCGAGGGCCGTCATCTTCTCCAACATGGCGTCGAGAGAGAGATGGAAAAAGATGGGGTCGAACACCCCGATCGGAATCTTCGTGGGCGCGTCCGCAGGCGCACCTGGCGATGCGTCTGAGGGCGCGCTCGTCGCTCTCGTGGCGGCTAAGACGCCGGGAGCGGAAGCCAGAGCGCCTCCGGTCGCCGCGAGGAATTCGCGGCGGCTCACAACGTGCAAATCCGTCTGTTTGGACATAGTGTCACCCCGGTCCTATTAGACCTGGAGGTTGCGAAGATAGGGAACGCTGGCCTTCATGAGCGGCAGGTCCATTTCGACGAAGTAGTTCTTGATGCCGCCCGTCCTCGCAGCCGTAAAGATCTTCGTCCAATCGAGAGTGCCTTCGCCCACCGCGGTGATCTTTCGAGTCTTGGCATCCCACCCTTGCACGTGCATCGAAATGAAGCGCCCCGGATACTTGGTGAAGTACTCGGCCGCATCGTAGCCTCGGCTGATGGTGGAAACCTGGAACTGGAACTTCACCAGCTTCGGGTCAAGCAGCTCGAACAAGATGTCATAGGTCCGCTTGCCGTCCACTTCCGTGAGCTCGAAGTTCTCGTTGTGAAGGCCCTGCTGGATGCCGGCTTCGGCCGCCTTTGCGCCCATTTTGTTGTACTCGTCGGCGGCGCGCTTCACGTCATCCATCGTCGGGTGCCTCGGCCCGTCAAGACTGGGCACCATCATTTGGGTCAGGCCAAGGTCTTTGGCCCAAGCAATGCTGCGCGCCTGATCTGCCCTCAGTTCCTCGATGCCGAAGTGCGAGCTTATGCAGGTGACGCCCGCATCGGCCAGGATTTTCTTCAGCTCCGGTCCGCTGTATTTGGCCAGACCGGCGAAGCCGGAATCGGCATAACCTACCGGTGAGCACAGCTCCACGTTCTGAAATCCAGCGTCGGCAAGCTGCTTGATGGTGCCGGGAAAGTCCTGGGCGATCATCTTTCTGACCGGGTAGGTCTGACATCCAATCGGCAGACCCAAGGGACTCGCTCGAAGTTCCAGCGCACCGACAGACAGCAGCCCTGCCGCTGCCGCGCCTTTTGCGGCGCTCGTGCAAAACTCTCTTCTGGAAATCTCGGACATTCACGCCTCCCACATCGAAAATCGGTTTGAAGCATATTCAGACAGCGGACGATATTGTCTCACGATTCGCTCATAATGGACGACTGGCAATCGGTCAGTCGTATACCTTGTGGACTCGCACCTGCATCGCTGACCGCCAGAGATGGTGCCAGTCGTACCTGATGATGATAGATTATAGGCGTGAATCGGCGAGCATTTCTGGGGGTGACGGCGGCGATGGCTGGCTTGGTTATGGATGCGCAAACTCTGAGCGTACCGATTATCGACACACACATTCATCTCTTCGATCCCACACGGCCGCAGGGCGTGCCTTGGCCGGAGAAGGCTGACGCGGTCTTGTTCAAGCCGACGTTGCCTGACCGCTACCGGAAGCTGACTGCCGGACTCAACGTTGTTGGCGCCATCGAAGTTGAATGTAGCCCTTGGTTGGAAGACAACCAGTGGGTTTTGGACGTGGCGGCAACCGATTCGACGATTGTCGGAATGGTGGGAGATCTCGAGCCCGACAAACCCGAATTCCCCAAGCAACTTGAGCGCTTTCATCGCAACCCCCTCTTCCTCGGCATCCGGTACGGAAATCTCTGGGGCCGGAATCTTAGCGTCCAGCTTTCGAGGCCAGCTTTCATGTCCGGCCTTCGCGCTCTCGCAGAGGCCGGCTTGACTCTCGATACCGCGAATCCCGACCCTGCCTTGATCGGCAGTGTTGTTCGCATTACGGACCAAGTCCCCAATCTCCGTGTGGTGATCGATCACCTGCCACAGCTTGATCCTCCCACTGACCCGAAGGTTCACCACGACCTCGAAGCCAACCTGCACGAACTCGGCAAGCGGCCGCAGGTCTACGTCAAAGTCTCCGAGGTTCTCCGCCGCGTCGATGGCCGAGTGCCTCACGATGCGGACTTCTACCGCGACCGGTTGGACGAGCTCTGGAACATCTTCGGTCCAGAGCGGCTGATTTACGGCAGCGACTGGCCCAACTCCGATCACTGGGGCTCGTACACCGAAGTGCTCAGTGTCGTCCGCGAATACTTCACGGCGAAGGGCCGGGCCGCTGCGGAACAGTACTTTTGGAAGAACTCCATCGCCGCCTACCGATGGGTGAAACGCGACGCGAGCCAACCTCAGTTAAGCACCTAATGGGAATAAGGCGACAGCGTCTTGTGTAGCGGCGCTCTATGAGCGCCGAGGGACGAACGGCGGTCATAGACCGCCGCCCTGAGTTTGTACATTTTGAGGCCCGAAGGGCCGTACTATCAAAGCCCTGGGCAACGCCCAGGGCGAGTCATCGCGCGGTGTGACAGCCCTGAAAGGGCGAACTAAGGGGAAGTATCGGAATGGGTCAATCGCTCTTCCAAATCTACGTTCATCGGATCTTCACCGCCAAAGGCCCTGAGCCCCTGCTAGTGGGAGCGCTAGGGGGCCAGGCACGTGTCGATCTTTCAGGGGAGTATCGACGGTTTCTGGAGCACGATGACGTTAAAGATGACGAACGCTATCCGCGGGACAGAGGGGGTTTGTCTTGGTTCGCCCCTTCAGGGCTCCAGGTCTAGCCGGGCTTGGCTGATCACCCTGGGCGTTGCCCGGGCGTTGCCCAGGGCTTTGTTAGTACGGCCCTTCGGGCCTCAAAATGTACAAACTCCAGGGCGGGGCTTTCAGCCCCGCCGAACGGCGGTCATAGACCGCCGCTACAGCCATTGCGATCCTCCTCGATAATCTTCGGCATTTACTTAGCCTATGTATGTAGGTCTAGCCGTGCATCGGTACGCGCACCGCAATTACTCGCCGGCGCCTGCCTCTCGCTCGGCCGGACGAGCCACTAAACGAATACTCCCGAGTAGGCCCGACGGCAGCGGTTGCAAATGTTCCATGTCCTGGGGCGTAAACCGCTCGCCGTAGCGGCTGTCGAGCAGCCGATAGTCGGGCAGTGCCACGCCCGCCATTTCATTGATGGCGGTGTTCGCCACCACAACCTGTAGTTGGTTCTCACCCGGCCGAAGCAGTCCCGTTACATTGACCGTATACGGAGGATGCCATACCGACCCCGCTCGCTGTCCGTTTACGTAAACGACGGCGGCGTCGCGCACAGGACTATCAAACCAGGTTTGCATCCCTTCGCTGCGCGTGGGCGCCGGCGGGATCGCTGTCCCTTCGCCGAAATCAAGCCAGATTTCGGACGAGGGGCCGGCCGCGGCCCACGGCACGCTGAAGGTCTTCTCGTACAGGGCGAGGCCAGAGAAAAAGCGCGTAGCGTTATCGTCACTCCAAGATCGTAGTTCGTCCATGCGGGTTGAGCTCCACGCGTCCTGCGCGAGGCGCGAGGGGTCGAGTGACGCCAAGTTGGCTGCTGAGTTCAAATTGGTTCGTAGAAAACTCACCCTCCAACCGCTGCTCAGATCAAGTGGCATCGGCAAGCCTTGCGAACCACCCTCACCACCGGGGTGAAGGGGAACCCGGGGCACAAACTGCCTGGCAAAAACCAGAACACGCGAACCGTAGGGCTCGAGGTTGAGGGCTAGCGTCGTGCCCTCGTTCGAGCGCGTCATCACGCCGGCTGCGACAGCCTTGCCGGTAAATGGGTCCCACCAATCCGCTTCTCGACCTTGCACGCGAAAGGTAGCCATCGTAGCGATCGACTGGTTGCCAGTGTTGGCGAAGAAGTAGATTTCCGCCCAGCCTGTAGTCCGGTGGACAAAGCCAACATCTGGGGCCGGAGGCGACAAGCGAACATCGGGCTGACGCAAGCCCCTGAGTGTTGTGCCAAGGTCGCTGTCGTCATCCTTTACGAGATGGCCTGCAGCAGAAGTTCCCTGAAACAGTTGCCGGGAAAGCGCGGCGATCTGCCGGCTCTCCGATTCCGCGTTCATCAGTCCCGGAGCAAGCGACGGCGCGCGGCGGGTGGCCACCACAGCGACACCATCGCGGGCAAACGCGGCCAGCTTCTGCAGCGTCATCACGGGGATACGCTCCACATTCGGCAGGATGACGATCGAATAGCGGTTGCCGTTCACCTCTAAGGCGCGGGCGTTCGTTTTCGCAAGCCGGGTGATGGCGTCGTCGTCGATAAAGTCAAACCCGTACCCCGCATCGAGAATGTTGCCGATGAGGCGCGGGCCCAGCAATCGCGCCACCGTCTCGCTCACCGAAGCCTCGCCTGGTGAGAAGTGCGCCCAAGCGTCATCGGTGGGCACGTAAAGGGCCACGTCGTTCACAGGCCGGCCCTGGCGCAACAGGAAACTCATGCGTTGCAGGTAGAGGCTAAGGTCCGGCATCACCAGCCACCAAGGGTTGTGGGCGTTCAGAACCGCCGCCGCGTAGAACCGCCATCCGGGCTCGCCCGCTGCTTCCGGTGAGTAGGGCCAGCCGTGGCCCACAAACTGGTTGATGCCCTCGAGAAAGTGAACGTCCGCCTCGGCTTTGATGTCCAGCGGGGTCGCGCGAAAGGCCGGCGAGTGCAGCCACGTCCAGGTTTCTGACGAGGTCACGGGTCGCCCGTAAAGATGGCCGGCTGACGATGCCCAGCGCGTGGGCGCGAACTCCTTCCAGTGCGCGCCTTCACCCTCCGGCAGGTCGATGAGCCTATAGTTCGAAAGCACCGCCGGCGGTATTCCGTAAAGCTGAGCGCGCAGCAGCGTGTGGTGAGCGCGCGCCCACTCCTCAAGGGGCGCCACGAAGTTCTCGGTGAATAGCTCGGTCAGCGTCTTGCCCCAGTCATGCCGGATGGCTCCGGTCTTCGGGCCGATATCCGCCACCAAGGCCGGCAAGTAGGGTCTCAGATCATAACTCCGGCGCTTTTGGAACTCGTCAAGGAAATCGCCGGTCCAGTCGGACTCATACACTTCCAGGCTGTCGCAGAATATGGCTCGCGGCGGATTCACCGGAAAGGCCTGCATGAATCGGCTGCCTGTCGTGGCGAGATAGTGATCGAGCGCGGCGCGGTCGTAGTGATCGAGCACGAACCCCTCAGCGCCCAGCGCCGCACGCTTCACCGTCTGCCCGGTGCGGCCGGCAACGAAGAAGAGCACCACGTGAGGGTCCTGCAATCCACCCGGCAAGTGCACGCGTCCGTCTTTGATATCGGTGAGCTCCTGGGCGCTGCCCGCCTCGAAGCGGGCTGGATCACCTTTGGCCAGAAAGACGGCCAGGAGTTTCTCGCCGGTTCCGATGTATGGCAGAGGCAGGTCCAGGGCGCCGGGATCGACGGCCACCGCTGCCAAGCGCAAGCGCCCTGCGGCTTCCGTGACGGGCACGCCGGGCCCGCCGTAGGGCCAGCCGCTGCCAAGCGTCAGGTCCATTCGCAGGCCGAGCTGGCGCGCTTCCGAGGAGACGTAACGCAGCGCGTCAAGATGAGCGTCCGAGAGGAAGTCAAAGTTCTTGAAGTTATGGCCTGGGTCATCCAACGCCAAGGGGTAGGTAGTTTGCACCTCGAAGCCGCCGATGCCACCCGCCTTCATCAATTGCATCTCGCGCAGCAACTCGGAATGCGTGACGGCGGGCCAGAACCACCACCAGCGCACCATGATCTTGCTGTCTTCCGGCGGGTGCAGGAACGCCGCGCGCAGGCTGGCCAGGTTGGCAGCTTCAGCCGCCTGATCTTGATGGAGAGGAAACACGCCAGCTAGCATCGGTAACACTGCTGCTGCGGCCAACCCGAGGAACTTAACCCGCATTTCTGTTCCGAAAATAGGCGCTAAGTGCTTTGTTTTCGAACGAGCGCCTCTTCGCCTCGATAGCGCCATTTTCATGCTTCGCGACACCCCCAGGCATAACGACGCGAGATTTCGCTCTGTGACCCAGCCTCTGCTCGTCTATCGAAACTAACTCTCTTATTTATCAATAACATTCCAGGATAAATTAGATAAGCTATTTGTTTTCATATACATTCCAGGGTATTCTCATTTGTCCCATTTTTCTCATTTTCGGTCCTTTGTTATCAATAACATTCCAGGATAGGCGAAAAATTTTTTTAAATTTTCTGGACGAGAGAGGTAGTGGGTAAGGACTGCCGTCCGCGAGAGAGCATTCGCGAAGTTATGCCGTGTTGAACCCATGAGTTTGGCACTTGACATCGCGTAAACCACTGGCCATCAATAACATCGTGGGATATATGAGCTAAGTCCCTTATTTATCATAGACATCGTGGGATATAAAATTAGATCCTTTGTTTTCAATAACATCGTGGGACTCTCCTTCATTTTCGATGTTCAAAAATTTCGCAAATCCCAAAAAATCGACACCGCCCCGTGCCCTCTGCCGCACTTTTCGGATTGCTTAACGCACTTTTTCGCACTGAAGTGACCGTAATCCAACTGTCTCACCCCTGTGTAGCACAAAAAGGACCGTCCGTCAAGTCATTCTTTCGAATTATGTTGGTTCCCTTTGTAGCATTTCGAAATAGGCTACAAGGGCCGCGCTACCTTGCCTGAAGCGCAGTCATTCCCGCGAAGGCGGGAATCCATTTTCGAAGTTGTTGGAAACATGGAGTCAAGCAAAATGGATTCCCGCCTTCGCGGGAATGACTGCGCGGGGAGCGTTCAAAGGGCACCCGCACACTGGGTTCTAGTCCGGACGTGAATCGCAGAGCTAGGCGCTCAGCGCCAGCCGGTCGCGCTTGCCAGCTAGGTTCCGATGTTGCAGGCTTGTTCGATGCTCCGCAGTACCTTAACAGCCGGGCCTGAGACGATCTCAGCGACGTTCCTGTCGGGTAGCGCTTTTGCCGCAGCGACCTTGGTACTCTCCCTGAGCAGTCTCTTATCGGTCTCGGCACTTATCCATTTCGATCCCACTACACCGATCAGAAAGGCTCCAGCGAGAGCAGACAGTCTGCAGATGTGCCTTGGTCGTAGTATCTGCAAGGTCGATTCCAGCTCCCGAACCGTAAAATGCCCAGGATGCAAACGCTGCGAAAGCGCCAATTAGAATGGTCGACAAGGAGCCGGGACACCAAACGTCCCCAACGCGCCGCGGTCGGCTAAAACCCTGATCGCCCATTAAGACACAGGCAAGACCACCCGAACCTCCCGCAATGCCGATGAGAACAGCGCATAACCAGTGATTCATGACTCGCCTCCCAGCAGCTTAGACTAGGTGCTGTCAGCATAACGCAGAATGCAAGTGGAGATGCGCGGGTGGCGCCTACGTCGTCTTTTGATGTAGGTGCCGCCCGGTTCTCTCGCCAGCCCGGGTCACGGCCGGCTGGCGCAAATCAAAGATCTGCGATTCATGAATCCAGGTTCCCGGGACTTTGCTCTGCGCCGGCCTGCCCCAGCCGGTTGCCACAGCGCTTGCAATAGAGCGCATCCCGGTCGTGGGGCTGCAGGCCACACGCGGCACAGAGCCGGACGGGACCGGACGCCGAGGCCCGCGCAAATTCGAAGGTTACGATTCCGGTGGGCACGGCGATAATTCCATAGCCGATGATCATCAGCATCGAGGCCAGGGCGCGCCCGATGACCGTCCGGGGCGAGATATCGCCATAACCCACGGTGGTCACC
>DATJYK010000398.1:0-3585 GCA_035578005.1 Terriglobia bacterium
GTCGGGCCGCCCAGCTCCGAGGGCAATGCGGATGCCCAGCTCGTGCGTCCGCTGGGCCACGGAGTACGCGATCACGCCATAGATGCCGACTGCCGCCAAGAGCAAGGCGAGCCCGGCAAACAGTCCCAATAGCAAGGCTAAGAAGCGCTGCTGAGAGGAAGACTCGTTGACAACTTCTTCGAGTTCTCGCGGATTGGTGATCGGTAGCTGCGAGTCAAGTTGGTGAACCACGGCGCGAAGGGCAGGAAGTTGCCCCGCCGGATTGGCGGCACGGAGAAGGACGTTCATGTCGGAATACTGGTTCTGGAACTCAGGGAAGTATGCTTCTGGAGCGCTCGCGGTTTGATCGAGCCCATATTGAAGAACGTCGCCCACGACACCCACCGTGGTGATCCATTTGGGATGATCCTTGTCCTGCGAGAAACGCTTGCCTATGGCGTCTTGGTGGGGCCAAAATTTGTCCGCCATTTTGTGGTTGATAATCGCAACCTGCGGAGCATCTTCATCATTGTCGCGCGGAGTAAAGTCACGGCCCCGGAGCACGGGAATGCGCGCCGTGTGAAAATAGCCCGGCATTACCGTGGACCACTCCACCAACGGGCTGGACCACATGTCTTTGGGGACAGCTTGTCCCTCAACAATGATCGTGCCGTTGCTTCCGCCTTCGAGCGGCAGCTTGTTCGTGAAGGACGCCGACTCGACTCCGGGTAGTGCCTCAAGGCGTTCCTGAAGCTGCTGGTAAAACGCCGCGTAGCGGCGCTCAGCACAGTACCCCTGCACGTTCTTACACGCGGGGCTCGAGTATCTTGTGTCGGGTAAAGAGAGGCGCGCCGTGAGCACGTTTCGAGGATCGAATCCGGGCTGCACACCGAGCAACTTCACCAGGCTGCGGAGGGCCAGACCGGCGCCAACCACCATCATCAGCGCCATGGCGATCTCACCTGCGGTCAGCAGACTGCGCGAGAAGCTGCGCGCCGGGGCGACGGTCTGGCTGCCTTCCTTCAAAAAGTCTTGCACGTCCCGGCGGGAAGCACGAAGAGCCGGGATAATGCCGGCTGCCGTGCCCAAGCTCAAGGCCATAAGAAGCGTTATCAGGAGGACGTAGCCGTCGAGGTGGACGGCAATTATTTCAGGTACGTAACCGAGCGGGGCATAGTGCAGCAGGAGCCGCAAGGCGGCTGAACCCGCGAGCAATCCTGCGGCGCCTCCGATAAGGAACAGCAAGACGCTTTCGATGATCAACTGGCGGACGATGCGCCATCGGCCCGATCCCATCGCCATGCGGATGGCGATCTCCCGCTGGCGGCTTACGGCCTTGGCGAGCAGCAGGTTGGCTACGTTCACGGAGGCGATGAGCATGAGGAATCCGACGGTCGCGAAGAGCATCCAGAGTGCCGGCCGCACTTGTTCGGTGAGCCGGGCCTGGAGTCCCACAACCTTTGCTTCTACGCCGGTGTTACTTACGGGGTACTGCTGCGTGAGGCGCGCGGAGATCGCTTTCATATCGGCCGAGGCGCGTTCCAGCGAGACTCCGGGCTTGATTCGGGCCAGCACCCACAGCCAGTGATTCCCTCGCGACTTGCGCCACTCGGCTCCGCGCACATTGAGAGGTATCCAATACTCGGGCTTATTGCCCCAGATGTGAGGGAATTGGAAATCGCGCGGCATGATACCCGTTACTGTGTAGGGGCGGCCGTCGAGTGCGACTTTGCTGCCCAACACGCTCGCTTCTCTTCCGAAGGCGCGCTGCCACAGACCGTAGCTTAGAATGACTTCGCTATCGTGCCCGGACTCGGTCTCGTCGGCGGCGAAATTGCGTCCCAGAACAGGCCGAGCGCCCAAGAGATCCAGGATCTCGGGCGAGACTTCGAATCCTTGGATCTGGAGGGGTTCGGATGTTCCGGTCAGTGCGGCACTATTAACAAAAACCCCGCCCATGGTATCGAAGACCTGGTTCTGTGCCTTCCAGTCCACATAATCAGGGCCGGTATTGGGATAGAGATTGCCCGGGCCGCTCGGCTCGGTCTCCCAAATGGTGACAATGCGGTCCGACTGCGGATAAGGCAGGGGTCTTAGGATCACCGCATTCACCACGCTAAAAATTGCCGTGTTGGCACCGATGCCGAGCGCCAGCGTTAGTATGGCTACAGCCGTGAAACCCAGATGTTTGGCCAGCACGCGCAGGCCGTAGCGCAGGTCCTGGATGAGAGTGTTCATTATTTGCTCCAAGCCGTCAGCCATCAGCCATCAGCTTTCAGCACCGGACGCTCAGTTCAACTCGCCAATATTCTGTCGGCGGTGGCTGATTGCTGAGAGCTGACCGCTGAAAGCTGACGGCTGCTCTTTCAATCGGCAATCGCAAATCGTCAATCGAAAATTCAACTGATCCACCCATCCACGAGCTTGATAATCTTGTGCCCGTAGGCGGCCCAAGTCTCGTTGTGGGTCACTTGCACGATGGTGGTGCCTTCGTCGTTCAGCCGCTTAAACAGGTCCATGATCTCCTTGCCTTGGCTCGAATGCAGGTTGCCGGTGGGCTCGTCAGCGAGAATGAGCTTGGGATTGGCGATGACCGCGCGGGCCACGGCCACAAGCTGTTGCTGTCCGCCCGAAAGCTGGCTCGGGTAGAGGTCCTTTTTGCCAACGATGTGGAACCGGTCGAGCGTGTCGGCCACCATGGCTTGCCGCTCGGAGCCCTTGACGTTGCGATAGGAGAGCGGAATGTCAAGATTTTCGGCGACGGTTAGATTGTCGAGCAGATGGTACTGCTGGAAGACGAAGCCGATGTATTTCTTGTTGATCTCAGCGCGTTGCTTCACGTTCATCTTGTGAATCGGATTTTCCTGAAAGTAGTACTCGCCGGTCCACGCCCCATCCAACAGTCCCAAAATGGCGAGCAGGGTGGATTTCCCCGCCCCCGACGGACCCATGACCGTGAGGAAGTCTCCCTCCTTGATTTCCAGGCTAATGCGGCGCAGGACGTAATAGCGCCCGGCTCCCACGGGATACGATTTTTCGATGTTTTGTAGTTGAATCATTTTCGCGTAGCTTTCAATCCTCTCTTCGTGCGCAAGTTGACATCTTGATGCCTCTAGCTTAGCATCAAGATGTGCGAACAACCTTGACTCTGGACGATGACGTGGCCGCCAAGCTGCGGGCGGAGGCACGGCGCTCCGGCGAGCCGTTCAAGCAGGTTGTCAATCGCGTGATTCGCATCGGTCTGCATTCGCGCCAGCAGGCAAAATCCCTGCCTCCCTTCAAGATTGAGCCGCGCCCGCTCGGATTGCGTCCGGGGTTCGATTTCGACAATATTGAAGAACTCCTCGACCAAGTGGAAGGACCTTTCCGCCGTTGACTCTCGTCGACGCCAACCTTCTGGTGTACGCCTACGTCCCGTCTTCCAAGCACCATGAAGCTGCCCGTGCGTGGATCGAGGCCAGGTTTTCGGAATCTGACCCAGTGGGCCTACCGTGGGTCTCCATACTCGCCTTTGTGCGGATCAGCACGAATCCGCGCATCCTGGAGCTTCCATTGACGACCGGCGAGGCAATCAAGATTGTCTCGTCGTGGTTGGCTCGCGCGAAT
>DATJYK010000399.1:0-25049 GCA_035578005.1 Terriglobia bacterium
GAGGTAAAATGCTTGCCATCATCGACTTGCTGGGTTAGTAGAGCTAACCATCGCCTTTTCAATAACATGCTGGGTTCCGAAATCTCTCGACCTTTGTTTTCAATAACATGCTGGGTTCGTTCGTAGGGGTACCAATTTTGCGACGTTCGAGTCAGCCGACGAGCTGACCAGGGAAATGCCAACCGGGGAGATGGCGGGTGGTGTGCCCCGTTGGGCGGGATTTCCGGCAGGCTCCAGGTGATGTCAACCATGGCGCAGATACTCCTAGGTTGACTGAACCACAGGGCAAGCAGCCTGTAAAGGTATAGAACATTACGAACATTGTAAACATTGCGAACGTTACGAACATTACGAACAAAATTTACAATGCTTACGACGCGCGGGGAGGGGGGGCAAAAGGCGGCGGCCATCCGCGAAGCCGCGAGAGGTCGTGGCGGCGAAATCGGCTCCGAAAGGGAGCGCTGCCGCTGCCGGGTAGCCCATTCAAAAGGGAAATTCCGATTGAGTATGTTCACGAATCATGATATGTTCACGATATCGTGAACACGGTAATTTCAATGAACAGTCCGAGGCTCGCCGGTTTCGCGCTGGAACAGGCGCTTGCTTCGAAGCTCCGCGAGTTGCTCGGGGGAATACCATGGCTGCATGATTGGCAAGTCGAGCAAGTGGGCAAAGCTGGCGCCAAATTTGACCTGATCGCAAAGCTCACGGTTCCGAGAGAGACGGTCACGTTTTACATCGAATGCAAAGGCGAGATGCGCCCGAGCGCCTTCCATTCACTCACTGAGAGATGGCTGCCTCCCTCTAAACACGGCGAAGTTGCGGTGCCTGTACTTGCGATGCCCTTCGTGTCGCCTCGCCTCGCCGACTTGTGCGTCCAGCACGGATGGAGTTGGTATGACCTTGCAGGCAATTGCCATCTTGAGGCGCCGGGTGCTATCTATCTGGAGCGCACGGGCCTTCCGCCCGTGCACCGGCAGCCTCGCCCAAAGGCTAATCTAAGCACCCGGGAAGCCGCTCGGGTAATTCGAGCACTGCTCGCGCCGCAGAACGCTTCTATGCGTTGGACCCAGAGGCAGATGGAGGTACACTTTGGCGAATTGAACAAGCCCCGAATTCCAGAGCCAAGTCTCGGCTTGGTCAACAAGGTGGTCCAACAACTGCGAGATGAGGCCTTCATTGAAGCCCTGGATCATGGCGGCTTTCGCTTGCGCGACCCAATCAAGCTGTTATTCGCTTGGCGCGACGCGTATCGCTTCAACCGGCACGAACGCCGCGATTACTTTACGCTTCTACGAGGCATGTCCCTTAGGGAAGCTCTATACAAGCTCGAGCTCCACGCGGGCGGCTTCGCGGCCTACGCTGCATTCTCGGCCGCAGAATTCCAGGCGCCGCACGTGCGGCAGTCTAAGACGTGGATATACGTGCGTCAGGACTACTTGACGCGCCTAGAAGAGCTGACTGAGGCCAAGCCGGTTGATTCCGGCGAAAACGTGGTGGCCCTGATACCGGACGACGACGGAGTCTTCTACCCAGATGATGACGATGCCTATGTCGGCGACGACCGGATGTCATGCACTAATCCCGTGCAAACTTATGTGGATCTCTTTCATTGTGGCGGGCGCGGCCTGGAAGCAGCGGAAGCAATCCTCGAACAGAGGCTTAAACCGAAATGGAGTGGGGCCACGCTGTTATGAACGGGGAGCCACGAACTCAAGACGAATACGACAAGCGCCAGACGGAAGCGGCTTACCGCGTGCTCGTAGACGTAGGCCAAGTGCTCGCCGCCTTCGACGACTGTCTGGTGCTCATCGGTGGCTGGGTTCCTGACCTGTTGTTGCCCAACGCGCAGGACCCACACGTAGGAAGCATCGACGTCGACTTCGCTCTGGACGCCCAGAAACTCAATGACGGGCGGTATGCCGATTTGGTCGGGCAGCTGCTCAACACGCGCCGTTACCGACCTGGGCGAAAGCCGTTTCAACTGGTGGCTGATGTCGACCTGCGTGACGGGGGTGCTCCTGTTCAGGTGGAGGTGGAATTCCTCGCGCCCAAAGAAGTGAAACTCGAGAAGAACAAGCCAAAGCTCCTGAAGGGCTTTCGCGTCTTGCAGGCCGACGCTTGTGGTACGGCCTTCCGTGAGCCGGTACAAATCCAAATCGAGGGCCGGACGATTCACGGAGCGAGGGACAAGGTGCGCATTCGCGTCGCTTCGCTCGTGGACTTTCTGGTCATGAAAGCACACGCTCTTGAGGGCCGCGATAAGCCCAAAGATTCCTATGATCTCTGCTATTGCCTCGATCATTATCCGGGCGGCATCGAGGAGTTAGCCGCTGCGTGGAGGCGGCGGACTGGAGACGGGGATGTAAGGCGGGCAATAGAAATCCTTCACGATAAGTTCACAAGCCCGGAAAACTTCGGTCCAGCGCAAGTGGTCGAGTTCTTCAACTCTGCGAACGTCGACGCCCGAGCGATGCAGGCGCGCCGAGCATTTGAGCTTGTACAGAAACTCTTGCGTCTGATCTAAGGCGGCGTGCGAAGGGTGTGGGCCAGACAACGAGGAAAAGCAGGACTACGAAGCGCGGCCGCAAAAGCGCCATCAGATTATCAGGAAAGACTTAGAGGCCGGGTGGCGCAGACATCGGTTTTTTTATGTCTGCGACTTCGAGCCCGCTGTACAACCGGCCGTCCGCACTACTTGCTTGCTTCTGGCTCGATAGGACAACATCGTTAAGATTTGTGGTAAAAACGCAAACAGCGAAACACAAGAGGGAAAAAAAATGAAAAACCAATTCAGGCTCGAAGTAGCTCTGGCAATCCTATTGGTGTCCGTGATGTTTGTTCCCGCAGCGATCGCCGCAGATACGGCCAACGTGAGCGGAGAATGGGACCTGAGCGTGGAAACGCCGAACGGCACCGGTACGCCCTCAGTCACCTTCAAGCAAGATGGTGAAAACCTCACCGGCACTTACAAGGGCCGCTTTGGCGAGTCACAATTGAAAGGCACCATCAAGGGCAACGAATTCACGTTCACCGTCACCATCAGCATCCAAGGACAGGATTTGGTGCTCGATTATTCCGGAACGGTGGATGGCGACAGCATGAAGGGCAAAGCCAAGTTCGGTGACTACGGCGAAGGCAATTTCACGGGTAAGAAGAAAGCAGCAGACGCAGCAAAATAGAACAAGTAAAGTTCTGTTGTTAAAGGCTTTGGCTACAGGGTGCAGCCGTCTCGAATTTCTTCGCCCAAACGGCGCATTCTGCTCGTCCGCGAGTTTGAAGTATCCGGAGAGCCGCTGCACTAAATTTAGGTCCAGGGATTCAGGAGGGCTTTCACAATCGAATGAAAGTGTGCAGTGTTGCGGGTTACGAGCGTCGATTGGTGAACTTGGGCAGTCGCCGCCAGGAAGGCATCCATGGCTTCAATCGGGCGCCCCGCCGCCCGACGAAATGCCACCAGCTTGCCGCACAGAAGACGAGGATTGCAGACTGCCGAAATCGGGAGTCTGCGCCTGCCTGCCGCTCCGGGCTCGGGCGAAGGCAAGCGGTCATCCCGACGTGGCGATGTGCGTGACCGGCATCACAGACGGCCTGGCCCCAATTGAAAGGACAATCATTCTGACAATCATTCTGTCCGGGAAAGCACGGTCAGCATCTGACGCGCGAGCACTGCCCTCATCGCGTCTGGGCGGTCACGCTCCGTGAGGTGCCGTCAGCGGGCAAAAACAAACTCACGGCGAGGCAACACGCTGTCGCAGCCGGACGGGGAACGGAGGTTACGATGACGAGAAACGACTTCATGAAATGCGCTGTGGGGATTTGCTCCTGCGCTGCCTTCACCTTGATGCCCGAGTCTACCCAGGCCGAGTCTGGCAGCGCCGAGATGGACGCGTTGAAGTGGAAACTCGACGCCGCTCAGAAACGCTTCGCGATCTTGGTGGGCATTCTCAACGAGCGTCTTGACGAACCCACGAGGAAGGCGATCTTCGAGAGCCTGGGCCGCCAGTGTGCAAGGCAGTACAGCGAGTTAATCGGCCAGTACAAAGGGAACCTCAGCGGTTTTCTGGACGAGATCCAGAAACGGTGGGTTGCAACCGCTGAGTATGATGAGAAGGCTGGCACCATCAGGGTGGTCGACAGGTCGAAGACCTGTACCTGTCCCCTTGTCAACGAAAGCCTGACGCCCCAGAGCTTCTGCGATTGCACGCTGGGCTGGCAGAAGGAAACCTACTCGGCCATTCTGGGTAGAACCGTTGACGCGGAGTTGGAGGAGTCAATTTTGCGCGGTGGCAGCCGCTGTGTCTTCCGGATGCAAGCCCGCTCGTGACCCCATGAGCCCCGAACGGATTCCCATCAAGACGGCGTTCGAGTTCGCTCACGGCCCTGAGCCTGTGGAAGGGCACGACTGGCGGACCGTGCCATCACCTCGGTCATCTCGACTCTTCAGTTTTCCTTGATCAGGCCGAGTTGCATTCTCATACCGTATTCGCCGTAGTCCTCCCACATCTCGGCGATCTTGCCTCCCTCAATGCGAAGGATTAAGGTCTCGGTGACGTGGATCGTCTTGCCTGTGGGCTCCAAACCCCAGAATTTGCCCTGATGCGTTCCGGTGAATGGAATCCGCAGAGCAACCTTATTGCCCTCGACGATCATGTCTTCGAGGGCGAAGTGAAAGTCGGGGAAAGCCGCGCGCCACGTCTTAACGATGCCCATCCCCGCTTCCGGGGTCAAAGGAAGGCTTCGCCCCCGGAAGTTGCAGAACCACGCCCGGCGTGAACATCTCGTTGACAAGGCGAAAGTCGCCTTTGTTCCACACGTCCTCCACAACCCATTGCGCGATCTGCGCAGGTCCCTTAGGCAGCGGAGCTGGTGGTTCCTGAGCACGGCAAGGGACGAAGGCGAGAATCGCTACCAGGAGTACTCGCATCAGTTGAATCTCGTTAACGGGCTTGTGCGATTTCGGAAAGCCTCTCATAAAATTGTCTCGCCTCAAAATGGAAGTTCGTGCATCCCTGCCAAACTGCGGATGCATGCGCTACACCGTGCACAGCAATGCGAAAAGGCGGTTGGCCGCTACAGCCCCCTCTACATCTTGGGATCGACGAGCGCCTGATAAACAACCGAACGGCTCAAATACTCGAGATTCGGACTCGCGGGTCCGAGCATGCGCTGAATCATCCCGACGAAAACGATGTCATTCGCCGGGTCTATCCAGAACCAGGTACCGGCGGCTCCGTCCCAGAAGAAGGTTCCCGGTCCGTCCGGTAGATCGGCCTCGGGCGGATTGAACACCACCGCGCAATCGTAACCATATCCGAAGCCCGGCCTCATTCTCTGGAGGCCGATTGCGAATTCGCCCGTCAACAGATTGGGCGCCAGATGGTTCGAGCCCATCAGGTGCACGGCCGCCGGCGAGAGCACCCGCACGCCGTTGAGGATGCCGCCATTCCCCAGCATCTGTGCGAAACGCAGGTAGTCCTCAGCGGTTGAAACCAGGCCGCCACCTCCGGACGGCGCCGTGGGTTGTGCGGAGTAACCTCCGGCTAGTCCGCCCCCGGTGGAGTCGGCGATTAATCTGCCCTGCTCATCACTACGGTATAGCGTGACGAAGCGGCTGCGTTTCTCAGGGGGCACGAAAAAGCCGGCGTCTGTCATGCCCAGCGGCTTAAAGATCTTTTGCTGCATAAAATCGGGAAGCGTCTGGCCCGAGAGTTTTTCGACGATGTAGCCTTGAATGTCCATGGAGACGCTGTACACCCAGCGCGTGCCAGGCTGATAAACCAGCGGAATCTTCGAGAGCTTGTCGATCATCTCCTGGAGCGACTTTGATTGGAAAATGTTCGCGCCTTGGTACATTTTGTCCACGGGCGTGTCGCCGAAGAAACCGTAGGTGAAACCGGCCGAGTGCGTCATCAGTTCGTGCATGGTGGGCGGATGGATGGGGTCTTCCAGAATCATCTTGCCGTCAGAGTCCACTCCCTTAAACACTTTCAGGTGCGCAAACTCAGGAATGTATTTGGCGATTGGGTCGGAGGGCAGCCATTTGCCCTGCTCCCAGAGCATCATCATCGCCACGCCCGTGACGGGCTTGGTCATGGAGAAGTCGCGAAAAATCGTATCCTTAGTCATCGGCGTGCCGCTCGCCATGTCGCGCTGGCCATACGCGCGGTAATCGATCACTTTGCCGTGGCGCGCCAGGATGGTGACGATGCCGGCGATCTGCTTCTGGTCCACTGCCTGTTGCATCAACGCGTGCAGGCGCTCCAGCCGCTCGGAAGAGAACCCAACCGACTCGGGCTTGCTCAGCGAGAGATCGACCGTGGAGGCGGCTTTGGAAGCGGCCTTTTGCCCTTGGGCTTGAGCGGCGCCGAAGGCGATTAACAGAACCGCGATCGACGCCTTGATGTTGGATAGTTTCTCGGTTTTCATCTGTTCTCCCGTGTGGATTGCATCGTTCACGGCGCATCCGCTTCCGACGGCTCTATCATTGCGGCAAAACCATCAGATCAATTCCGGAAGCTGCGTTCTTGCTGTGGAACACCTGCTCGGTTGCTTTCTTGAAGTCCTCAGGCCTCGCGTTCGGAATGTCCACAAAGGTCTGCGGATTGCGATCCGTCAACGGAAACCAGGAACTCTGCACCTGCACCATGATGCGATGTCCTTTGCGGAACGTGTGGTTGAGATCGGGCATCGTGAAGTTGACGCTCGTCACTTTGCCGGGCGTCATGGGCTCCGGCTTCTCCCAGCTATTGCGAAACTTGGCTCGCATCGGCTCGCCACGCACCAGTTGTTGATAGCCGCCCATTCGCAGGTCGGGCAAGCCCAGGCTCCTCCGGGTTTCATTCACCTTGCTGTCGTCGGGATAATCCGACGGATACACGTCGATGAGCTTCACCACAAAGTCGGAGTCGGTTCCGCTGGTTGCGACCTCAAGTTTCGGGGAAATGGGACCGGCAATGGTGACGTCCTCTTCGAGAGAATCGGTCTGGTACACCAGCACGTCCGGACGCCGCGCGGCCCAGCGCTGATCGTCCACCATGTAGCGCTGCGGCACGCCTTGAACCGTGTATTCCACGAAAGGCACGGGATGAGCCGGATCGCTCACGTACTCATCGGGTGGCTCATCGTCGGCCGGAGGATCGAAAGACAGCTTCCCTCCCCGGTGGAAATAGAGCATACGGTGCTGCGCTTGCGCCGGAGGCCACTGGTCGTAGGTGCGCCAGACGTTAGTCCCGGTCTCAAATACGTAAGCCGCAGGCATCGCGGAGCCCTTGCCCTTCAGGTAGTACTCAAAGAACGGAAACTGAATGTGGGCGCGGAAGAATTCCGCCGTCTTCACCGAGAATTGCGCATCACCAAGGTGGTCGCCATCGCCCCGCGACCAGCCGCCGTGCACCCAGGGCCCCTCCACAAGTGTGCTCGGAGTGCCCGGGTTGTCTTTCTTGATCGCGTAGTAAGTGTTATAAGGACCGGAGAGATCTTCGGCGTCATACCAGCCGCCCACCACCATCACCGCGCATTTAACGTTCTTCATGTGCCGCGAAAGATCGCGCGCCTTCCAGTAATCGTCGAAAGTGGTGTGTTTCAGTTGATCGTTGAAAAGCCAATTGGAGCCCTTGAGATAGAGCCTGTCCAGGTTCGAGGTAGCGCCGGCCTTCAGGAAGAAATCGTAGCCGTCAGGCGTTCCGGGATCGAACGGCGCAACAAATTTCGGCGGCAACGAGGGCTCGGCGAAAGGCTTGAAGAAGGTGTAGAAGCCGAAGTTCGCGGCCAGCATGAACGCGCCACCGTGATAAGCGTCGTCGCCCATGAAAAGGTTCGTCATCGGAGCCTGCGGCGACGCCGCCTTCAGCGCAGGATGAGAATCAATGATGCTCGCCGACGTGTAGAAGCCCGGATATGAGATTCCCCAAATGCCGACCTTGCCGTTGTTGTTGGGCACATGCTTCAGAAGAAACTCGATGGTGTCATAAGTGTCGGAACTGTCGTCAACGTCCTGTGGCGAACGTTTCACATCGATGTGCGGATTCATCTCCAGAAAAGTGCCTTCGGAGAGGTACCGTCCACGCACGTCCTGATAGACGAAGATGTAACCCGCCTTCTCGAACTCGTCTGACGGGCCAATATTCTTTTTGTACTGGTCTTCGCCGTAAGGACCTACGCTGTACGGCGTCCGGTCCATGAGGATCGGATAGGATTGCGACGTGTCTTTGGGCACATAGACGGAAGTGAACAGATGCTTGCCGTCGCGCATCGGAATTCGATACTCATACTTGGTGTAATGAGTCTTAACGTAATTTTCCTCGGGCGCCGCCGGTTTCGCCGCATCCTGGCCGAAGCCTGCAGCGGCTCCACAAGACAGGGCGACAATCATCAGCGCGCATATCAGAGCGCGCTCACGGACTTTCGTCATCTCCGATTCTCCTTTGAGCGGCCTCATCGCACGCGCGAGGCCGTGAGCGAAAGAGTCTACCCGAGATGAGCGCGCCCCGCGACAGATTTTCGCTGGACCCGCCGGAAGGCGGTTGCGCGGGTTCGCTGTGTGGTCTAAGCTGGCAAAGCCGCAGTTGGCTTGATACTGGGCAACTACGCTATGGCAACGTCCACCTCGCCGCGCTTGCACCGAACCCGAGTGAGCCGACTCACGTTCGCTTACGAGGCCGACCAGGTGCGCCTCGTCTCCGAACAGTTTGTCGACATGACTCTGGCTCCGTCGCATCCCGCCGAAGGGTTGGAGGAAAAATCGGGTTTCGCGGTCGTCCTTCGGCACGACGACGGCCACGCGGTCTACGCGCGGGTTACAGCAAGCCCGTTTGCCTTCGACCGTGAAGTGTTTGACCGCGATCCGTCACGATCCATCAGGCGCATGGAGAATCCGCACCCACGCGGTACGTTCGTCGTGCATGTCCCCGCCGTGGAGGAGGCTCGTCAAGTGGAGTTTTTCGGACACCCCTTACACGCGAAAGCGCACCATCTTCCCACACGCAAGCTGGCTACGTTCAAGCTGCGGCAAATGAAATCCCTTTGAGGGCTGAACAAATGGGAACGGCAGACGGCCAGGTAGTCGGCGTAACCAAGATCGTTGACAATGGCGACCCCTCTCTCCGCTGGAACCTCGTTATTCTTCCCGATGGCTATCAACAGGAGCAACTCAACCAGTTTCAGACTGACGCGGAGAAGTTTGTTTCAACTCTGCAGCAGACAGCGCCCTACGACGAGCTCGCGGCTGCCATCAACGTCTACCGTATCGACGTGAGCTCGACGGACTCCGGCGCCGCTGATCCCGCAGCGTGCGGTGGGACGGGCGCCGCTCCGCACACTTACTTTGACGCCACCTTTTGCGGCGACGGCACCATTCAGCGGCTCCTCACCGTCAACGACGCCACCGTCCACGCCGTCGTCGGCGCCCAGATGCCTCAGGCTCATATGACCATCGTGATTGTCAATTCCACCGAGTATGGCGGATCGGGCGGCGGCGTGGCGACGTTTTCACTGGCCCCGAGTGCCGAAGAAATTGCGCTTCACGAGATGGGACACACCGCGTTCGGCTTCGCGGACGAGTATTGCTCCTACGCGGGTTGCGGCATCGATACCGATCGTAATCACTATTCGGGAGCCGAGCTCTCTCAACCCAACGTCACCACCAACGTCAACCCGGTGCCCATCAAATGGCAGGGTGTCATCACCGCGGGGGCAGCCCTGCCCACGATGAGCAATCCCGATCCCACTCAATGTAACAACGGGCCCAGCCCGGTGTCAGCCGCCACTGTGGGCGCGTTCGAGGGCGCCGGTTACTACCATTCCGGCATTTATCGCGGTCAGTACAACTGCAGGATGCGCGCCCTGGGCAACCCCTTCTGCGAAGTGTGCAAACAGGTGATCCGGCAAAGCCTTCAACCTCACCTGCCTGCCTGACCTCGCGCCAGCCAGCCGAACGCGGTTTGCTTCCTCCTGTTGCCCACGTGGAGTTTCTACATTTCTTAGGCCCGAAGGGCCGAACCAAGATAACCCCCCATCAGTCCCACACATAGAAAGCAGCTCGAAAGTGCGGGCGAGGCGCCCGCGCTCCCAGGAATTTTTCACAAACTCACCCTGGGCGTTGTCCGGGCGTTGTCCGCGTTGTCCAGAACTTTGGTAGACGGCCCTTCGGGCCCCAAAAAATGTAAAAACTCTAGGGGCGGGGTTAAAACCGGCTAGAACCCCGCCCTTCCTCTGCAGTTCGAGACTGGCGAGAAATGCGCTCATCGAGGGTTTGGGGCTAGAATTTTGTGCTTGATATTCGCTTTTTGTTCGCCTAAACTATCGGCCGTAATAAATACGACGACCTGGAGGGAGTATGACGATCAGTGAAGCACTGCTGCCCGAATTTGATCAGGAGATTGCCAATACGCGTAGGACGCTGGAGCGCGTTCCGTCAAAGCCCGAGTTCGCGCCTCATCCCAAGTCGATGCCGCTTGGAAGCCTCGCTCCGCACATCGCTCAGCTTGCTGAGTTCGGATTGACCGTCTTAACGACGCCGCATTTCGAGTTCACGGCGGGTAGTTATACCCCATTGCCGTTCGAGTCTGGGGCGCAACTGGTCAAAGTCCTGGACGAGGGTGCGGCGAACGTGCGCAAGGCGCTCGCCGGCGTGCCGAATGAAGCCTGGAGCGAACCCTGGAAGCTCTTATTCGAGGGCAACGTCCTTTTTGAGGGATCTCGCTTTCTTGCCTACCGGGAGATGTTCCTGAACCATCTCGTCCATCATCGGGCACAGCTCGGGGTATACCTGCGACTGAACGACGTTCCGGTGCCGGCCATCTATGGGCCGTCGGCAGACGAGCAATAGCATCCAGACGCGCCCGCTGGCTTTCCGACGGTTTCACATTGTGAGGCTGATGTGGAGCTCACGGTTGGGCGAATTGCGAGTGGCGACGGCGACATCCCGGGCGTCGTCGCCAACCGCGAGCCGGTTTACTCTACTCGATATTCACAGGCTGAAGCGTAAACCCTGTCCGAGCATCTGGCGGAGAGCCCCGAAGCGCCAGAGGTTGTTCCTCCTTGACATCCCGACTCTAAGTAGTCAGACTGCCATTGACTAACTGAGTAGAGCGTCCTCGCCGAGGTGCGTTTGTGGATCCCCGTGGTCGATAGGGTTGGCTGTGAGTGAGATAGCAGTGCAGCACTGGCTCGGCCTTGCGCGGGTGGATGACGTGGGGGTGCGCACCGCGCACAAGCTGGTGGAGCATTTTGGTTCTCCAGAGGCAGTCTATGCGGCGACGCTGACTGCACTTGAAAGCTGCGGCCTGGCGGGACGCGTGGCTCAGCGCCTTCGAGCTGGTTCGGGCCTGGCAGAAGCTGAGCGAGAAGTGGCCGCGGCCGAAAAGTGCGGATGCAAACTGGTGCCCTTTGGGAGCGATGGCTACCCGCCGCTTCTGAAGCAGATCGCAGACCCGCCCCTGGTCCTGTACGTGCGCGGCGACGCAAGCATCCTGTCTCATCATGCCGTGGCCATGGTGGGCACACGCCGTCCGACCGCTTACGGCAGCTCGGTGGCTCATCGATTGGCGGCTGATCTGGCGCAGCGCGGCGTGGTGATTGTGAGCGGGCTGGCGCGCGGCATTGATTCGGCCGCGCACCGCGGGGCCCTTGAGGTTCAGGGCAAGACGGTGGCGGTGCTCGGTTGCGGTGTGGATGTGACCTATCCGCGGGAGAATAAGCGCTTGACCGAGGAAATTGTGACGAGCGGCGCGGTGATCTCGGAGTTCCCCATCGGAACTTCGCCTCAGCCGGAGAACTTTCCCATCCGCAACCGGATCATCAGCGGTCTCGCCCTGGGAGCGGTGATTGTGGAAGCCGCCGAGTACAGCGGCTCTCTCATCACGGCACGTCTGGCGTCGGAACAGGATCGCGAAGTCTACGCGGTTCCGGGGAACATCACGTCAGCGCAGAGCTTCGGACCGAACTTGCTGATCAAACAGGGCGCCAAGCTGGTGGATAACTGGATGGACGTTTTCGAGGAATTTCCGGCTGCGGCTCGAGCGCAGTTGTTGCCCCCCGTGAAGGGGGCGGAAGCGGAGGCGGAGACACTGCCGCTGTTTGAGCCGGGGCTGATACCAGGCCTCAGCGAGGATCAGAGAGCTGTCTATGGCGCGTTGCGCGCTGACCAGGCTGCCTTCATCGATTCGATCTTCGGCCAGGTTTCCTTGCCGCAGCCTCGAGTGCTGTCGGCGCTGCTCGAGCTTGAAATGAACGGTCTGGTGCGTCAGTTGCCCGGGAAGAACTTTGTCCGCAAGTTGTGAGACGGGTGTGAGTGACTCGGTTTGAGCTGGGACGTTAACAAAAGATGGCAAGTTTTCGAAGTCGGAGCCCGCAGCCACCCCTCAGTGGTACTGGTGTCAGTTGCTGGGCGGAACTTTACCAGGCGCAGTCATTCCCGCGAAGGCGGGAATCCACTTCCTTGAACAGCCTTTTTTTCCAAGGACTTCTGCAGTGGATTCCCGCCTTCGCGGGAATGACTGCGTCCCGGGGCGTTCAAATAACACCAGAACCCCCTGAGTGCCCTGGGGTGCGCGAAGTCGGACGTAGGAAAAGCAGGCCCCTGACAAGGCACCCCCCGGGGGCCAACCTATGTGTGCTAACGAACCCAAACTTGTATCATGCTGTTGCAGAGTATGTTAATCGAGATTGGGCGACCTATTTGCCAAACGAGTCAAGAAAACGAACCCAAAACGCTAACACATAGATTCAAGGATGGATAAGAGCTAAAAAGGGGCCAAATTGGCGTTCGAAAACGAACCTAAACGAACCTGAATTTCAGGGGAAAAAACGTGAAAAATCACGAAACGAACCCAAGGAACCCAAGAAACGAACCCGAGCTTCGCCTGGTGGCCGGGCGTGGGCTCGTCCGTTTGAGGCCGAATGCTTCGCTAGAACGTCTGATCGGAGCGGCATCTGAACAAATCTAGCGAGTTTTCGAAGTCGGAGCCCGCAGCCACCCCTCAGTGGTACTTGTGTCAGTTGCTGGGTAGAACTTTACCAGGCGCAGTCATTCCTGCGAAGGCGGGAATCCACTTCCTTGAACAGCCTTTTTTTTCAAGGACTTCTGCAGTGGATTCCCGCCTTCGCGGGAATGACTGCGTCCGGGGCGTTCAAATAACACCAGAACCCCCTGAGTGCCCTGGGGTGCGCGAAGCCAGACGGGGGAGAATTGGGTCTCCTGACAAAGCACCCCCCCGGGGGCCAACTTATGTGCGCTTCGCCCGGCGGTTGGGCGTGGGCTCGTCCGTTTGAGGCCGAAGGCTTCGCTAGAACGTCTGATCGGAGCGGCATCTGAACAAGTCTAGCGAGTTTTCGAAGTCGGAGCCCGCAGCCACCCCTAAGTGGTACGGGTGTCAATTGCTGGGCGGAACTTTACCAGGCGCAGTCATTCCCGCGAAGGCGGGAATCCACTTCCTTGAACAGCCTTTTTTTTCCAAGGACTTCTGCAGTGGATTCCCGCCTTCGCGGGAATGACTGCGTCCCGGGGCGTTCAAATAACACCAGAACCCCCTGAGTGCCCTGGGGTGCGCGAAGCCGTGCCGGGGAAAATTTGGTTCCTGACAGAGCACCCCCCCCGGGGGCCAACCGATGTGCGCAAACGAACCCAAACTTGTATCGTGTTGCTGCAGCGTAGGTTAATCGAGATTAGGCGGCCTATTTGCCAAACGAGTCAAAAAAACGAACCCAAAACGCTAACACACAGATTTAAAGATGGATAATGGCCAAAATGGGGCCAATTTGGCGTTCGAAAACGAACCTAAACGAACCTGATTTTCAGGGGAAAAAACGTGAAAAATCACGAAACGAACCCGAGGAACCCAAGAAACGAACCCGAGCTTCGCCCTGCGCTCGGGCGTGCTGTCGGAGTCGTGGCACCGGCTGAATTGTGCTTGGCAAGGCCGGCGCAATGACAGAGGGGCTTCGGATCCGCCTGAAGGCACATAGTTTATGGGCGACCGGAAGCTGCTTCCCAGCTTTCGGTGCAAGTTTCACGAGTGACTTTGGAGGCGCGGTCTGCATCTACTACCGCTGGACGCGGATTTGACAAGACCCGACCGAATGCCGGATAACAGAGTGGCCGCGTAAGGGCCGCCAACAGAAGAGCTGAAAACCGAAATTGAAAACTGAAGGCTGAGAACTGAAAGCCTGGAAATGAGAACCGACAACCGGGAGCCGCAAACCAAGAACCGATTCCTATGAGCAAGTCACTCGTCATCGTGGAATCGCCTGCCAAGGCGAAGACCATTAACAAGTATCTGGGGAAAAACTACACCGTGAAGGCCTCCATGGGCCACGTGATGGACCTGCCCAAGAAGGACCTTGGCGTGGACGTCGAAGACCAATTCAAGCCCAGCTACATCATGATTCCTTCCAAGAAGAGCGTGATTCAGGAGCTGAAGGGCGCGGCGGAGAAGGCGGAGTCTGTTTACCTTGCGGCTGACCCTGACCGGGAGGGAGAAGCCATCTGCGCACACTTGCGCGAGTTGCTGGAGTCCAAGAAGAAAAGGTTCTATCGCGTGATTTTCAACGAAATCACGCGTGACGCCATTCACGAGGCCTTCGAGCACCCCGGACAGGTGAACGAACAACTGGTGGAGGCCCAGCAGGCCCGCCGGATTCTGGACCGGCTGGTGGGTTACCAGGTGAGCCCGCTGCTGTGGGACAAGGTGAGACGCGGCATCTCCGCCGGCCGGGTACAAACCGTAGCCTTGCGCCTCATCGTGGAGCGTGAGCGCGAGATCCAGGCGTTCAAGATTCAGGAGTACTGGACCATCGCTGCGCGCTTGCACGGCCAGAATCCGCCGTCTTTTGAGGCGCGCCTCGCAAAGTTCCAGGGTAAAGACCTGGAGATTCCTGATCAGGCATCGTCGGACGCTCACCTTGCAGCCTTACGGGCGACAAGCTTCGTAGTCGATTCGGTCAACACGCGCGAGAAGCGCCGGTTTCCGGTTCCGCCTTTCATCACCAGCAAGCTACAGCAAGAAGGCGTTCGCAAGCTGCGCTTCTGGGCCAAGAAGACCATGATGATCGCGCAGAAGCTTTACGAAGGCGTGGAGCTTGGCGAAGAGGGCGCTGTCGGCCTGATTACCTACATGCGCACCGACTCGACGCGCGTGGCGGAAACCGCGATCAGTGCGGCGCGCGACTACATCAGGAAACATTACGGCGAGACGCACCTCCCGGCCGAGGCGATACATTACAAGAGTAAGAAGGGCGCACAGGACGCACATGAAGCCATCCGTCCGACCTCGGTGGAGCGCACGCCGGAGTCCGTGAAGAAGTTCCTCGAACCTGACCAGTTCAAGCTTTACAAGCTGATCTGGCAGCGCTTTGTGGCCTCCCAGATGAATCCTGCGGTGTATGACCAAACCACCATCGAGATTACCGCGGGCGACTATCTGTTCCGGGCCACTGGCACGGTGGAAAAATTCAAGGGATTTCTCGCCGTCTACGAAGAAGGCAAGGACGACAAGACCCGCGAGGACCTGGAGGAAGATGCCGAGCTGAAGCTGCGCTTGCCCATCGTGCAGAAGGGTGAGCGGCTGACGCTCGAAGAATTGCTGCCCGAACAACACTTCACCGAGCCGCCGCCACGTTATAACGAGGCCACGCTGGTGAAGGCGCTCGAGGAGAAGGGCATTGGCCGTCCGTCAACTTACGCCAGCATTCTTTCGGTCATCCAGAATCGCGACTACGTGGAGAAGGTGCAAAACCGCTTTTTCCCCACCGAACTCGGCATGTTGGTGAGCGACCTGCTGGTGAAGAATTTCAGCGACATCTTCGACGTGGCTTATACGGCGCGTATGGAAGAAGAGTTGGATGAAGTCGAAGACGGGAAGCTTGCCTGGACGCAGGCTCTGGATGAGTTTTATGGGAAGTTCAGGAAGGACCTGCAGCGCGCTGAGCGCGAAATGGTGGACATTAAGGGCGAAGGAATTCCCACCGATGTGAAGTGCGAGAAGTGCGGGCGGCCCATGGTGATCCGCCTGGGCAGGAATGGCCGCTTTCTGGCCTGCACGGGCTACCCCGAATGCGATGGCACTCGCGACCTTACGCCCGAGCTCGCGGCTGAGTACGCCACGGGAGCGCCGCCGCCTCCCGAGGTGCCCGATCAAATCTGCGACAAATGCGGGCAGCCCATGACCGTGAAGCGGAGCCGCTTCGGCTACTTCCTGGGCTGCACGGGTTATCCGGAATGCAAGAACACGCGGAAGATCATCATGAAGGAAGGGATGGCCACCGCGGTTGCCGATCAGCAACTGGACGAAAAGTGTCCCGTTTGCGGCAACAACCTTGTGGTGAAGCACGGCCGCTATGGGATGTTCACGGCCTGTAGCAATTATCCCGAGTGCAAGTACGTGAAGCGTGAAACGCTGGGGATTCCTTGCCCGGAAAAAGGCTGCAGCGGCGAAATCGTCGTGCGGAAAACGAAGCGTGGCAAGACCTTCTACGGCTGCACGCGCTATCCGGAGTGCAAGTTTACGGCCTGGGACAAGCCCGTGGCCGAGGCTTGCCCACAGTGTGGTTCGCCGATCCTGCTTGAGAAGGAAACGAAAAAGTCGGGTGCCGTTCGCTACTGTCCCAATGAGGCCTGCAAGTACGAGCACGCCGTGGCCGTGGCATAAGGCTGCCGTCGGTCCGGCCCGCCTTCAGAATTTCAGACCGAGCGCGTGCGGAGCCTAGTTCGAGAGCTTACTTCCGCATTGCTGTGTCTCTTCGCGCGGGCATCGAGTTCAAGAAGCAACTGCTTGTGCTGCGCAGCGACAGCGAGCGTTGAGTCGGCTGATCTGATGACGAAGTTGATCCCGGCGCTGATCTGAGGACGAGGGTGCGTTCGAAGGCTTCCGGCCACAGCAGGTTACGCGACTGAAAGGCTCACCGTAGCTTGCCGGGGGTAAGTTCTTGCCGTCGGGTATAATCGAGGCATGGCAAAACCTCAGACAATTGGTGAACTCAAGAACTCTGCCTACCGGTCGCGCGGAGTCAAGGAAGAGCTGCGATCAAACCTCATTAAGAAGATGGGAAAAGGCGAGCCTATTTTTCCTGGCATCGTCGGCTACGATGACACCGTAGTACCGCAAATCATCAATGCCATTTTATCCCGGCACAATTTTATTTTGCTCGGTCTGCGTGGGCAAGCAAAGAGCCGCATCCTCCGATCGCTGATCACTCTGCTCGATGAGGAAATTCCTTATCTCGCGGGTTGTGAGATTCACGACGATCCTTTCAAACCTATCTGCCGGATCTGTCACGACCGTCTGCGCGAGCAGGGAGATGCCACGCCCATTGCTTATCTTCCTCGCGAGCAGCGTTACGTGGAGAAATTGGCCACGCCGGACGTGACCATTTCCGACATGATCGGTGATCTTGATCCCATCAAAGCCGCGCGCGGCGCGCACGCTCTCTCGAGCGAGTTGACCATCCACTACGGGCTACTTCCGCGCGCCAATCGAGGAATCTTCGCCATTAATGAGCTGCCCGATTTGGCCGGCAAAATCCAGGTGGGTCTTTTCAATATCATGCAAGAAGGCGACGTTCAGATTAAGGGCTATCCCATTCGGCTTCCGCTGGACGTGATGCTGGTGTTTACCGCCAACCCGGAAGACTACACGGCGCGCGGCAAGATCATTACTCCGCTCAAAGACCGCGTCGGCTCCGAGATCCGTACCCACTACCCGGCGACGCTTGAACACGCGATGGCCATCACGGCGCAAGAGGCGTGGACGGATCGCGCCGAGAGCCGGAACCTTATCGTGCCCCAGTTCGTGCGCGAGGTGATTGAGAGCATCGCCTTCGAGGCCCGGCAGGAAAAGAAAATCGACAAGCGCAGCGGCGTGAGCCAGCGCATGCCCATTTCGTGCCTGGAGAATGCGGTGTCGAACGCGGAACAGCGCGCGCTGCGTAATCACGAGTCGCACGTGGTGGCACGGCTTGTGGACGTTTATGCGGCGCTGCCTTCACTTACGGGTAAGTTTGAATTGGAGTACGAGGGCGAACTCAAGGGCGCTGATAACGTGGCCCGCGAAATCATCCGCCAGGCTACGGCGAGAGTGTTCAAGAAATACTTTGATGGCGTGCCGATGCAGAGCGTCGTTCAGTGGTTTGAGCTGGGCGGGACGCTGAAGTATCCGGAGAGCGCGCCTGTTGAGGAGGTCCACCGCCAACTCAAGGGGATCCACGGCTTGGTTGAGAAGGCGGAAGCGCTGGGCGTCAAGCGGGGCGACGATGCGGCCTTGCGCGTGGCGGGCGCGGAATTCGTACTTGAAGGGCTTTACGCGCTGAAGAAGATCAGCCGGAACGAGGAGCTCGGCTTCTTTGCCGAGCGCCGGCCGCCCGAGCCTCCTCCGGAAGAGTCTGTTCCGATGTCGCCGCGCCGCCGGAACCTGAATTAGTCGACGGCACCTTGGGCAGAATCACGCGTGGTTGGAGGCTACAGGATTGTGCCAGGTTCCGTTGCCGATGATGTGGTTGGCTTCCAGGGGGCCCCAGGTTCCCTGATCATATTCATAAAGTGGTGTGTCGGCACTGAGAATGGGATCAACCACACGCCACGCGGCCTCCACCGCGTCTTCGCGCGCAAACAGCGTCGACTCGCCGTGCATGGCCGTCCACAGCAGGCGCTCGTAAGCTTCCATCTCCTCGGGATCAGGGTTTCGCGCCACCAGCAGCTCGACATGATCGGTGTCCATGCTTCCCGGGCGCTTCGCCAGAGCACCGATCGCGGTCGCGATATCCGGACTCAGCCGGAAGCGGACGTAGTTGTCCCCTTGAGGCATGTGCAAGGTTCCGAACACTGACTGTGGCGGACGCTTGAACATCACCATCACTTCGGTGGCGGTCACCGGCAGGCACTTACCCGAGCGGATGTAAAAAGGCACACCGCCCCAGCGCCAGGAATCGATATAGAGTCGAACGGCAGCGAACGTTTCCACTCGGGAGTCGGGCGCAACACCGGACTCCTTGTGATATCCCTTGAATTGGCCACGCACCAAATCATCCGGGCTCAGTGGCCGGATGGCGTGCAGAACCTGGCTGCGTGCGTCCCTCAAGGCATCCGCGCCGCCTGCGCCAGGCGGTTCTGCGGCGAGGTAGGCGACCACCTGCATCATGTGGTTTTGAATCACATCGCGAATGCAGCCCGATTCCTCGTAAAACTTGCCTCGGCCCTGCACGCCAAAGCTTTCCGCCATCGTAATCTGAACGCTGGCGATCAAGTTCCGATTCCAAATCGGCTCCAGGAACGCGTTGGCAAAGCGAAAGAACATAAAATTCAGCGTGGTTTCCTTGCCCAGATAATGGTCGATGCGAAAGATATTTGACTCCGGGAACACCTTCGCCAAATCCGCATTCAATTCTCGGGCCGATTGCAGATCGCGTCCGAAGGGCTTCTCCACCACCACCCGCGCGCAGCGGGCACAACCGGAGGCCTCCAGGGCGTCGGTCACAGTTTCGAACATGCTTGGCGGAATCGCGAGGTAGTAAAGGGGACAACCCGCGTTACCGAGCTCCTGCCGCAAGGTCTGGAATGTCTTGGGGTCGCGATAGTCACCGTCGACGTAGTGAAGTAGGCTCGCGAAGCGTTTGAATACGTCCTCGTCAACGCCGCCACCGAACTTCTCCACGCCATCTCGCGCGTGCTGGATCAGCCGTTCAAGGTTCCAGCCCGAAAGGGCCACACCCACCACCGGCACGTGGAGGTTCCCACGCCAAGCCATCTTGTAGAGGGCTGGAAAAATCTTTTTGTGAGCGAGATCGCCGCTGGCACCAAAAAGCACGAGAGCGTCGGATATGGTTACTTCAGGCATAGGTTGACTTCCGTTCGGGTCCTTAGAAATCGATATTCCAGGGTACCGGACACCGTTACCGAGGAGCGCTTCCTGAACCTCAAAGGGCACGGCAAGTCCTGCCCCTACTTCTTTTCGAGATGGCCGCCGAACGCAAAGCGCATGGCGGCCAGCACCTTGTTGGCAAACTCGTCGTGGCCCCTCGAACTGAAGCGCGAAAACAGGGCTGAGGTCAGCACCGGCGCCGCAATGCCTTCATCGATGGTTGCCAGGCAGGTCCAGCGGCCCTCGCCCGAGTCAGAAACTCTTCCTGCATACTCTTCAAGGTTCGGGCTTTTGTGCAAGGCTGCCGCGGTGAGATCCAGCAGCCAGGAACTGATGACACTACCGCGTCTCCAGACCTCCGTGATCTCCGCCAAATTCAGATCGAACTGATAATACTTGGGGTCGCGCAGCGGCGTCGTTTCGGCGTCGATTTCTGCCTGGTTCTTGCCGATGCCGGCGTGGCGCATGATATTCAAACCTTCGGCGTAAGCGGCCATCAGTCCGTACTCGATGCCGTTGTGGACCATCTTCACAAAGTGCCCGGCGCCGTTCGGACCACAATGCAAGTAGCCCTGCTCCGCCGTGCCGGAACCGCGCTCGCGCCCGGGCGTGGGCTGCGCAGCATCGTATCCCGGCGCCAAAGCCGCGAAAATAGGGTCCAGGTGTTTAACCACATCCGGTTCACCGCCGATCATCAGACAGTAACCTCGCTCGAGACCCCACACGCCGCCGCTGGTTCCGGCATCGACATAATGGATGCCGAGCGGTTTCAGGCGCTCGGCGCGGTCGATATCATCGCGATAATAGGAGTTGCCGCCGTCGATGAGGATATCCCCGGATTCAAGGTGCTTCGCGAGTTGGTCCTCTACGGAATCCACCACGCCGGCGGGCACCATCAGCCAAACCGCGCGCGGCTTCTTGAGTTTACGGACGAAATCATCGAGGGATGTCGTGCCGGCGGCTCCGGCCTGGGTAAGCTCTTTCACCGAGGCGGCTGAATTGTCGTACACCACACACTGATGGCCGCGGGCGATTAGACGCTTCACCATGTTCGAGCCCATCCGGCCCAGACCGATCATGCCGAGCTGCATAAAGTCCTCCTCACCATAGATGCATTTGACTAGGCCACGGTGGCAGGGCTCATACCTGTGGCTGCAGGCTGCCGGCGGATTCAGTCCGCGGCCACTTTCGCGGAGCCGCTTCTCGCCTTAAGCTCTTCCAGTTCCTTCTGCAGCCGGCGTTGCCGGCGTGAAAGGCTCCATGCATACACCATGAAGATGATCCAGACAAACGCGTAAGCAAGAAATAGAAATGTATTGACCACGACACCTCTCAAGAACAGTGACAAGTGGCGAGTGGCTAGTGACAAGTGACGAGCAATCGGGTGATTGATTCATTGACTCATTGAATCAATGAGTCAATTTCGCCACTTCCGATGTCTCGTCTCCCGGCAATCGCCTACGCTCGCCATTTGTCACTGCTTTTGCTCGTCACTTGCCACTCGTCACTTGGCACTTCTTCTTACGCCCATTCCTGCCGCAGTCTGCTCACCTCGCGCCGCACGCGAGCGATTCCAATCCGCATTCTTACAAGATAGAAGAAGAGGCACAAGAACGCGCCCCAGGTTACAAACACAGTCAGCCACATCTTCGGATCAAGCCCCGATCCGGCCTCGCCGCCGATCACCGGCTGCGGATGCTGGGTTCTCCACCAGCGGATGGCCATGTAATCCACAATCGAAGTGATGAAACCAAGCGTCCCGACCACCGCAGACAGTGACTCAGTGCGGCCCGGGCTGGTAACGTAAGTCCTCAGCATCAGGTAGGCGATGTAAAGTAGCCAAAGAATAAAGGTTGA
Organism: Terriglobia bacterium; assembly: GCA_035578005.1. GTDB lineage: Bacteria > Acidobacteriota > Terriglobia > UBA7540 > UBA7540 > Gp13-AA77. Next base: position 21,708 of record DATJYK010000399.1, read on the forward strand.
GGTCAGACGCGCGTCCCACGTCCACCAGATCCCCCATACCGGCTTGGCCCACAACGGACCAGTGACCAGCACGCCAGAGCAAAAGACAAATCCTACCTCAGCGCAAGCAAACGCGAAGTCATCCGCCGCTTTTGACCGTTTCCATAGAAATCCGACGCTGCCGATGAAAACGAAGAAGTAGGCGAACAGCGCCGTCATCGCTAGAGAAAAATGAATGTAGAAGATGCGCTGAACCTCACCCATGGTGAGTTCCTGTGGCGCGTAGAGAAAAATCATGTAGAGCGAGACTACAAGCCAAACCAACGTAATCCCAAGATGCGCGCTAATTGGGAACTTCTTGGCCATTGATTCTTAGTCCTTGGTCCGTTGTCAGTGGTCCGTCGTCAGTGGTCCGTTGTCCGTTGCTCGAAACTAGCGGCACGTGGTTCGTAGTTCGTGGTTCGTTGCCCATTGTCCGATGGAGCTTCAACGAACTACGTACTACGAACAACGAACAAAGCGCAAACTGTGATCAACGGACAACGGACCAATGACCATGGACACCCGACTATTCTTCGAGCACATACTCAAAGAGCAGAAAGGAGGCCACGGTGAAAACCAAGCTCACTCCGGCAACGCGTTCGATGCCGCCTCGCACCACCGGCCATTCGGCGCCACGTAGGGCATCGGAGCTGGCATCACTCGCCAGCACCAGAATCCAGAATGCCACAGGGAACTGCAAAACAGGGAGCATCACTTCGCGCATGCGGGTGTTGGCCGCTACCGCGCCGAAGATCGTGCCCAGAGCGGCGTAGCCGAGAGTGCCCAAAAAGACGATGGCCGCGAAGGAGCCCAGCGCGGGAACGAAAGAAAAGTTATACCAAAGAGCCGCCACAAAAACCATGACAGCTTCTGCAACGCCAAGAAACACGAGGTTGGCCAACAGTTTGCCTGCGAAGATCGCGCCGGGATCAATCGGTGCCAGCGTGACGGCTTCGAGACACCCATTCTCGCGTTCGGCCGCGAATGAACGGTTGAACCCGAGCACGCCCGCGAAAGCAAAGGCGATCCAGAGCAGGCCCGGCAGCATCCGAAGCGTTTCCTCGCGGCCAGTGTTAAACGAAAAATTGAAGAGAAATATCACCAAGATGCCGAAGACCACCATGGAAACTGCGGTCTCGCGGCTGCGCCATTCCACGCGCAGGTCCTTCACGAAAATCGTCCAAACCGAAGTCACGGTCGTCGACAGTTGACAGTTGACAGTCCACAGTTGACAGTCAAAAGCTCACTAGTGCTCCCTACCCCCGATTCCCTACTCTCGACTCCCGCGTTTGGCACTTTCCACACAGACACAATCCTCGCAAGTAATCGAAGCTGTAAATTCCCGTCGAGTGGCCGTCACTCCAGGTGATACCCACCGCATAGCGGCCCACCACTTCAGCCTTCTCAGGCTTCAGCGGCTTTTCGTAAATCGGCAGCACGCTCGATTGCACGGCAGGCCGCGCGGTGGGACGCTCGCCCGTGCCGTGCGCATCCGTGCAGGTTGCGCACGGGCACTTCTCGCGCAGGTAGGTGTAAGGATAGAGGCTCCGGTGGCCATCGGACCATTCGACCGCCACGCTGTTGTTCTCGCCTGCGAGTTTTATCTTCCTGGGGGTCGGCATGGTGGAGGTGTCAGGTGCCAGGTGCTAGGTGTTAGGTGCGAGGTCCGAGGGTAGGCTGACACCCGGCACCTGAAACCTAATCTCTAACGCCCAATCCCTAACACCTGAAACCTGACACCTGAGACCTGCAGCTACTCAATCACAATCTCTTCGGCCACTCCCAGCCGCGCCAATTCGGCTTCCACTGCAGCGGCTAGTTCCTGAAACGCTCTGCCGTTGGGAGTGCCATCGTCGAGGGCCACCGGCTGGCCGCGATCGCTTTGTGCGCGAATGCGCGTATCCAACGGAATTTCGCCCAGGAAGGCGTAGCCTAGTTTATTAGCTGCCTCCCTAGCGCCGCCGTGGCCAAAAATATCCTCCCGTTGGCCGCAATGGGGGCAGAGGTAGTAGCTCATGTTCTCCACAATTCCGAGAATGGGCACATTGAGCTTCTTAAACATGGCGATGGCCTTGGAGGCCACGGTCAGCGCCAGGTCCTGCGGGGTGGAGACAATCACGGCGCCGGTGAGCGCTGCCGTCTGGCAGAGGCTCAATTGAATGTCACCCGTGCCGGGGGGCAGATCGATCACCAGGTAGTCCAGCTCGCCCCAACGCACGTCGCCCAGGAACTGCTGCACCGTCTTGTGCAGCATCGGGCCCCGCCAGATGACAGCGTCATCCTTGGGCAGGAAGTAGCCCATGGAGATGATCTTCACCCCGTGCTCGAGCGGCGGCTCGATCTTGCCCTGCACCACAGCAGGCTCCGTGCGGGCGCCTACCAAGGTGGGCACGCTCGGGCCGTAAACGTCCGTATCCATCAGGCCTACACGATGCCCAGCGCGCCGAAGCGCCACAGCCAGGTTGGCTGCCACTGTAGACTTGCCCACACCGCCCTTACCGCTTGCCACCGCGATCGTAGTCTTCACGCCGGGCGCCAGCTTGGGCTGTGGCGGGACGTTTCCAGCCTCTCCAGGGCGCTGCCCATGCGCCGCGGCGGGCCCTGGCCCGTGGCTGTGCTGGTGGGCGCCGGCCGGGTTGCCATCGCCGGCCGAGGCCGGCGCGGGACGCGCTACGTGGATCTCCACCTGGCCTCCGCCCAGCGCTTCCACCGCTGTGTGTACCGCTCGCAACAAGCGCTCGCCCTCCGGTGTACTGGCGGCTGCGGCCGGTGGCAATTCGAGCGCCACGGATATCCTGCCCTCGCCCACTTCAACGCCCTTGACGCACCCGAGCGCGACGATGTCACGGCCTGAGCCGATCTCACGGACGGCAGCCAGCGACTTCATAACGTCCTGCGGATGAATTCGATTCGCCATTAGACCTGATAACCGCCTGTGGTTGCTAACGTAAGTTTCATTCTGCGGGGAGGCTGCCGAAAAGTCAAAAGAGCCCGCTGCCCCGGCACAATCTGTGTGAAGGCCACTGGATACTGGATACCTGCTTCCGCGGGAGTGACGGAGCCGTGCCTGTACTCCCAGCGCCGGATAGACTGGTTTCGGGGCGAGCTAGGTTCGTTTCTTAAGGACTCGTAAATGATCTGCTGATTCTATGGGACTTGTGCCATTCACGACGCGCCGTGCTTGGGTTCGGTCGCGGTAGGGACGCTGGTTACCCAACGCCCCCCGCACGGATCCGTACTTGAAGAATTACCTCATACGGCTCTTACCTCGGATGCGTAACGGCGAAACGCACGCTGGGGTAAGGATGGACGATGCGCGGG
>DATJYK010000400.1:0-5507 GCA_035578005.1 Terriglobia bacterium
CCATCATCGATGGGTTGATGGCCGCCACGGCGATCATTTACGAACTCACCGTGGTGACTCGCAATGTCAGGGATTTTACGGTCTGGCAGGTGCCGGTTATCAATCCTTGGGAATGAGCACGCGTGGCGTGGGCGTGACGCAGGACGGTAGAAGCGAAGTGTGAGTACTATCACCCTCGGGGCTTGCGGGCGCAGTTGAAGCGTAACTCGTAGGGCTTGCGTGCCACCCCTAGGTTTGTCTCGAAATGGGTCCTTTGCGCAACGCCCGATGAAACAGAATTGCCAGTTCTGTTCCAACAATCACGACGATCTCAGCGACCTTTTTTAGTGACCAACCACACTCATCGCACTTTGAAAGAACATCATCAGAAAGATCAGCCCTGCCGATATTCCTCCAAAGATGCCCGCCAAGCAAATGATGGCCCTACGTAGATTTCTTGGGCCAAAGGCAGTGATGATTGTGATCACGGCTGCAACGAGGTTGATTAGCTCAGTCGTCGTTATGGAATGCTTATCCATTTAAGCTCCTGCCGTCAGTAGTTCCCACAGCCGCTTTATTTCGGCTCTGAAATGGTAAATCAGGCCGCCGATTCCAACGAAAGCCCCAAAAACGGTGAGCACGAAACCAAAGAAACAGCCACCGCAGCCGAGAGCTGGCAAAACAATTCCATCAGACGTAGGCTGGTCTTTCTTCTCTCGTGGCAACAGGTGAGCCAGACGCAAGAGCAACACTATGAACGCAATGATGTCTAGGACAGCAGCCACCAACTCGACCACGTTGCTGATGTTGAGAAACTTCACTTCAATTGAATTCTGCTTTAATGGGGAGCGGCGCCCGCTGCGGCGTCAAAAGAGGAAACGGAAAGCGAGCCGCTGAATCGGCTGACAGCAAATACGAGGGACACTGTAAACCGCCTGACCCGGTAGGGTTGCAGAATTGTCCCCGCGCTTTGAAAAATTGTCAAAACCGAGGCGAAACGACTCGCTACGCGTTTGGCTAAGTAAATTTGACGTCGATGGCCTTTACGCCGAACACGCTGGCCAAACCCGAACGTTTCACCTTGATGGGTAATAAATCGCCCGAACCGTCGTTGACTCCCTGCCAGCCAGATGGTAGCTCGCTTAGCCGCAAGACAAGCTGGCCACCAGTCCACATCACGATGACATGATCTCCATCAACACGAACGCCAGCCTCACGAAGCCGTTTGGGATGGAATGCTATCGTCTTGCCTCCTGGGTTACTGCTAAGGCGGACTTCCCAGCTCATTGTGTCCTTTACCTCGAATTCTTGGAACCGAATATCGCCGCTATCATACTGACGCCGACTCCCACAGCTACCATGCTGATTGCTATCTTAGTGCCGATATTTGATTCAGAGTCGGGTACCAGAAAGGGCTGAGGTGGTTTATACCCGGGAGGCGGGTAGTTTGAGCCGCCCGAGATAGAAGGGGAGTAGTAAGTTTGTCTCCTAGCTGTCCGCTGGTCTTCGCGGTCGCTTTCTCTCTGTGCTTCTCTTATCTGTTCAGACTGAACCCTAGCCGATTCAACCCTAGCCGATTCAACCCTGGCCGCTTCAACCCGAGTACGTTCATAGTTGTCCGGACCCTATTTGCCTCCCGGCGTACATCGTCGTAACTGCTCATACGGGTGAACTCCTTCGGAATGTGATTGTGACATTTTACCACACCGCACCACCAACTCGGCGCGCCGCAACACCTCTCGCACGGCGAGGCCGGCATCCTCCCCGAGTAACCACGCCAGTACAGCGCTCGACTCCGCATAAAGGTTCACCGGTCGCCACGCTCCTCAGCGAGGAGTTCGGCGGCCCGATGTCGCTTGAGAAGGCGCGGCAGCTTGGGATACGCCTCCGCCTCGTTCGAGGAGCCCAGTGTCAGCGCTCCGCTTTTCGCCAGCGCCACCAGCCCCGACGGAATGCTGGGCTCACCGTTCGTGGGGCTGGGCGGAATAAGCTCCGCGACGACTTGACCGCGATCCGTCACCCACACCACCTCGCCCGAGCGCACTTCGCGAACGTACTCGCTGAGGCGGTTCTTCAACTCCCGAAGGCCCACGGATTTCATGGCCTCAATGTAGCTCTATGAAGCTACATTTGTCAATGCGCCCCTCGACCCGGTCAATGGGCCCAGACGGGGACATGCGCGCCGGACAGGCCTTCGACGGGGTGCGTGCCCGTTCATCCGGGCCTCGGGCGCTTCCGCAGTGTAATGTGTTCAGGAAGAATCTCGCGGCCCTGCTCGGACAGAATAAAGGCCCGCTCGATCACGTGCCGCAGCTCCCGAATATTGCCCGGCCAGGGATGCTGCTTCAGAACTTCCTGTGCGGCTGGCGAAATTCTTTTTTCCGGCACGCTGGCTTCCTGGCAAAAGCCCCTTAGGAAATGCATGCTCAGCAAGATGATGTCATCCGCCCGCTCGCGCAGCGTTTGAAGCTCGATGGGGAAAACGGAGAGACGATAGTAAAGATCCTCCCGAAAGGTCTTGTCCCGCACCCGATCCGTAAGATCCGCATTGGTGGCGGCAATCACCCGTACGTCCACTCGAACCACGTCTGAGCTGCCCAGCCGTTGCACTTCGCCCTCTTGCAGAAACCGCAGCAGCTTGGCCTGCATGCTCAATGGAAGGTCGCCGACTTCGTCCAGAAAAAGGGTGCCACCATGAGCGGAATGGATGCGGCCCACCTTGGATTGAAAAGCGCCGGTGAAAGCTCCGCGGGCGTATCCGAATAATTCGGACTCAAGCAGGGCTTCGGGAATGGCTGCGCAGTTCACGGTGATAAACGGCTGCCGCATCCGAGGACTCACCAGGTGAATCGCGCGTGCCACCAGCTCCTTACCGGTCCCGGTGTCTCCGGTAATCAGAACAGTGGTGTTTCGGGGCGACACCAGCCGAACCAGACGGTAAACCTCCTGCATGGCCGGACTTGAGCCGATCATCCCGGGCAGAGGCTCCGCTTCCTTCTCTTTCACTACCTGCGCTGGTGCGGGCACGGACACAGGCACTGAGGTGGCTGCGGGCGCGGGTGCCGGCACCGGTCTGTATGCAGGCATCGGTACCGCGGCTTGAACTGGCACACTGGCTGGGGCCGGTTCGGGTGCTGTGGGAGACGGCGTTCCCGGTCGGGCCGGCGGCGAGGGTTGCGAGCGGACCACACCGGCAGGCACGACATTCGCCGGCTGAAGGCTCTTCAGCAAGCTCAGGATGGCCGCGCGATGCGAGCGGCCCTCGGGCTCTTCGCTGATCAAGGGCACGGGACTCGCCGGGTCAACCACGTAAACCGCCAAGTCCGGGTATTGCTCGCGAACCAGGCCGACGATCTCTGTGACGTCCAGATCCGGCAGCGACTGATCCAGCAAAAGAACGTGGCAGTCATTCTGCTCTAACTTGGCCAGAGCCTCGGCCCCGCCCACCGCCTCTTCAACTGGCCAACTGGAAGCCTGTAGGGCCTCCGCCATGTGACGCCGGAAGTCAGAGTTCGGGCTGGCAACAAGTGTGTTCACTAGTTCCTTGGTAGCAGCAGGTGAGATATCGCCCCCTCCTGCCTTGCATTGTCTCAGGTGTGCGCGGCCAAATCTTTTTCGTCCTCAACCCCCACGATGATGCGCTTTCCGGCACGCTCCAGGATTTCGGCGATCCGCGGCAGCTTGGAGGGATGATGAGGATCGAGTAGCCGCCTGACTTCTTTTTCGTCGATTCCGATCCGGGCGGCTAACTCAACCTTGTTTATACCCTGATTTCTGATCTCTTCATAAAGGGCGGCCTTGAAGGCAGTCTGCGCGGGAACGGGGATTAAATACTGCCCCTTTCGAGCGGATGACGGCTCAGGAATTTCTTCACCGATGTTGATGCGGCCGATGATCGCTTCTTCGAGGGCATCACGGGCTTCTTCGATGCACCCTTCCGCTGTCTCTCCTTGCGTGATCGCTTCAGGAACATCCGGGAATGTCACCACAAACCCGCCCTCCTCTGCAGCGGTGAAATCGGCAGGATATTGATAGCTGCGCATGGCCCTTCTCCTAACTTCTCCTAAGTAAAGGAATCTCAGAAGTCCTTCGGATCGATCCCGAGTTGCTTGAGCATTGCGTGCAATGTTCCCGTTTTGAGTTCATCCTTCGGATTGCGGACTATGGTCCGTTTGTCCCCAAAGTAGAGTGTTCCGTGGCTACCCTTACCGCGATGAGGCACAAACTCGACTTTCATCCCGGCCTTGCGGCCAATGTTCTGAATCTTGCGAAGAAATTCGGAACCTTTCACAATTTAGTATCGGACATATTTGTCCGATGGACAAGATAGTTTTCGGGTGCTGGGTCGGGTTTTCAAACCGAGACTTGTAAAGTCAAGCTTCACTTCCCGCTGCCGCCTACCGTCCTGCTGCGCCATCAGCTTTCAGCCCGATCCGGTATCCTGAGCCTCGTACCGTGTGGATGAGTTTCGTTTCGTGCCCTTCATCAATCTTCTTACGGAGGTAGTTGATATAAACATCGATCACGTTGGTGACCGTGTCGGTGTGCATCTTCCACACGTTCTCGATGATCATGGCGCGCGTCACACTGCGGCCTTCATTTTGCATCAGGTATTCCAGCAGGGCGATCTCTTTCGGCGTCAGATCGATATCCTTTCCGGCCCGGGTCACGCGCCGTTCGATCCGGTTTAACTCCAGGTCTTCCACGCGCAGTACCTGGCCCGTAGGCGGATGGGCGCGCCGCAGCAGCGCGCGGACGCGAGCTGCAAGCTCGGCAAATGCAAAGGGCTTCAGGACATAATCGTCTGCCCCGAGATCGAGCGTCTTCACCCGCTCCTCGATTTCCTTGCGCGCCGTCAGCGCCACCACGGGCAGGGTGGCGTTCCGCGCCCGGATCTGCTGCAGAATCTCAAGGCCGTCCCCCGTGGGTAAACCTAAATCGAGGATGACAATGCCGTAGTCCTGCTGCCCGACCATCTCGCGCGCGCGCTCGCCGTCAGCCGCCACGTCAGTCTCATAACTGGCGGCCTCAAAGCTCTTGCGCAGAAAACCCGACAAGGCTTCGTCATCCTCGACGATCAGCATGCGCATAGAGTCTCTCGTTAAAAGCAGTCAAACAGTTGAAAGTTAAAGGTTGAAAGTAGGGCGGGCCTATCTGAACTGACCCTCCCTTTAGCCGCCCCTTAGCCGTTTCACCCCTCATCACGCGTGCCTCCTGGCACCCACGTTTAGATATGATCGCCAGCCAGACCACTACCGCCACAGAGCCGGGCTGGAAAGCTCGAGCGAAGTCTTCGGCCCCAAACCAACGAGCCCCAACCACCGGGCGAAGCTCGGGTTCGTTTCTTGGGTTCCTTGGGTTCGTTTCCTGATTTTGCACGTTTTTTGCCCCGAAAATCAGGTTCGGTCGCGGTAGGGACGCTGGTTACCCAACGCCCCCCGCACGGATCCGTACTTGAAGAATTACCTCATACGGCTCTTACCTCGGATGCGTAACGGCGAAACGCACGCTGGGGTAAGGATGGACGA
>DATJYK010000401.1:0-10860 GCA_035578005.1 Terriglobia bacterium
TCGTCCATCCTTACCCCAGCGTGCGTTTCGCCGTTACGCATCCGAGGTAAGAGCCGTATGAGGTAATTCTTCAAGTACGGATCCGTGCGGGGGGCGTTGGGTAACCAGCGTCCCTACCGCGACCGAACCTGACTTTCGGGGAGAAAACGTGCAAATTCCGAAAACGAACCCAACAAACTCAAGAAACGAACCCGAGCTTCGCGCCGTGGTTGGGCGTGGCCTTGTTGGTTTGAGGTCGAAGACTTCGCCAGAAGTCAGGCGTACGTGACGGCGGCCTGGTGGTCATCATCTTACACGATCGAAGCCTAAGACTCCTTTGTTATCAACACGATTTATAACTAACCCAAGAGGTTATTGATTCTAAATGTCTTATCCGCTAAAAGCCAATAGGTTGTTGATGTGCAAGGGTTTAGCCCAAAAAACTTCCATAAACGCGATGCTCCCGCTAGTCCGCGCTTGTCGGCAGCACCCGAGAGGGCGGCGGCTTCAAGCCCCGCCGGTCCGCGAATTCGAGTGTAGGCGGCCCTATGTCGCGTGAACGGCTCATCGTGGTGGGAGGCAACGCCGCGGGCCTGAGCGCGGCCAGCCAGGCGCGCCGCCGGAATCACGAGATGGAAATCCGGGTGTACGAAAAGGGACCCGACGTCTCTTATTCGGCGTGCGGCCTGCCCTACTTCGTGGGCGGTCTCGTGCCTGATGCCGATACCCTGCGCGTCCACTCACCCGAGTTCTTCCATACGGAGCGCGAGATTGACGTTTTCACCCACCACGAAGTGTTGGAAATTTCCACCAGCCGCCGGCGCGTCTCGGTTCTTGCTCCAGGTGGCGGCACTCCGGAAGAAGTCTACTTCGATCGTCTCGTTTTGGCTACCGGTGCCGAGCCCGCCTGGCCGGAGATTCCCGGCACGGAGCTCAGGGGCGTTTTTCACGTGAACGATCTTCAATCGGCCGTCGCCCTCAAGCAGCACCTCAGCGCCGCTTCGGTATCGAAGGCCGTAATCGTTGGTGGAGGCTACATCGGACTCGAGATGGCGGAAGCGCTGAAGACGGAAAGCCGCGCCGTCACGCTGCTGGAGCGCTCCCCGCGCCTCTTTGAAGCCGTGGACCAGGAAATCGTGCAAGTCACCGAGCGCGAACTGACCCGGAACGGAGTGGAAGTGCGCACGCAAGCGTCCGTGGCCGCGCTCGCCGGTGACGCCCAAGGCATTGTGCGCCGCGTGCATTCGGAAAAGGCAAGCTTCGAAGCTGACTGTGTGGTGCTGGCCACCGGAGTGCGGCCCCGGACGAAACTTATGCAAGCAGCGGGAATCCAGCTTGGTGCGGGAGGCGCCGTCTCCGTCAACGATTATCAGGAAACCAGCGCAGCCGCGGTTTACGCAGCCGGCGATTGCGTTGACACGCTCAACCTGGTGAGCGGCCAGCGAACTTATGTCCCCTTGGGCACCACCGCCAACAAGCAAGGCCGCGTGGCGGGCGAGAATGCGGCCGGCGGCCGCGAGCGCTTTCCCGGCATTGTCGGCACGGCGGTGGTGAAGGTCTTCGGACTGGAAGTAGCGCGCACCGGCCTCGGTTCCGAAGAAGCGCGCGAGGCGGGCTTCCGCGCCGCTGAGGCTCTGGTCCAAGCCCCGGCGCGGGCGCGATATCTCGGCGGGCAGGACATCCTCGTGAAGCTCATCGGCGACCGGGCGAGCGGCCGCTTGTTGGGCGCACAGATGGTGGGGCCCGAAGGCGTCGCCAAGCGCATCGACGTGCTGGCCACCGCGCTCCACTCGCGCTTGACGGCCGAGCAGGTGTATCAACTTGACCTTAGCTACGCACCGCCGTTTTCGAGCGTGTGGGACCCTATTCTTATTGCCGCTCGCCAGCTCATGCACGCCGTCAAGTCATAGCCGTCTGAATGATTTGGACGTTGTTTGCTAGAATGGTTTTCGAAAGGGCGTACGCAAGGGCACCGGTTCAGTTTGTTTTTCCACGACGATGATCAGACTCAGCGTGATGTACCCGAAAACGGACGATCTGAAGTTCGACATGGCGTACTACCGGGACACACACATCCCGATGATGCGGCGATTAATCGGCTCGAGATTGAAGGAATTCTCGCTCGATCAGGCGGTGACGGGACAAAATTTGCCTACGCCGTATGCGGTGATCGCACATTTGCTCTTTGAGTCTGTTGAGATCATGCAGGCCGCGCTCGAGGAACACGGTCCGGCACTCATGGCCGACATTCCACACTATACGAACGTACAGGCGGTGATTCAGGTGAGTGAAACGTCTTGACCTCCGGCTGCGGGGCGCCAAAGGCGTTGTTTGCTAGAATGGGAGTGAGGCGGTGTCACAGGCACTCTTGCCTGTGCGCAGGACGCAAGCCATGGGCACGAAGACAACCATAAGAACCGGTGAGCAGGCGCCTTCCGTGAGCCTTGCGGACACGACAGGCCACACCCATTCGCTCGCCGAAGCCCTCACCCAAGGACCCGTCTTGCTGGCGTTTTTCAAAGTGGGCTGTCCCACCTGCCAGTACGCCTTTCCGTTTATCGAACGCCTTCACCGCCAGTTCGCCGCGGACGGCGCGGCGGTGTGGGGCATTTCGCAGGACGACGAAGCGGCCAGCCGGCGTTTCGCCTCCGATTATGGCGTGAGCTTCCCGATCCTCATCGACGCTAAGCCTTACTCGGTGTCGAACGATTATGGTATAGGCTACACTCCTACGCTCTTTCTCGTCGCACGGGATGGTACCGTCAAGCTCGCCGGCGATGGTTTCTCCAAGCAAGATCTGATTGAGACCCAAAAGTGGCTGGCGGAATCCTTATCCCTCAATCCGGGTGACCTGTTCCTGCCCGGCGAGCGCGTGCCCGAGTTCAAGCCAGGGTGACATTCCAAGAACTAAGACCCGGGACGGGTCACAACTGCCGGAGTCTCCTTCACCCAGCGGTCGAACCTCCGCTGCATCGATGCGCAAGCTGCCCAAGCCGAAACCGTTTCGCGCTGACAAGGAAGTAAAGCGATTGGCGCGGCTCAAGGTGGGCGCGCCGCCAGCGGAGCAGGTGCAGCTCCCCAAGAAACGCAAGCCTCCCAAGCACAGGAAAAAGGAGCTCGAGGCTGAATTGTGCTGAAAGACGCTCACCGGCGGCGGGCTGTTGGCATTCAAAGCGCCCTCGCCCTGCGCGCTGCCAACGGCTGGCGAGGGAATCCGCACTTTGGCGGAAGTGTGTCGGAATCGAACCGACCGGTCCACCTAAGGCAGACCCACAGGATTTGAAGTCCTGGGCGAACACCAGCCCGCATGCACTTCCGCGATACAGTCTTGCACTCTACTACATTTTCAGTTTTCTGGATGCTGCCACGCGCGGCCGCGGCTAAGGCGCTATGACCACCATCAAACCTCGAAAAGCCATCCTGACGCTTCGAGAGGAGCGTCCGCCTTCCGGGCGCGGCGGCAAGATCCGTTTGGACATGAACGAGAATACTCGCGGAGCCGCTCGCAGCGTGGTTCGGAGCGTGCGCCGCGCCGTCATCGGACGCCAGCTCGGTACTTACCCCGAATATGGTACTGCTTGCGCCGAACTCGCCCGGCACTTCAAGGTTTCAGCCGACGAGCTTCTGCTGACAAACGGAATTGACGACGCCATCAAGCTGATCTGCGACACCTTCGTTGATCCGGGTGACACCCTGCTGGTTCCGGCGCTCACTTTCACCATGTACCGGTTCTTCCAAACCGTCGCGGGCGGGAAGACCGCTGTGGTGCATCACGATGAGCATTTGCGCCTGCCACTTCACGATGTCTTGCGCGCGTTGCGTCAATGGCGCCCGCGTTGGTTAGCGCTGGCGAATCCGAACAATCCGACCGGAACCATGATGCCGCAGGACGATCTCAGAGCCATCCTGCGCGCTGCGCCCGCCACGCTGGTGCTAGTGGACGAGGCCTACTTCGATTACTCGGACCACACCGTGCTTACCTGGATTCGGCGGTTTCCGAACCTCGTGGTTGCGCGCACGTTTTCGAAGGCCTACGGCCTTGCCGGACTGCGACTCGGCGTACTCCTCGCGCGCCGGGAGCTCACGGGCTGGATGAGGCGTGCGCACGCCGTTTTTCCGGTGAATTCCATGGCAGTCGCGGCGGCCTTGGAAGCCATCCGCCATCCGGAGGAAGTCGAACGGCACGTGCGGGAAGTTCGTGAGAATCGCGACCGGCTCTGCCATTGTCTGAACTCGCTTGGAGTTCCTTATTCCTCAAGCGCGGCCAACTTTGTCTTTGCCTGCTTCGGCCCGAAAGCGCCGCAGATTGCGAGGCGCCTAGCCAAGGACGGTATTCTGGTGCGCCACTGGGGCCGCGATCCGCAACTTCATTCTTATTTCAGAATCGGGATCGGTACGCGCTCCGAAATCGGCTGCCTGATTCGCGCTCTGCGAAGCCTGCGCCATATGATTGAGCCGCTGCACACCGATACCGTGTGGCGCGGTGTCGCAGAATATTCGGCGACGGCGCACTGATGGCGTGCGAGCCACTGGTCATTGCGCGTCGTCATCGACATAAATTCTCGGCACCCGTTTCCCGATCGAGCACAGCACTTCGTACGGCACCGTGCCCAGATCAGCGGCGATTTCGTAAGCGGTGATGCGGCAGTGCTCGGACTGGCCAATGAGGATCACTTCGTCGCCGACCTCGACGCCCGGAATGTCGCTGACGTCGAGAAGGGTCAAGTCCATGCTGATGTTGCCGACGATGCGGGCATACTCATCGTTGACGATCGCGCGGCCGCGGCCTGAAAGCTGGCGGCTGAGTCCATCGGCGTAGCCTACCGGCACAGTAGCGATTCGCGAGGGCCGCCGGGTGTGATAGGCCGCCCCGTAGCCGAGAGGCGTGTTGCTGGGCACGTCTTTCAAGTAGACGACCTGGGACTTGAACGTAAGAATAGGTTCGAACTCGGCCAGCCTTGCGAGCGCCGCTCCGGCCGGACCGCGGCCACCCGGCTGATCCGCGCTTTCCCGGTCGCGGTGACGTGCGGGCACGCCCGGAGGCAGGACAAGGGGCACGCAATATCCGTACAAGAGGGCGCCGATGCGCACCAGGTTCTCGGGAAAATCGTTCCGCACCAGCAGCGCCGCGCTGTTCGAAATGTGGGTCCATTCCGTGCGGAGTTTGTGCCAAGGCAACTCCTTGAGCGCGGCTCGGAAGCGCTCGAGTTGCTCATCGGTCTGGGTGGCCACGAGGTCTTCGGCTGAAGCCAAGTGGGTGAAGATTCCCTTGAGTTCGAGACCCTCCAGTTGCTCGTAGCGGTCGAGGAAAAGCTGCAAGCGCCCGTGCGGCACGCCCAGGCGCCCGAGGCCCGTATCCACCTTGAGGTGAAACTCGATCGGCCGGCCCGCACGCCGCGCGCATTCGGCGTACGTATCAAGACGGGCTGTGGATGAGATACTTGGCGTGAGGCGATATTCCACCAGGTCGGCCGGATCACTCATGTAAAGCCCGCCCAGGAGCAGAATGGGCTGTTCGATGCCGGCCTGCCGCAGTTCCGCCGCTTCCTCGACCGTGGCTACGCCGAACCAGTCCACGCCGCACTGGGCCAGGCACTTAGCCACGGATGCGGCGCCGTGGCCGTAGGCATCCGCCTTAATCACCGCCATCACCTTGCGTTTGCCAGCGAGCGCGCGAACGCGCTGGAAGTTGCGGCGGAGAGCCGGCAACGATATCTCAGCCCAAGTGGGACGCAACAATTTGGTGGAAGTTAACGTGGGATCCAACTGACTGCCTCTTCAAGCCGAACGGCTCGTGGTTCGTGGATCGTCGTTCGTTGATCACCGTAGGCGCGCCTTTCCGCGAGCAACGAACTACGAACGACGAACGGCTTGAAGCGATCCGTCGCCTCAGTACCCCTGGCCCTCCGGCTCACCCTCCAACGGGCCATTCTCAAAGCGCACGAAGCGCCGCTGAAACACCACGTTCACATTGCCGGTGGGTCCGTTGCGCTGCTTGCCGATGATGAGCTTGGCCTCGAACCCGGCGCCGGGGTCGAACTCTTCGCCTTCGGAAACCTCGCGCTTCTCGCGGTGGATAAAAATCACCACGTCGGCGTCCTGCTCGATGGAGCCGGATTCGCGCAAATGGTGCAGTTGAGGTTCGCCCCCGCCGTGCTGCTCGGGTGCGCGGCTCAATTGCGAGAGCGCCACCACGGGAATGTGAAGCTCTTTGGCGATGGCTTTCAGACCGCGCGAAATGTAGCTCACTTCCTGGGTGCGGTTCTCAAACCGCCCATGCCCGGTGGCGAGCTGCAGATAATCGATCACTAGCAGATCCAGGCCGCGCTCGCTTTTGAGCTGGCGCGCCTTGCCGCGCATCTGCAGCACGCTCAATGAAGGCGTGTCTTCGATAAAGAGCGGCGCCTCTGCCAGGCGGCCGAGTGCATTCGACATCTTGCCCCAGTCTTCGCGGCTGGAAAAACCAGTGCGTAGCTTGTGGCTATCGACGCGCGCCTCGGAACACAGCAGGCGGATCAGCAACGATTCCTTGCTCATTTCAAGCGAGAACATGCCCACCACTTTGCCGTGGGTAGCCGCGTAGGCTGCGATATTCATGGCCAGGGCCGTCTTGCCCATCGAAGGACGAGCGGCGACCACGATGAGCTCGCCCGGCTGCAGACCCGAAGTCTTGCTGTCGAGGTCGGTGAAGCCCGTCTCTACGCCGGTTACGCGCTGCCCGCGGTCGAAGAGCACGTCAATGGTCCCGAAGCTCGACTTCACAATCTCCTTGACGCCGAAAAAGCCGGACTGAGTCTTTTCGCTGGCGATCTCGAAGATCTGTTTCTGGGCGTCGTCGATGAGGACCTCTGCGTCCTCCGAGGCCTCTAGCGCCCGGCTAATAACGTTGCTTGACGCGTTGATCAGGCGGCGCAGTATCGACTTTTCTTTGATGATGCGGGCGTAATTCCCCACGAACGAGTAGTCACCGACGGGAACTCCGTCGCTTAAGGCCGCGAGATACGCCACGCCGCCGGCCTTTTCCAACACCCCCGCTTTCGTAAGCTCCTCGGCTAGCGAGACCACGTCCACAGTCTGGCTTTTCTCGAAGAGGCTTATGATCTTCTGAAAAATCAGACGGTGCGATTCGGCGAACAAGTCATTGGCACTGACCGTACCGGAGACCACATTGAGGGCGTCGTTGTCGAGCAATATGGAACCTAGAAACGCCCGCTCTGCGTCCAGATTGTGGGGCAGCGATCTTTCAGTGACTGCGCTCATGGGGTGAGAGTTCGTGCTGAGAAGTTGAGGGGGCATTATATCAGTTCGGAGGAGATTTCAGGTGATGGATTCGATTCGCCGCGAACTTAGAACGGAGCGCGTCAAAACGCCTGGTTTGTTGGTGCCGCGGGACGGAGTTGAACCGCCGACGCCAGCCTTTTCAGGTCCGGGCCGCTTCGAGGTTATCTGTCTGATTGCCTTGATCTTATCCGTCTTTTGAGGCATCAAAATCACCCGTTTTTTGGAACAGTAATGGAACAGCTGCTTTTGGAATAGGTTCAATTGACCATGTTGGATGTCGTCAAGCTCGTGAGCCGGTCCACGGCTCGGCGCTGCGACTCTGGAACAAACTGCTGATAGATGTCCATTGTCGTGCTGGCCCTTGAATGCCGCATCTGGGCTTGGGCGTCCTTCACGTCGGCCCCGACCAGCTTCAGCCAAGTGGCGTGCGAGCGCCGCAAACACCGCCAGTTCACAAAGTCCAAGCCGACCTTTCGGGCGGCCGGCTTGATGACCCTGGTGAGGATGTTGTTGTCTCGCATTGGCCCGCCCTTCACGAGTGACTGGAACACAAGATCGTCCGGGCCGTCCGCTTTCACAACCCGGTATTTCCTTGTGCCGCTGCCCGCCCTTACCACCACGGTCAAGCTTCGCAGTGCGTGAATTCTGTCGATGACTGCGGAGTTGACCGCGATGGTGGCGTTGCTGGATTCGCTTTTGGGGGCTCCCCAATCGCCCCGGCAACAGCGCTCGTCAATCGTGATGGAGTCCTCATGCACGTTTCGCCATCGCAAAGCCACCAGCTCACTGATGCGCAAGCCGGTGAACACTGCGACGTAGACCATCGAGGCATAAGGCTCCGGGACGGCGTCGAGCAGAACGCGAAACTGCTCGGGCCGCAGGTAAGGCTTGGAGAGTTTGCCTCGCTTGGGGCGGGGCAGGCGCAAGCCTTCCACGGGGTTGGTAACCAAGTATCCGTACTGGACCGCTGAACGGAGAATGCTGGACAACACATCGCGAATCTTGTCCCTCGATTCGAAGGCCAGAGCGGACTCCGCCAGACCGGAGAGGTACCGCTGTAGCGGAAGAGGCGTCATATCGCGAAGGCACATTCCGCCGAAATTCGGCTTCAAATGGTTCTTGATAACGCCTCGGTAACGCTCCTGCGAGCTTTTCGCCAGCAACGGCAACATGGTTGGGATGTAAACGGCCTCCGTGTATTCCTCAAACGTGGTTGCGGAACCGACTGTAATCAGTCCCTGGTTGACGGGACGCAGCGTCTCTGCTGCGATCTTTCTGACCTCCCGCTCCGGCATCGCCGCCGGTGCGAGCTTGATGCGCCGCCGCTTCCTTGTTCGTTTTCCACTTCGAAGTTCGTCCTGCCAAGTCAGGATGTACCACCAGCGACCTTCCTTCTTGGGCATCGGGTCTTGAAATCTCCGCCGTGCCATCTTTTGGAATGCCTCCTGAGATGGCCCGGCAGCGAAGTTTGTCTCGCGTGGCAGCTTAGCACCACCGGAGAACCCTTGTGGAGTCGCCAGCATGTTATTGGCATGTGGGGACACTGGGGACATTTGAAGGCGGCGTCCGAAGAACCGCGCATTTGCTGCAATCGAACACTGTCCCCGCTGCGTTGCGAGCAATGGGGACAGTGGGGACATTTGTCCCCGGTGTCCCCACTTCCCCTACAATTCCGGGGACAGCTTCTTTTGGCCGTTGTTCCTTTCGTGCCCGCAAGATGACTGGCTGGCGTCCCCGGTGTCCCCGTTGTCCCCGCTGAAACCACTGAGAATCGACGCGTTGATGGCATAGACCCAAACGGTGGTGCCCAGCTCGGCGATTCTCGGCTTCTTTTGCAGTCGCCCCTTTTCCTTACTGTCCAGTAACCCGCGTTTGAGGAGTGCTCGCGCAATGATCTCATGGTCAAAGCCTACGCAGACTTCGCGCCGAAAGACCTCTGGCAAGATTAGGTACTGCTTCACTTTGCCGTCACGGTCGCGGTGTAGGTATCCCGCCCGATTGAGCACCTTTTCTCCTCCAGTTGCTTCATCGGACTGAAACCTTGACGCCCCGTGGGCTTCGATGAACGCCGCTACTTGGCTCATGCCCGCGTCAATGTCGCTCGGACCAATGCTTCCCCTGGCTCGAAGCCACGCCTTCATACAACGGTCGATGGCCTTTGTTGCCTCGCCGTCGCGCCATCCGGTGAGGCCAAATCCCGTTGCGACCTCGCCCGCCGCCGCAGCAAGCGCAAAACGGCGTGCGACCCTCAAGACTTCCGCCGAGCTGCCGGAAAGGGTCTTGTCGCCGAGAAACCGAGTAATGAAGGTTCGAATCGCGGATTCAACTCCTGGGCGATCCTCGGCAACTCGCCTCAAAAACTCGCGAATCGGACTGCCGTAATACTTCTTCACAACTTCCTTGAGATGGCCCGCGAAAGCTGCTGCTGTGGGAAAACAATGCAGGTTCTCAAATAAGCCCATGCCGGCGCCGGCGTCCGCCGGCATGTTGGCTAAGCGAATTTCGCTGCCTGCTCGACTCTGTTTTCCGGCACTTTCAGCGTGTTCTCTGAGCGTTATCTCTCCCGATGACAGAATCAAGATGGTCCAGGATAGTCGGCGCCGCATCGCAATCGTTTTGGTCATGCGACCCTTACCCTGACCGTTCGCCAGCATGTAAAGGGACTCCACCGCCTCATGAGCGTTGGCTTGCGAGATTTCGTCTAGGCACGCTAGAGAGTCGTTATGCAACTCGGCGAATCCTTCAAGCGCGTTGGTTGTGGTCCGCCACGATTCAACATAGCCGTTCCTGCCTCCTCCGCCGCAGACAGAGCCGGCAACCATGAGGGCGGTGCTTTTCCCGAGTGAGGATGGTCCCCAGATGTGAAAGCCGCCAGATTCAGTTTCGGACAGTGAAAGCAGCGGTGCGGCGAATGCCAGACAAACAGCGAACGCCAGTCTGGAGTTTCCCGCGCAGAGCAAACCGATCTCGCGCTCCCAGTCCTCGCAGGAGCCGCAAACATTGAAGTAGTGATCAGCCTCGACCGGCGACTGGTAGATGAATTGGTCTCCGTCGGCTGACGCCCCAATGGTGGCGTCGGGTAGAACGAACACATCTCCATGCCAGCCAACCTTAGATACACAGCGAGCCTGCTCATGGCAGCCGGCAGTCTGGATGTAGGTAGTAAGCAGTTCTCGTGCTTTCCCTCCTGGTTCGATTTCGAGGCCCCCGTCGAGGAGCCGTGCACGGTATTCCTCGCCGCTTCCCGCCAGCAAGCTCATCGGCATCGACCAGATATGCTCCTTTTCCTCTCGGTCCCGCCATCTCAGCAGTCTTCCCCAACCCTCGCCCCGATCGTCCCGCGTTACCTTCAGAACATCGAGTCGGGAGCAAATGCGAGTTCGCTTTTTGCGGCGACGGGAAGGGATATGGAACACTCCGGAATCAGTGACCTCGAATCGCTCCGAAGCTTCGTCTTCGAAGTCTTCTTCATTTTCGTCTGCGGTGTTGCTTTGCGTCCAAGGCTGGCGTGGTGGCCGGGAAAATGCTTGGTGAAGGGTGGCAAAAGCTTCGTCCAGCGAGTAGGGCTCGGAATGACCCTTAGTGTTTGTGTTCGGCACC
>DATJYK010000402.1:0-38543 GCA_035578005.1 Terriglobia bacterium
CGCCCGCGCATCGTCCATCCTTACCCCAGCGTGCGTTTCGCCGTTACGCATCCGAGGTAAGAGCCGTATGAGGTAATTCTTCAAGTACGGATCCGTGCGGGGGGCGTTGGGTAACCAGCGTCCCTACCGCGACCGAACCCAAAACGAACCCAAGCTCGATCCGCCATGAAATCAGTAAGTCATTTAGCATCAGCAAACGCTTGATTGATGGGGAAGATCCCAACTCAGATGCGGCAGGAAACAAACCTTTTGCGTCGCGAGACCGTTGAAATGGAATCAGGTTATTGATAAGGTGTAAGTTAAAATCAATCCTGCGGAGCGGCGCCGGGTTTAAGGCGGAAACTGTCCGCGCGACGCAAAAGAAGGGCTACACGTGTTGCCGGGGACGGCCCATCGGGCCCCATCGCCGCGCGCGCAATCGATGAGAGATCGATGATACTATGTTGACCCAGCGACGGGCTTCTGCGTGGCCCTTGACAGACGCCCTATCACACCGAGTAAGTTAGTAGGCATACCAGGGCTTCAGAAATGCGAATCTCAAGCAAGGGACTGTACGCTCTCGAAGCGATGATCCGGCTGGCGCGGAACTATCCCGAGCGCACCACGAAGATCCACGAAATAGCTGTCCAGGAGGAAATCCCCGAAAAGTTTCTCGAGCTGATCCTGCTGGATCTTAAAGCGGCGCGGCTGGTGGAGAGCTTGCGGGGGGCCAACGGCGGCTATCGCCTTCGGCGACCGCCTGGCAAGATATTTCTGGGGGAGATCATCCGCACGGTCGATGGCCCACTGGCGCCTCTCGGCGACGCCGAGAGCTTGCGCCGGCTGGTGAAAAACGACCGGAAGCATAGCGCGCTTTACCAAGTAATGCTTGATGTCCGCAACGCCGCGGCGGGCATTCTTGATCACACTTCTCTCGCTGATCTGTGCAGGCATCCCGCCCGCTCATAGCCAATCTAATGCCGATATTTCGGCGCGGTGACGATATTAAGGCGCTGAAGCATCGGCTGTGCACCTAAGCTGTTCCGGCCTGTCATCTAAATAGCTTATTATAAATAACTTATATCACATCAGTACTGTTGTGCTCTGGAAGTGAGTGTGCACCAGGTTCGTCGGAGTTGCAGCCGAGCATGCTGAGAGTCACCAAGAGCGACAATCCCAACCGCTTCGATCTCAAGTTGGAGGGAAAGCTGGCCGGTCGTTGGGTGGACGTCTTGGAGCAATGCTGGAAGCAGGCCATGGATGATTCAGGGGGCCATCCGGGAGGGGTAGACCTCACCGCCGTCACCTACGTCGACGATCGCGGAATGGAGCTTTTGGCCCAGATGCACCGCGATGGGGCCAGCTTGCACGGCGCCACATGCCTGGCGAGGGGCATTGTTGAGGATATTCAGTCCCTGCAACGAAGGGCCGGCTGAGGCCCGGCGATAAGTCCGATAACTCTATGAGCTATGACACGATCACCTCACGGCTTGTGCTGACAGCGCTCGTGTTCCCGTTGAGCCTCAGCAACTTGTTAGGGCAGCAGAAGCCTCCGCTGAAGCTGGCCCTCAAGCAGGCAGTGGAAATGGCGCTCCATGAGAATCCGCAAGTGCAGATCGCGGTGTTGAACTTTGCGGAGAGCAAAGAGAACCGCACCGTTGCGCGCTCGGGATTGTTGCCACAGGCGTCGTTCAGGCTGGGCCAACAAGTGCAGCGCGAAAACATTGACGCCCTTTTTGGCAAGCCCTTTCCCGGGATACCGCAGCATATCGGCCCGTTCCAGAGCTTCCAGGCCGGGCCCATTTTTTCCTTTCCGCTGCTTGACCTCACAGCTTACCGGCGCTGGCAGTCGGCTTCGCATGAGGTTCTGGCCAGCGGACATGACTCCCAAAACGTGAGGGAGCAGACGGTGCTGCTGGTGGTGTCACAGTACCTCGGGAGCTTGCAGGCCTCCGCGAGTGTGGTAGCGGCTCAGTCACGGGTTCAGTTGTCTAAGGCGCTGTTTGAACAAGCCAGTGATTTGCAAAAGAACGGCGTGGGCACCGGGCTGGACACACTGAGGGCGCAGGTGCAATTCCAAAATGACCAGCAGCGCTTGATTGAAGCCCAGACGCAGCTCAAGACATCGCTGTTTGGTTTGGTGCGCCTCCTGAACGTCGATCCCAGTCAGGAGATCGAGTTAACGGACCAAATGAGTTTCTTTGAGACACCGGAATTTCAGGGCGATACGACGTTGAACCAGGCATACGCGGAGCGCCCGGAAATGCTGGCTCTTGAAGAGCGGGAGCGCGAGGAGAAGCTCGCCCGCAAGCAGGCGGGCGAGGAGCGGTTGCCGACCCTGGGCGTGAACGGCAACTGGGCGTATTTGGGCCTTTCCGCCGCGACCGCCATACCGACTTACACTTACGCAGCCACGGTGGACGTGCCGCTCGTTACCAGCGGGCGGATCCATGCCGATACGGTGAAGGCCGACCTTGAGCTGAAGAAGATCAACCAGCAGCGCCAGGATCTGCGAAACCAGATCGCGCTGGAGGTGAAGACCGCCATGGCCCAGCTCGAGTCCGCGCGCCACGAGGTTGACGTGGCCAATGAGGGAGTGAAGCTGGCCCAGGAAGAAGTGAACCAAGCGCGGGACAGGTTCGCAGCCGGTGTCGCCAACAACATCGAAGTGGTCACAGCGCAGGATGCGTTGGAGCGCGCCAATGACAACCAGATTTCCGCGCTCTACTCCTACAACCAATCCCGGGCCGATTTGGCGCGGGCCACCGGTCACATTGAAGATCTCTACGCGAAGTAAGAGGGAGGGTGTGAGGATGCCTACGGACACTCAGGTTGCTGAACTCGAACGAGACTCTATTAGGGTGCCGCAGGACCTGGAGCCTGAGAAACCCGCGGGCAGAATGGCGGACCCCAAGGTTCGCCGGGCCGTGATGATTGCGGCAGTTTTGCTCGCCGCGATCAGCACGGTGCTCTATTTCTACTACCGCGATCGGGTGTCGACGGACGATGCGCAGGTGGACGGGCACATCGTAGCCATGGCGCCTCGGATCCCGGGGACGGTCGCCGAGGTGCTGATTCATGACAACGAGCCAGTGAAAGAGGGACAGGTTCTGGTGCGGATCGATCCGCGGGATTACCAGGCGCGGCTGGACCAGGCGAAGGCAGCGCTTCAGGCGGCTGAGGCCAACGCGCGGGGCGCGAACGTGGGCGTACCTTGGACCAACGAAACAACCTTGAGCGGCACCAACGACGCGAGCGCGCAACTGGTCAGCGCCCAGGCGAACTACCGGCGCGCGCAATTGGCCTATCAGCAGGCTTCCACCACGGATCTGGCTTTCGCCCAGGCCCAGGTGGCGAAAGCCCAGGCCGATAACGACAAAGGGCAGGCCGACCTGGAGCGAATGAAGCCCCTGGCCGCCAAGGCCGAGATTTCAGCCCAGGAGCTCGACGCCTACGTCGCGGCCTCTAAGAACGCGCTGAGTGGGCTCGAAGCCGCGCAGCAGAAGTTGGCCGGCGCGCGCCAGTCGGCTGAGATTGCCCACGCAGCGATGCTGGCCGCCGACGCGCAGGTGAAGGCGGGCGAAGCGGCCGTTCACGAAGCCGAGGCAAACCGTAAACAGGTGGATATCCGCTCGGCGGACGCGGCGTCGGCCGATGCCGCCCTGGCGCAAGCTCGGGCCAGCGTGGAAGCGGCGCAGCTCGATCTCTCTTACACCACGATTACCGCGCCCACGGACGGCGTCGTCACCCACAAGTCCGTAGAAGTCGGCGAAATTGTTCAACCGGGGCAGGCCCTATTTGTTCTGGTGCCGCTGAAAGATGTTTGGGTGACCGCGAACTTTAAGGAGACGCAACTGGCCCACGTGCGTCGAGGCCAGAAAGCCGAGGTGCACGTCGACATGTACGGCGAGACGTTCACGGGCCACGTCGACTCCATCTCCAGCGCCACCGGTGCGCGCTTGAGCCTGCTTCCTCCCGAGAATGCCACCGGCAATTTCGTTAAAGTGGTTCAGCGCATACCCGTCAAAATCGTCCTCGATCCCATTCCGTCTGGGAAAGCTGTGTTAAGGCCCGGAATGAACGTGGACGCTACCATCATCGCCGAGTGAATGCGAGGCAGCCGGGTGAGCTATGAGCTCCTCCCTTCAACCCGACGGCAGAGCAGAGGCCGTAAACCCCTGGTTGATTGCCCTTACCGTGATGCTGGCGACCTTCATGGAGGTGCTGGACACCAGCATTGCCAACGTAGCGTTGCCGCACATCGCAGGCAACCTCTCCGCGGGGGTGGACGAGAGCACCTGGGTGTTGACGTCTTACCTGGTCTCCAATGCCATCGTGCTGCCGTTGACGGGCTGGTTCTCTACGCTATTGGGCCGGAAGCGTTTTTACATGGGCTGCGTCGTAATCTTCACGGTGAGCTCGTTCCTTTGCGGGCTGGCGCCCAATCTCCCGTTATTGATCGTGTTTCGCATCCTGCAGGGAGCTGGCGGCGGCGGCTTGCAGCCCGTGTCACAAGCCATCCTGGTGGAAAGCTTTGATAAGCGGCGGCAGGGCATGGCGATGGCGGTGTACGGCATGGGCGTAGTGGTAGCACCCATTGTGGGACCCACTCTGGGCGGCTGGATCACCGACAACTACACGTGGCGCTGGATTTTCTTCATCAACATCCCGGTGGGGATATTGTCGCTGGTTCTGACGTCTTTATTGATAGCCGATCCGCCGTACTTGCTCCGCCGCGGGCTGAAAGACGGCTTGAAGATTGACTACATCGGATTGGGCCTTCTGAGCGTCGGCCTGGGCTTTCTCCAGGTCATGCTCGACAAAGGGCAGCGCGATGACTGGTTTGGGTCGACGTTCATCGTCTGGTGCGCCGTCCTCGCTCTCTGCGGACTCGCTGGCGCCGTCATCTGGGAGCTGCGGCAGAAGGATCCCATCATCGATTTGCATCTGTTGCGCGACCGCAACTTTGCGGGGGCCACCGTCACCATGTACATGCTCGGTTTTGCGCTGTACGGCAGCACGGTGCTGCTGCCTATTTTGTTGCAGACCCTTATGGGATATACGGCGGAGTTGAGCGGCCTCGTTCTCTCTCCGGGGGCGCTGGCCACCCTCTTCATTCTTCCTGTCGTGGGAAAGCTGCTCGTCAAGCACGACGCCCGTTGGCTGGTGGTGGTGGGCTTATTGATTCTAGGATTTGGGACCATCATCTTCTCGAGAATTGACCTGAACATCAGCTTCAGCAAAATCGTGGGCCTGTGGACGGTTTCGAGAACCGGACTGGCTTTCCTCTTTGTTCCCATCAACGTTATGGCCTTCAGTTACATCTCGAAACAGAAAACCAACAACGCGACGGGGCTCATCAATCTCGCGCGCAACATCGGCGGGAGCGCGGGCATTTCGTTTGTCACCACCATGCTGGACCGCCGCGCCCAGACCCATCAGCAGATCCTCACCGGCCACCTGACGCCTCTTGACCCCGGCTATCAGGCTGCAGTTCACGGCTTGACGGGGACGCTCATGCAGCACGGATCTGGGCCCACGGAGGCGGCGCAGCAGGCCCAGGGACTGCTTTATGGCTTGCTCCAGCAACAGTCCGCCATGCTTGCTTTCATTGACAACTTCTGGCTGCTGGGCGTCATTTGCCTGGCCATGATTCCCCTGATCTTTTTCATGAAGAAGGCAAAATCAACGCACGCACCGGTTGCCGCCCATTAAGCTTGGGGCACGCAGCCGAAAGGAAAATTCCGCATGAGCATACACGTTGACCCCATACAAGACGAAGCAGGCCTGGTGAGGTCCGGCCTCCAAGGTGATCGGGAGGCGATCAACACCCTTTTTGCGCGGCACACCCGGCCGCTCTATCAGACTGCTCTCCGGCTGCTGGGTAACCCCGAGGATGCTGAAGACGCGCTGCAGGATGGCCTGCTCTCGGCCGCGCGCAATTTCAAGCGCTTTGAAGGGCGCAGTAAGTTCTCCACCTGGCTCACCCGCATCGTCATTAACGCTGCGCTGATGCGCCTGCGCAGCCAGCGCGCGCGGCCTACCATTTCCCTTGAGCAGGAAGACCCCGAGCAGCGCGATCTCACGCTCGGAAGCCGCATTCCTGACAGCCGGCCCGGCCCGGAAGAACGTTACGTGCGGAAGGAGCGGTATGAGATCCTCGAGCGCGGCTTAGAAACTTTGCCTCCCTATCTCCAGTCTGCCCTCTGGTTGAGGGACATTGAAGGTCTCTCCACGGCGGAGGCGGCGCGGGCTCTCGGGCTTTCGGAGGGCACGCTCAAGTCGCAGTTGCATCGGGCCCGGTCCAGGCTTGTGTGGACGGTGCGGAACAACCAAGGACTCAGTCGGGCTCCGGCGGCCGCTTGACCGCTGCATTCGAACAGCGGCACATTGACGGCAGTTGAGTCCTGGCGCGCAGCAGCATACAATGAGATCGGCTAAGCCATAAGGAGGAGTTATGCGGTGCATCGGCAAGTACGTTGGTTTGGCAATCCTGGCGGCGGTCGCGTTTGGCGTGGGAACCGCTCGCGCGCAAAATGGCGGGCTTACCGGGCACGTCACGCTACAAGATGGATCTGCCTGCGTCAAGTGCCCCATCATCATCGAGCGCCAGAGCGTTAAAGGGCATTACGAGACCAAGACCGACAAAAAAGGCAACTACGTTTACATCGGATTGACCCCCGACCAGTACAAGATCACCTTGGAAGATCAGAATGGAAAGGTGCTGTACTACATCGGGCACCATGTGGACATCGGAGACCCGACCGTGGTCGACTTTAATCTGCCGAAGGAGATGGCGGAGCAGCAGAAGGCGAATCAGTCCAACCCGGTGGTCCAGCAACAACAAGCGGAACAGCAAAAGCAAACACAACAATTCAATAACCTCAAACAAATGTTTGACCAGGGCGTCGCGTTGGAGAACCAAAAGCAATATGCTGATGCCGCGGCCATGTTCCAGAAGGCTGAGCCGATGGCCAAGGGCAAGAATCTGGAAGCTGTCATGGAACACGAAGCGTCAAATCTCGAGAACGCCAAGATGTATGATCAAGCCATCGCGGAATATCAGAAGCTCATCGCCGACGATCCCACCAACGCATCTTTCCACAGCAACTTGGGAACCGCTTACGCCAGCCAGGGTAAGGCGGCTGAGGCTGAGTCCGAGTGCGCGAAAGCCGCCCAGATCGCTCCGGCGGATGGTACGCGATGCTACTTCAACCTGGGCGCCATCGCAAATAATGCCGGTAAGATGGATGACGCTGCCAGCGCCTTCAAGAAGGCTACCGAGCTTGACCCGAAGAATGCGGACGCCTTCTTTTTGGAGGGCCAGGCTCTGATGGGTAAGGCGACGATGGGTGCCGACAACAAGATCGTCCCCGCCCCTGGAACGGTCGAGGCGCTGCAAACCTATCTTCAACTTGACCCCAGCGGCAAATACGCGGCCACCGCTCAGGGCATGCTGCAGTCCATCCAGGGAGCCGTTCAAACTGAGTACAAAGCGACAAAGAAAAAGAAAAGCTCTTAGCAGCACTTCGCTACAACAAGGTTGCACAGGGCCCGGCTGTTGCTCCCGGAGGACTCAGCCGGGCCGCTCGGCAGATGGATTCCAGGATCAGAGGAAGTTGAAAGACTCCGGCAGCATTTGCCGTCCGGCGACGCGATAATTACACGTGATGGTCCTTCGTAAGCGTTCAGCTTCCCTCTTCGCGGGTCTTCCACTAGCAGGTTGCGGAAAAAACCTGCGGAACCCTGTCATTTCGAGCCTAGCGAGAAATCTCCCTCTGAAAAGAAAGACAATACAAGATTCCTCGGCTCCTTCGGCTCCTCGGAATGACAGGTTGGACGGTTTTTTCCGCAGCCTGCTCGTGGTTCTCACCTGCTCCTTCGCTTGGACGCCCCGCGTTCGGGCCGATGTCATCAGCCAGACGAGTTCCGCAGGCCGGCAGGTGGTGATTCAGCGAGACGCCATCGTCATCCGGCAAGATTCCGCCGCACTGGTTTACAAACATTTTGACCTCAAGGAGCGTCGCGTGGTGAAAGCGGTGCTCCACGAGGGCAGCCTGCCTTACAGCGTCGCGCGAAGCCCCGCGGACAGCCGCCAACAAACGGTGGCTCTTTGGAAGCGGTTCGGATTCACGGCTACGGTGACGGACACGGCCGGAAAAACCACGCGAGTCTACGACGCGTTCATTGATTTCTACCCGCCCCAAGGCCAGGGTTCGCTCCTGAAAAATATCCCTGCCCGCACGGACTTTCCGGTGCAGCTAACCAACGGAGGCGCGGACCTTGTCAGTTTCGCGGACATCAGCCGTGTCGAATTTCAGGGAGATCATCTCCGGATCACAGCGGCGAATGGACAAGTGAAGGAAGGCCAGTTTCTGATGCCGACGCAGCAGCCCGCGGAGGCGCGCTTTCTCGGCATCACGGATCGCTATGACCCTGCGAGCGAAGACGTATTCGACTTCTCCTTGCCGCTCGCGCAAATCAAGCAGATTGACTTTGAGCAGTAAGAGGAGTGGCTGTAGCGGCGGTCTGTGACCGCCGTACTTCGGAATTAACGGATTCGGCGGTCACAGACCGCCGCTACAGCCCGCGAACTGCACATCTCTCACTTCTTCTTTTCCGCGGCCCAAAGCGCGTTCGAAAGTGCGCGCCCGCAAAACGGGCAATAGTTGATCCCCAGATAATCGTAGCCGCGGCTGGCAGCCGAGCGCAGGAAATAGTCCGTGTCCAGCTCGTTGATGATCCGGCCGTCGTCGATGCGGTTCTTCGGGCCAACATACAGCGCTCCGCGGTCGACGGCTTCTCCCAATGCCTCACAGCAGAGCATGTTGGGTTCCCCAATTCATTTGCGATTGAGCGGAAGCGTCGATTCAGCCGTTGCTGACGTGCATCGCAGCGACTGGTCGGGCGCGTCCAACTGTTGACTTTCGACTGTCGACTGTCGACTGTTGACTTTTGCCTTTGGCTTTTGGTCACCGAGTCAGGCGCTTTGCACGAGCTCGTACACCGTAATCTCAGGCGGCGCGCCCATGCGCATGGGTATGCCGATCGTGCCGATGCCCCGATTCACGTAGAGCTTTCCACCGGGCTTCGAGAACCAACCCGCGACGTAAGGGGTTACCAGCCGGCTCGGCGAAATCTCCGGGCTGATGAACTCGAATGCTACTTGCCCGCCGTGCGTGTGCCCGGCCAGGCTCAAGTCAATGCCGAGCTCGGCGGCGCGGTCAAAGGTATTGGGGTTGTGGCTCATCAGGATGTTGGCGGTATCGCGGCGCACCAAGGGCTCAACGCCTTCCAGGTATTCGCGAACGATGCCCTCGTGATGCTCACCCATGGGGCGATGCGTCTGGAAGTCGACGCCGATCAGGTTGAGCTCGTCACCACCCGCGCGAAGCGTGGCGTTCTGCTTACGCAGAATCTGCGTGCCCTGGGCGATGAACATCCGCGTGATCGACCCTTCGATTCTGGCCCACATCTCGTGGTTGCCGAGGCTGCCCAACAATCCGTAGGGTGCGCGCAACCCGGAAAGCGCGTCGACCACCGCATATTGGGTGGAAGGATCCCAAATCACGTAGTCGCCGGTAAGCAGGATCAAATCCGGCTTCAGCCGATTCGTCATCTCCACGCAGTGCCGGATTTCGCGCGCGCTCATGAACGGCCCAATGTGAATGTCGGAGAGTTGCGCGATGCGGAAGCCCTGGAAGCCGCGCGGCAGCCGCGGCAGCGCCACACGATACTGAGAAGTTTCAATCTCCAGTCGTCCATACACCAGTCCGTAGAACGCGGCCACAAAGGGCACAGTTCCCACGGCCACCGTCGCCTGCTCGAAGAATCTGCGCCGGGCAGGGTTCGCTAAACCCTCCGCTGCAACCGCCGCGGTGCGAACATCGGGCGGACGCAAGGCTGCCCGCACGCGCGACAGGAGTTTGGTCACCTGCCGGCCGAGCCACAAGACGCCGCGAACCAAGTAAACCGGCAGACGAAGGATGATAATCAACAAGAATCCGACTACAGATCCGAACAGCCACAAGTTGTATGGAGCATCGATCAGGAGATCAGCCGCGGTCATCGCAGTGGCTGTGTGATGTCCCAACCAATGTATGGGAACCACGCTGTAAAGCCACACGAGCGCGTAGGCTGCCAGCGCTACGGCTTCCACCCGCTGCCGCGCCGCGACGCCGGTGATGAATTTCCGGATCACGCCTCGCACGCGACGAATCCAGAACACCTGGCTTGCCACGACGAGCAGCAGCAGCAGGGCTGGAATGACAACAACTTCAACAAACGCTGTTAGGGACATACTTCAATAGAATCGCGCAGCGGCGCGCGCGTTGTAAAGGCAGGTAGCAGGTCAGTTTGACGTAGAGGCGGCCCTTGTGGACGCCCAACTAACGGCACTGCCTTGAAATGGGCGTCCACAAGGGCCGCCTCTACGTCAAACTGACTTGCTACGAAAGGCGCATAAACAGGTGAGAATCCCGTGGGCGTCGGGAATATCGCGTGGCGCGGCTGGTATTACACTGGTGTAAGCTATGGAACGTCGAACGTGCCAGTCCTGAGCGAGTCTTGAACAGGGAAAGCAGGCGATGAAGCGTCTCGAGATGAAATCGAAACACCCGCTCGCCATTCGCTGGTGCCACTGGGTGAACTTTCCCGTGTTGGCCCTCATGATCTGGAGCGGCCTCTGGATCTACTGGGCCAATGACGTTTATCGCGTCGGCGCGGGCTCGGCGACGCTCTTCAAGTTCTTTCCTGAAGGCTTTTACGCGACGTTTGGCTTGGATCACCAATTGGCCAAGGGGATGGCGTGGCATTTCTTCTTCATGTGGTTCTTTGCCATCAACGGAGCCGTTTACGTCGCCTATACGGTGCTCTCCGGAGAATGGCGCTACCTGGTTCCCAACCGGCAGTCTTTCCGTGAAGCGATCTTGGTTACCCTCCATGACCTTGGACTTTGGAAGGGCAAGCTGCCCGAACGCAAATTCAACGGTGCGCAGCAGATCGCTTACACCAGCATTATCCTGATGGGCTTCGGTTCGCTGGTAACCGGGATTGCGATTTATAAACCCACCCAGTTTGCGTGGTTATGCAGCCTGCTGGGCGGTTACATGGCAGCCCGATTCGAGCACTTTTTGCTGGCCTTGGGCTACGTACTCTTCTTCCTGATTCACATCGCGCAGGTGGTCCGGGCGGGTTGGAACAATTTTCGCGGTATGGTTAGCGGCTACGAGCTGACTTCAACGGAAGAGGTCGCGCATGAGTGAAGATCAGCGAAAGCCCGAAGGTGCGGGCGGCGCTGGCGAGCCGCCGCTCGGCGAAAGCCCAATCGCCCAGGGCCGCACGGAGGCTGCGCCGGCAAGCCCCGTGGCAGCAGCCGTTACCGCGAACGGGTCTACCGTCGAGGCCGCAACTACACCGCCTGGGGCCCCAGAAATCACAACTCCTGACCCGCGGGAGCTGGAAGCCTGGAATGAGCAGGTTCGCCGACGCATGGCGCAGCGATCCCGCCGCAGCTTCCTGGGATTAGGAGCGGGATTCCTGGCCGGCTTTGGCGCTTGGCGCTGGCTGGTGACGCGCCGCGACATCGATGGCGACCCCTGGCCCTTCCGGCAGGTTCTGCAGGTGAACGAGCAACTGGCGCGCGACTATTTCAGCAGCCGGCGGCTTGCTCCGGAGTTCAAGCCAAGCCAGGTGAGTCCCGATCGAGTGAACGGCGACGTTGGTCTGGACGACGACGTCGACGTCTCCACCTGGCGCATGTCGGTGGAAGGGCTCGGCGCATCCGACGGGCCGCTAATGCTCGGACTCGACGCCGTCAAGCAGCTCCCTCGCGTGGAGATGACCACCGAGTTCAAGTGCATCGAAGGCTGGAGCGTTATTGTGCAGTGGGCGGGCGCGCGGTTTAAAGATTTCATGAAGGCCTATCCGCCGGCCACCCTCAGTGGCGCTGATTTCAGTTTTGATCGGCCGCTCGACATTCCTCCCTACGTCAGCATGTCCACACCCGACAGTGGCTATTACGTGGGCCTCGAGATGGAAAGTATGCTGCATCCGCAGACGCTGCTGTGCTACGAGCGGAACGGCGCGCCGCTCACCCAGGAACACGGCGCGCCGCTGAGACTGGTGATCCCCGTCAAGTATGGCGTGAAAAACATCAAGCGCATCGGCTCGATTCGCTACACCACGCTTCGGCCCGCAGATTATTGGGCTGAGCGCGGCTACGACTGGTACATCGGGCTGTAGAAGGCTTGTCGGTGTGAGGCGAAGCCTCGTCAGGAGCTGCGCCTAGCCAGTTAGAGGGTGTTGAAAAGCTCGTCCGCACTGTCATTCCGAGGAGCCGGAGGCGACGAGGAATCTCGTAGTTCCTTTTAATTTCAGAGTAGATTCCTCGCTCCGCTCGGCATGACAGGGGTCGACAAGGCGTTTTCGGCAAACTGCCGAAACTCTTTGAAATCCTTGAAATCTCAAATATCTCAAATCATGAAAAGGAGAAATACACGTGTCAAAACGAATCGCAATTCTGATCTTAGGTTTGTGCATGGCGGCCGGCGTTGCAGGCAGCTTCAGCACAATAACTCAGGCACAGCCGCAGGACGAGAAGATGCAAAGCCAGGCTAGCGGCGACAAAATGAGCTCTGACAAGATGGCAACCAGCGACAAGACAACGAAAAAGAAGAAGAAGTCCACCAAGAATCACAAGATGTCGAGCAGCGACAAGATGAGTGACCAGAGTAAGCCGAACCGGTAAGCAATCGTAACGGCGTTCGGCTATTCGGAACATTCCCCCTGGAGCGCGCGAGACGGCCACTCGCGCTCTCCCAGGGCAGCGGACATCCACTTGTTCTCTCGGCCTCAATTCCGCGTCGAGGATTTTGAAGCCGCGGCTATGCCTCATCTCGCGGCCTTGTACAAGACTGCCAAGTTCCTGGCTCACGAGCCCTCCGACGCAGAAGACCTGGTGCAGGAGGTCTACTTGGAAGCCTGGAAGAGCTTTCATCGCTTCGAACCCGGCACCAATTGCCGCGCCTGGCTGTTCCGGATTCTTTTCCATCGCCTCCATCACCTCCGCCGCCGCCAACTCAAGTCCTCCAAGGTGGAATCGTTTTCGAGCCCGGCGGAACCGGACACCCTTGCGGCAACGCCTCCGGTTCCCCAAGACATCCGTGACGAAGATATCCTGCAGGCGCTGGCAAAGGTACCACGCGACTTCCGGGAGGTGGTGTTGATGGCGGACGTTCAGGAATTTTCTTACAAGGAAGTCGCCGAGACCCTCAGCATCCCGATGGGCACGGTGATGTCCCGGCTAAGCCGGGGAAGAAAACTATTGCGCCAGGAACTCGCAGAGGCTGCCCGATCCTACGGAATTCGGGCGGGCAACGAAGGTGAGTCGGCATGAAAGTGCTCAACTTTGACGCGAAACCCTGTGAGCGCGTGCGGGAACAGCTCGACGCCTATCTCAGCAGCGAGCTTATGGTGGAAACCACGGCCACGGTGCTGAAGCACCTGGAGGGCTGCCCGGATTGTTCCCGCGAGCTCGAGTCGCGCCAGCGGCTTCGCGACGCCCTGCGCCGGGCCGTCGATCAGGAGTTGCCGCCCGAGCATCTGGGTGAGACCATCCATCGCCGGCTTCAGCAAACCCGTCCCAGGTTCACGTGGCCATTCCGCGGGTCATCTCCTTCTAGGAGCTGGATGCTGGCCCTCGCGGGCTTGGCCGCGGTGGTGCTTGTCGGTGTCACCTTTCAACACGGTGTTGCCTTGCGGCGTGGCCGGCAACTTGTGGCCAGCGTCTTGACCCTCGGAGTCTCCGATCATCTCAATTGTGCGATTCGAGGCCACCATTATCCGGACGTTGCGCGGCCCGCCAGCGAACTCAGGGCTCAGCTCGGGCCTGAGTATGCCCCTTTGCTGCCGGTGGTGGAGCAGAAGCTTCCCGGCTTCGAAGTCCTTGAAGCCCATATCTGCACGGTACCCGGTAGCCCAAGGAAATACGTGCACTTCATCGCGCGCGGGCGCGGAACTATTCTCTCCGTGATCCTCACCCGGCGTGAGGGCGAAGCGCTGCCCAGCGACGTCCGTCTGGTTGCAGAGACCACCGGTGGCGTCAGCCTCTATGAAAATCATCTTGGCGGAATGGATGTGGCAGGCTTTGAAACGAATGATTACTTTGGGTTCGTAGTTTCAGACCTTGGGCAGGATAGCGTCGTGCAACTTGCTGCCGTCCTGGCGCCATCTTTGCGTACGCAGCTCGACGGGGGTTAAGGGTCTTGCTCAACATCTGCGACGCGGTCACACGAACTCAGTTACAGCAGGCTAGCCTAAAGGGTCCTCGTCACGATGCGAAGGGAGCGGGGGTGGTCAGGGTCAAGTCCCTTGACCTCGGCCAGGTGCGCCGCCAGAATCTGGCCCGGAATGATGTAAGGGATCGGCGTGTAGATTTCCGGAATCGTTCCGGGGACCCGGATCGTCCGTGTAGCCGCAGACTTCGCGTCCGCGGATGTGATGGCCAGCGTGTCTGCTCCCAGACCGTGCAGCCTGCGCGCGAGTGCACTGATGTCGCGGTACGTGCGCCCGGGCGGCATGAAGAGAATCACTGGGAAGTTCCGTTCCACCATGGCGATCGGTCCGTGCAGAAAATCGGCAGAAGAGAAGCGCTCAGCGATGACGTAGCAAGTTTCGATGAGCTTCAGCGACAGCTCCAGCGCGTTCGCAAAATTCAATCCCCGCGCCACCACGGCGCACTGGCGCATGAAGCGGTAGCGCTCCACCAGCACCCGGATTTCGTTCGCAAGGCCCAGCGCGGCTTGCGCTCGGTCTGGAATCGCGCTGATGGCCTCGAGCGTCAGCCGGTCGCCCAGAGCAAAGGCCAGGAGATAAATCAGCATCAACTGGCCGGTGTAAGTCTTGGTGGCGGCAACCGACTTCTGAGGCCCGGCGCGTACCAGGAAAACCTCTTTCACTAGACGGGCCATCGGCGATTGCGCCTCGTTGGTAATGCCGACCGTAAAGGCGCCCTGACGCCGGGCCGATTCGAGCACCAGGTTGATGTCCGTGCCCGCGCCGGACTGCGAGATGCCGATCATCAAAGTATCTTTGAGATCGAGCTGGGCGTGATAGAGCGTGTGCAGGGAAGGCGCCGCCAGAGCCACCGGGATGCCGGTGGTGAGCTCGAGCAGGTATCGCGCGAACATGGCTGCATTATCGGAAGTCCCGCGCGCCACCAGCAGAATCAGGCGGAATTTGCCGCGGGCAAAGCTGCTGAACTCCTCCGCGTGCTTGCGCTCGGCGCGAAACGTGCGCTCCAGCGCCTGGGGTTGCTGCAGGATTTCGTCCATCATTTTCGACATAAGAGCCTTCAGTAATCAGCGGTCAGCCATCAGCCAAACAATTTGGCTGCCGTCATCGTGGTCTCGCCGGAACCTCGCGGTGACGTAGGGGTACGGCTTGCCGTACCCTTCAGTCTCTCTCAGCCCACGACGGGTAGGGCAAGCCTTACCCCTACTGCATCTCGTATACCACGCGTCCTCCCACAACCGTCATCATAACCTTCAAATCACGAATCTTCTCAGGCGCAATTCTGAACGGATCGTCTGAAAGCACGATCACGTCGGCGAGCTTTCCGTTTGCGAGCGTTCCTTTGTCACTCTCTTGAAACGCCGCGTAGGCGCTCCCTTGCGTGTAGGCGCGCAGAGCCTCGTCCACAGTGAGGCACTCTTCCGGGAACCATCCTTCCGGGTGCTTGCCGTCCAAGGTGGCGCGTGTTACAGCCGCGTGGACGCCCAGCAGCGGGTTGAGCGGGGCCACGGGCCAGTCCGTCCCAAATGCCAGCGGAGCGCCGGCGTCGAGCATAGACTTCCACGCGTAGCTGTATCGTGCGCGCTCGTGGCCGATTCGCTTCTCCGCCCAGCGGCCGTCGTCGATGGCGTGATAAGGCTGCATGCTGGCAACGATGCCGAGCTGCCCGAAGCGCTTGAAATCTTCAGGTCGCATATGCTGCGCGTGCTCAATGCGAAAGCGGCGGTCGCGAGGGGTCGCGCCGCCAGCGCGGGTATAAATGTCGAGAGTCTCCGCAATAGCGCGGTCACCGATGGCGTGGATGGCTAACTGAATGCCGGCTGCGTCGGCGCCGCGGACGGCTGCTTCCATCTTGGCCGGCGGGTGCATCATGGGCAAAGGCATGCCGTGATTGCTGGCGTCGTCCGTATACGCGTCATAGAACCAGGCCGTGCGCGAGCCGAGCGACCCATCGGCAAAACCCTTGACGGCGCCGAGTTGAAGCCAGTCGCTTCCCATACCGTGAGAAATGCCCGCTTCAGCCAGCCGTTGCCACTGCTCGATGGGGGTGATGGCGTAGAAGCGGCAGGTGAGCCAGCCTTCGGTTTCGGCGTGGCGCAGCAGCCTGATTTCACTCGTAAAGCCGCCATCAGGGGTCTCACCCCCAAGAGCCATCTCCTGAACTGAAGTCACGCCAACCCGGCGCGCCTCGCCGAGACCGGCCTTTATCGCCTCCTCAAATTCACTCTCGCTGGGGTTTGGAATCACGTGCGTTATCAACCCCTGCGCGGCGTCCTTGAAAACGCCAGTGAGTTCACCCGTCTTCGGGTCACGAACGATCACGCCCCCGACGGGATTGGGAGTGTCGCGCGTGACGACGGCGAGTTT
This sequence comes from Terriglobia bacterium, assembly GCA_035578005.1. Classification (GTDB taxonomy): domain Bacteria; phylum Acidobacteriota; class Terriglobia; order UBA7540; family UBA7540; genus Gp13-AA77. Next base: position 16,639 of record DATJYK010000402.1, read on the forward strand.
GAGGGCCACCGAGTTGGCAAGGCCCGCGTGGCCGTCGTACCGGCTGACGTAGACGGGGTTGTTGGGGGTTACCGCGTCGATCAGCTCTCGCGTGGGCAGCTTGGCGTCCGGCCATGCCTCCTCGTCCCAGTTGCCGCCCAGGATCCAGCGGCCTGCCGGCAGTGTTTTTGCCTTCTCGCCGATCAGACGCGCGAACTCGCGCTCGCTTGGCGTGTGTTTGAGATTGACCTCGAGTAACTGGAAGCTGCCATCAACGAAATGGACGTGGTCGTCGATGAAACCCGGCATCGCGAAACGCCCGTGCAGGTCCACCACTCGCGTGTTGGCTCCAATGTAGGCGCTGATCTCAGTGTCATCGCCAATCGCCAGGATGCGCCCGTTCGCCGCGGCCAACGCGTCAGCATAGCGTGTCGGTGAGGGCTTTTGGCCTGGCCCCGCGTAGGGCTCACCGGTCCAGAGGCGGCCGTGCAACAGAACCAGATCGGCTCCTCGCGCCAAGCGGCCGGCAGGCGTCTGCCCCCGATCTGCATTCGAAAAGCTCATCGTTAGAATCACCGCTGCAACTGCGGCTGAGAACATTTGTCTCAAGCTCCTCCCTCCGCTCGAAATTATTCAGGATTTGGGGCCGTAAGTAAACGAAGAAACGAGTTATGACGGGCCTTGTCCTTCTCAGCTTTGTTTACACGGTGAACGCGCGCCCTGGTGGGGGATCACTCAAGGTGGGAATCGATCGAAGAACTGAGGGATTGAATGGCAGTCCCGCTGGGGACTCGAACCCCAGACCTCTACCGTGTCAAGGTATGTCGCGGTCGTTGGCCAGCACTACAACTGAAACCTGCCTCGGTATCGCTGTTGTTGTGAAATCTCGCTCTGAAACTAAAGGCACTGCGAGGTTCCTCGTCGCCTACGGCTCCTCGGAATGACAGGCTGGACGAGTATTTCCGCAACCTGCTAGACCAGATTAGTCTAGACTAGACTAGACTAGACTAGTAGTCTACAGGGCCAGCAGTACGCCGCGGGCCGCGACTTTTGTGATCGACGACAGCGCGTAGACATACCAGCCCAATTGAAGTTCGTAGCGGCGCCGACGCGCCGGCAGGTCGGCGTCACTCTTGAAATCCACGACAATCCAGGCACCGTCCTCCATGAACGCGAGATCCAGAACGCCTTCCACCAACCGCCCGGAATCCATCTTCATCGCCAAGGGGAATTCACGGTGACATGTGGCTGCTGACCGAGCCCGCTGCAGCAGTGGATGCTCGAGTGTGGCCATGACGACCTGGGCAGCCGCCTCGACCTCGCTGCCGGGAGCACCAAGCAACCGGCCGTGGAGGCGGGCGAGCTGGTAAACCTCCTTCTTCGTGCCGGCGAGCGGAACATCGCGCAGCGCGGTGTGAATCAGAGTCCCGAAGCGGCGCCCCTGAGGGCGACCGGCAAGCTTCTGGACACTCTCCAGCTCAATCGAGGCCTGAAGACCGCGCAGCATCGGGGTTGCTTCGGTTGCTGCCACAACCTCGAATTCCGGATTCACACCATCCGCGATGACATTGCTATGCGCAGTCTTCCAGGCCCGGTATAGCCGCACGCTCTCGGGTGAGGTGGGCGGGCCGAGAAGGTTCTCCTGACGGAGTCCGTAACGCTTTTCCACTTCGAGCGCGAGAACGCCGGGGTCCCACCAGACGACCTCCAGGCCTGAGTCCGGAAGTCGATGGAGCCCGGGCTTGATGAGTTCCTCCATCAGGCGATCATCCGTATAACCGGCCAGCGCCGTGGCGTCGCCAAAAGTCGGGCAGTTGAGCGCGGGCGTTGATTGTCTCCGATGCGCGGGATCCGGGTAGATTGCGCCATGGAGCGGACGCAACCATGAATTATCGCGCGGCTTCTGCCCGAGCGCCGTGACCACGAGCAGGTCGCGCGCGCGGGTGGCGGCAACGTAAGCCACGCGCACCCCTTCAGCCTCGTCACGCACGGTCTCCTCAAAGCGATGGTCCAGCAGATCCCAAGGCTCGCAGCCCGCCAGGCGTTGAGCGCAAAGCCCGCGAATCCCGTCGGTGTAACGGCCTGCTTCGCGCGAGAGCTTGGCAGTGAGGTCCGCGAGGATGACAACGGGAAACTCCAGGCCCTTGGCCTTGTGCACGGTGATCAGTCGGACGCCTTCTGAGCTTTCCTCCAACACCAGGGACTCCGAGCGTTCGTCGCGTTCGGCCTGGGTTTCGAGTTCCTCGACGAAAGCGCGGAAGGAAATCCCGCCGCTCGCCTCGAAGTTTCGTGCTTCGTCACAAAGATGATAGACGCTTGCCAAAGCCTGAGGCCCCCCGCGACCCAGGGCGAGGGCGGCATACGCGCGTGTAGTCTCAAGAAGTTCCTCGATGGTTTCCACAATCGGCCGGCGGTTGCGCTGGCGGGACAGCGTGGCAATCACCTCAAGCGCTTCCGAGACTGGCGTCAGGTCGGATTCGAGCGATTCCGGCCGCTTCCGGAAGGGATGGAGGCTGCCGGCAAGCTCACGATAACGGAGGAGTGCGCTGTCGGGAACTGCGAACAACAAACCCTTGAGCGTCGCAAATACCGAGAGTTCGTCGTCGGGCCACTCGATCGCCGCGAGCGCCGCGCGCAAGGTCGACATCTCCTCCCGGACATGAACAGCCGTTGCCCCAGCCACCACGTACGGAACCTCGCGGACCTCCAGCGCCTCGCGATATTTGAGCGTGACATCCTCGCCCCACGAAGAGAAGCGCCGGAACAGGACAGCGATGTGCCGGGGCTTGATCGGTACCAGTTCGCCGCTGTGCTCGACATCCCGGACCTTCCAGCCGCTCTCTTGGATGAGCCAGTTGGCGAACGCTGCTACCGCCTCGGGCAGCGAGGCATCGATCATATCCTTCCTCTGATTGCCGTACTCGCTGTACGGATTCGGCACCGGCAGCGCAACCAGATACGGCTGCCCGGGCATCGGGTTGCATCCGGCTTCGAGAGGAACGTAACCGGGCTGGCCTGATTCGCGATCTTCCTTCATCTCCGGCGCGAACGCCAGATTGATCGTATCCTGCAGCGGCTTGGGAGCGCGGAAGCTGTGGGTGAGGTGAACAAGTCCCACGCCGCGGGCCTTGAGCCGGTCACGCAGTTCCTGGTAGAGCACCACATCGGCCCGGCGAAAACGATAGATGGACTGCTTGGGATCACCCACCAGGAACAGTTTGCCGGGGATTGGATTGACCTCCAGCCAGTCGGTCTCATCAGGGTCGCTGGCTGCCAGCAACAGCAGGATTTCCGCCTGTAGGGGGTCAGTGTCCTGAAACTCGTCCACAAGAATGTGGGTGAATTTGCTCTGCAGGTAGCGGCGCACCTCGCCGTTGGTTTTCACCAGATCGCGGGTCATCAACAGCAGGTCAACGAAATCGAGCTTGCCCGAGGCGCGCTTACGCTCGTTGTAGATGGCCACCAGATCACGCATCTCGGACTGAAGAAGAGCGGCGAGGTCGGCTCCGGAGTCCCTCACGAAGGCGGCGAGATCGACCAGCAAATCCTCCCGCTGCTGTACGACGTCCTTTCGCAATACACCGGGGGCAAAGTCCTTGCTGCGGCCTTTCTTGAGATTTTGCCTGCAACCCTCTTGCAAGTGAACGAGCAAGCCTTCAAGGCGGTCGTAGTCACGGCCTCGACCTTCATCGTCAGCGCGCCGGAGCGTTTCCGCGAGTTCGCGCACACCCATGAGGCTGACGTAGAGAGCATCCTGCTGGTCCTTACATCGGCGGCTCAGGGCCCCGAGCTTGACCACGCGTTCCAGGAGGCCGTCGATCTTCTCTTCACGCGGGAAAGGCCTTCGCTCCCAGGGGCAGTCGAAGTCGCGGTGCTCGAGAAAATTCCAGGCCGCGTCATACAGCTCGTCGGAAGGTGACCTGTAGCGGCCGGTGTTCCGAACCAGAACCCGCTGGAGCACCGGCGAAGAGCGGCCCAACTTCGCTTCCAGCCAACCGCGGAAGGCGCGCCGGAAGAGGCGGCGTTGCTCGGGTTCGGTGAGTTCCTCATAAGCGGGATCGATTCCGGCCTCAACCGGCCGCTCGCGCAGGAGGTCGGCGCAGAACGAGTGGATGGTGCCAATGCGCGCCTCCTCAAGGTGAGCGATCGCTTGTTCGAGATGCTCGTATTCATCGTGGCCCACCTTGCCCAGGTTCTGTCTCGCGTCGACCAGGGCATCGTCAAGTTCCTGGCGGAGCCGGAGTTTCAACTCTCCGGCTGCCTTGTTGGTGAACGTCACCGCGACCAGCTTCTCCACCCGCGCACGGCCCGTTCGCAACAGGGCGACGATGCGGCCGATGAGCTCGGTGGTCTTGCCCGTCCCTGCCGCCGCCTCGACGAGCAGGCTCTCGTCAAGCGACGTGCGGATACGGTGACGCGCGGCCTCGTCGTCGAAATGGCGATTGTCAACGGCGGGCATTTGGGACATCAAGCTGGCCGACCTCCTGGTAACGTCTCAGTTTGGCGTGGGGCGGTCCTTGTCGCCACCCGGCGTCTTCCCACGTCGCTTTTGACAACCCCCTCACCCCCGGCCCCTCTCCCCCAAGGGGGCGAGGGGAGAATAGGTTTGAAGACCCAATAGTAGGGAACGAACTCCCCTCGCTTCCAAGGGGGACCGGGGAGAGTAGGTTTGAAGACCCAGTTGTAGGGAACGAACTCCCCTCGCCCCCTTGGGGGAGAGGGGCCGGGGGTGAGGGGGTTGTCAAAAGTTGAGCCGGAACAACCACACCAGCATCCACATTCGGCTCCCTGTTAGCTTGGTCTCCTGAATCATTGACGGTTGCCCGTAGCATTCATTTTTTCCGAAATACGAGGCATTTTTTCGCTCTAACCGATTGGTAGCCTGAGAATTGAGTCCATTGGCTTCGTTTCCTGAATTTCGCGTACATCTACATCATTGCAAAAGCCTTAAACCATTTGGCTTTGTTTGGCTTCGTTCTTGGAATTCTTGGTCGCCAGTCGTCCTGTGCTCACTTTCTCCGAAAAAGTGGCTGTTTTTGCCTGTAACAGGCTGATGATAATAAGTTTGCGCGCCTTGGCTTCGTTTTATAGGTCCATGACACATGGCGCTCATTCCACGAAACTTAACAAGATTGGCTTCGTTTGGGTTCGTTTTCCGGCTGGTGCTGGTATCGTTTGCTAATGGTTCTTTTGAAGCGCAGTCATTACCGCGCCGGCGAAAGTCCACGCACAAGCCTCTAAAGACCACGTCGAGCGAATGGATTTCCGCCCCACGCCTTCGCTGGGGAAGGCACCGCGCGGGAATGACCGAGCCCCGATGACCCGTGAGGCCCAAATGACATCTCTATCCCCTTGGCGGTCTCGCCAAAGCTATGATGATGGACGCCACCATCCTTCGACTCAGCAAAGATATCTTATCACAAAAGATGATAGCGCAGAAGTATCTAACAAGGGCGTCCGGTCCGTGACGGTGCGGGCTAGCTACTTCGGGGCCTTTATTCTGGCTTCTGGCTTCTGACTCCTCACTTCTGCCTTCTGACCTGCTCAGGGTAGGCATCGGACCTCATTCAGGGATTCGAGACGCTGCCGAGGCTTATGTTTCACCCGCTTTTCTTCGTGGGGTCCGCACACAGCGCGGAAATCGCAGAGTGCACACGCTTCGTCCCTCGGCGCCGCGGGAAGGAAGCCTTGCCGGATGTGGTCGTCAATAATGTCCAGCACCTTCTGGAGCCTTTGGCGGCCAATCGCGTTGAGAGCGATGGTGGCTTCGGTGTAACCTCCACGCTCCGTCGTATAAAACAGGACGCCGGCCTCGACCGGCTTGCCGAGCAGGCGCTCGGCGGCTGCGGCGTAAAGGAGCGGCTGCAGCGCCTCCCCGCGACCGACTGAGACGGGCAGCTCGTCGGGTACCCGGCCGGTCTTGTAATCGGTCACGCGAAGCGAATCCCGATGTCTGTGCCGCTCCACGAGGTCAATCGATCCCCTCAGCCGGACTCCGTCCAGGATGAGTGCCGGTCCAATTCCAGGCTCCGTGCCCTTCTGGGGTTTCCCGGCCAGGCCAAAGTCAAACTCGAAGTGAATGGGCAGCCATTCAGAATGGATGCGCGGTAGCTGCAGCACCCAGCCTCTGAAGTCGGTACGCAGAGCTTCGATTTCGCTGTTCCACACGGGCAACAGAGCCGGTGCGAACTCCGCTTGATAACGCGCGGCCACGGAAGCGAAGACGCGGTCTGCAGCCTGAAGCGCCGAGGGCAGCAGTTGCTCCGTCACCGGGAGGAGGTGAGCTTGCTGGAGCTCGCGCAGAAAGGCCTCTTGGGCTTCGTGAAAGAGCGACCCGCGGGTGAGCGGATCCAACTGTTCCAAGGCAACAGCCGACTTCCGTTCGCGCAGTCGGTAGATACCGCTCAAAAGAAAGCGATATGGGCAAGCGGCGAACTGCTGCAGCGCCGAGGCGGAGTAGGTGACGTCGCGCAAGCCGTGGGAAGCGAGCACCTTGCGCGTGGCGGCGTTCGGATCGACAAGGCCGTCCGCTGCAGTCCACAGTTTCCGCCAACGCCGTGCCCGAGTCCTCAGCGCACGGGCCAAGTGCGGATTGGCATCAAGCAGGTACCCCGCTTGTCCCTGAGTCTGCTCAGGCCGTTGAGTCAGCAGCGGTTCAAGAAACGCCAGGTCGTATTCAGTATCGTCGATTGCATCATTGGGTTCCCGAGGCGACGGCCAGACGGGCCGTGCCTCGGCGGCGCCGGCGGCGTGGCGTTCGATTTCGGCTAACGGGGGCAGGCGTCCGCCAGATGCCCTCAGGATCTCTATCGCGAAGGTGCTGGGGACGCGCGCCCGCCCGTCGAGTGCCTCGGTGCGCGGATAGGAGACGCACAGCCGGGATCGCGCTGCCGCCACCGCTTGGCCGAGCAGAACTCGCTCGCTTTCTACCTGGTCGGATCGGGTGAGAAGCAGGGGTGAGAGCGCCTTGCGGTAATCGTCGAGCAGGAGCGGATCCTCAGACGGCCGCGGGGGAAAGAGTCCTTCCGCAACGCCGGGAACAAACACCACCTCGAAGGATCGGGCAGCCGCTTCATCGAGAGTTCCCACGAAGACCCGCCCATACCGCCGGCCAACGGGCTCCTGGCGCAAGAAGCGGAGGCGCTCGCCGAGGGCCCGGCGGACCTCGTCGAGGCCCACGGGGCCAATCTCGGCCATGGGTTCGAGTTCCGCGATCGGTGAAATCACCGTCTCCGGATTGCGCAGCGTCAGGCCGGCCAGGCGACGGATGCGTTCAAGCCACTCGCCCCAGAGAACCTGGTCACCGAACGAGTCGAGCAGTTCGATGACAGGCATTGCGAAGCGCCGCAGATGATCAAGCCACTGCAACTGCCGTTCAAAGTAGCCGGTCGATTCTTGGCGGCGTTCGGCTTCGTTCAGCCGCGCTTGCAACTCAGCGTCGAGACCACCCAGCCGCTCCTGCCAGCGTCCCCGCCCGCCGATCACGGCGGCGTCCACCAGCAGCTTCTCCCAGTTAAAGGGAGTCCGCAGGGTACCGGCGACAGCCGGTGCCGCGTCGGTGTCTTCGTCCTCGGGCTCATTCGAGCTTTCCACCGCTTCGGGGAACTTGAACTCCGCTTGAGCCTGGTCAGCCGGCGATCCCCAGAGTTGCGGGCGCTCCGGGGGTGCGCCGGACTCGTCCAGCGCCGGCACTTGTCCGAGGGAAAGGTATTCGGCGAATCTTGATGCCGATAACCCCTCGGAGGCGCAATCCAACAGAGCAAGCAAGGCGCGGCCCGAGGGGTCCGGACGGACCGTGCCATGCGTAAAGTAGGCGGGAACGCCGGCGCGCCGGAGGGCAGCCTGCACCAGCGGTTGATAGGTGTCCGGATGGCGCAGGAGGATCGCGATATGGTCAAAGGCAACGCCGGACCGGGCCGCGCGCAGGATCCGGCGCGCGATCTCCGCGCACTCAAGGCCCTCACCAGGAGCAGAGAAGAACGCGACGCTCTGATCCCGTTCGGGCTCAGGCTCGAGGCTCGGTTCCGGCGCGAAAACACCTCGTCGAACACGATCAAGCGAATTCCGTCCTGTTCCCTTCCCGACGGGAATGGCGCGGACGCCCAGGAGATCTTCGATCACACCCACTGCTTTCTGGTCCCATTGAAGTGCCGTGGCGAGGACGGCGGGCGCACGAGAGAAAACTGCACCCCAGAAGGCTCGCTGCCAAGCCGAGTCAGTCGCGAGCGAGAGGGCGATGCTCGGCAGTCCAAGGAACGGGTGGTCAGCTTTGACGGCGGTCTCGGTGGCAAGCCGGATGATGTCCGCACCGTCCGCCAAAGACTGCCGGCGAAGTTCGTTTTCATAGCGTGCGAGGCATTGCGCCAAGTCGCGGCCCGGATCTCCCTGATTGGCAAGGTTCTCATGCGGAATCCGGTTGAGTCGCAGCTCAATCAGCGTGGATGCGAGCGCGCCGGCGAAGCCGGGTGTGTCCACCACCGGAGTGAAATAGGTAAGCTTACTTTGGGCCGCACTGCGAGCGGCAAGTGCCCGTTGGCCGAGGCCGCTAACCGGTGCCAGCTCCTCACGAGCGAGGGCCGGAATTGCAAGTGCCGAAGTCATCTGAGCCGGGGTCATGCGATAGACGCCGGCGCACGATATCCCGGAAGCGGTGGCACGACACAAGAAGTCGTCCGCTGCGCCCCGAGTCGGAGCGACGACCAACCCTCCAGAGACCGTTATCTCCTGGCGAAGGAATGTCAGCGCTTCCTCGAGCAGTAGTTGAGTCGAATCGGAAACGATCAGGCAACAGGTACGGTCCATGGCTGCCGCTCAGTCTAGCGCATGTCGTGGATAGGCGTAAACTTGCGTGCGCGGTGACGCGGCTGCCATGATCAGTGGACGTCGACAGCCTGCTTCGCCACAGCGACTACGGAGGAGGTCCGAGTCAGCCAGCCACGGAGTTTGAGGGCGGGAAAAGCAACTAGCGTTTGCGGGAACTGTGCGGGATACCGAATCTACAAAAGCTCGGTAAATGGTTGAAAGGCATGGTAGGCCCGAACGGACTCGAACCGTTGACCTCTACCGTGTCAAGGTAGCGCTCTAACCGGGCTGAGCTACGGGCCTAACCTCGAAAAACAAGCCAACGACACACCTAATTTTAGCACGCTGGACCCCACTGACAGAAAGAAGACTCAAAGGCCGTGGCTGCTGTGCCGAGCCGTGCGAAAATCATCGCGACTTTTCTGAACAGGCCGGGTTCCAAGCAATGGAAGGCGAACGTATGAGTATTGCCGCCGCGGTTTGGGTGCTCGGCTCGTTTCCTCTGGGCCTTTTCCTTGGGCTTATTCTTCGGCTGTCTCGCCGTTACAGCTCTCCCGAAGACGCACGCCCGTCGTAAGAGTGACGAGGACAAATCGAGAACGCCTGTTCGATCCAGCCATCAGTTCGAGTGCGACTAGTCTACAAAACTCTGCATGTAGCCTACCATTAATGGGGCGTGACAACTGTAGCCGGCCCTGCCTCGACCTGAAGCCGTCCCGGTTCCTCCGCCCCTCGGACTCGGCGCGCCGCCCGGCGGCGCTAAACCTTGTACGCGCTGCGAGACGGCGGATCCACATAGCCGTTGAGCTTCTCGGAATTGGTGATGCGCATGGCGGCCGTGTCCCATTCGATGAGCTGGCCCGGGAAGCGCTGGGCGATGCAGCCCAGCAGGAAAGCCTCCGTCGCCGGGGCTTGTGATTCGAAGTTCGCGAGCGGAGCCGGGCCTCCCTTGCAGGCCGCGATCCACTGGTCAATCGCAGGATCGGACCTGCGTTCGCCGCGCGGCTGCGGGGGTGGCGCCTGGTACTTGGGCGACTCTGGGTAAACTCGCGGCTGGTTGCCATTGAAGCCCGCCAGCAGCAGCCCCTTATCACCCACATACATGATGCCCTCACCGCCCTCGCCGCCTTCAAACAGCCGCTGATCCTTCTCGCTCAGCCCCGCGGGCCGCGCCGGACGCAGGCCGCCGTCGTACCAAGACATGCGGACCGGCGCACGGTTGCCGTTTGCCGGAAAATTTAAGTGGACCATCGAGGCCTTGGGATAAGTCTCATCCCACGATTCGCTGGAGCTCGCCTCCACGGTGGTCGGCGGAGTGAGGTTGAGAATCTTGAAGACGCCCGCGAAGCTGTAGCAGCCCATATCGCCAAAAGAGCCGTCGCCGAAGTCATACCAGCCGCGCCACACAAAGGGCAGATACGCCTTGTTGAAGGGACGCTCCGGCGCCGGTCCCAGCCACATATCCCAGTCAAGCCCTTCCGGCACCGGGTCCGTCTCAGCCGGCCGGCCGATTCCTTGAGCCCAAAACGGACGGCTAGACCAGTTATGCACCTCGCGCACCTGCCCAATGGCGCCGTCGGCGAGCCAGTCTGAAATCAGGCGGGTGGCGTCGGTAGAAGGATTGTTCACCGGCAGCGAGGCGGTCACATTCATCTCGCGCGCTGTCTGCGCCACGCGGCGCGCGTCGCAGATGCTGTGCGTCATCGGTTTCTGACACAAAACGTGCTTGTGCTTCTGCATCGCCGCCAGAGAGATCGGCGCGTGCCAATGATCGGGCGTGGCCACGTAGACGGCGTCGAGGTCCTGTTCCTTGGCCAGCAGCTCCCGATAGTCGGCGTACGCTTTGCAGCCGTTGTAGGCGCCGGAGGCGGAGCCTTTGCGCGAGCCATAATAGGCTTCCACTAGGCGCTGCGCGGGGTCACGGCCGCCCATTCCGAGGCTGGTGGAGAATTCGTGGGTAAGCTGTACGCGTCCGGGCGATGTGAGGTCGGCGCCCCAGTTCTCGTAGCCCGGGCCCAGTAGCCGGCGCGCCATTTTCAATAGGTCGTTGTCCCCGTATTCCGCGTAGTTCATGGAGAACTTGTTGCAGTCGCACACGGCCACCACCTGCACGTCGGGATGGGCCAGCAGTTCCATGGTCACCGCCTGACCCTGCCGTCCCATGCCGATGGAAGCCACCGCCACGCGGTCGCTGGGCGGAACGTAGCCCCGGCCCAACACGTGACGGGGAACTACCATGAAGGAGGCCGCCGCTCCGGCCGCAGTACCCACAAATTCGCGGCGCGTCAGTCCACCGGCTTTCCGGTTATTCACGGTGCCCGTTTTATGGTCGTCCATAGCGAACCTCCTCCCGGCTTAGCTGCCTTCCTGGTCACTCTGGAATCGGCGAGATTGCGGCGCCAGCAACCGATAACAATATTACTTATCAATAAGATGCTGGGATATTCTGGATAAGAACCTTGTTTTCATAAGGATCCTGGGTTCCCCGAAACGCGACCCAATGTTTTCAGCAAGATGCTGGGTTCGTTCGTAGCCCCCTACATTTTAGCTCCCAGTAGAGTTTATGGGTCCATTTCAACCCTCTGCCAGCCGCCAGTCGCCGATACCCAACCATCCTTTGCGAGGCCGCCGTTTCGATATTCGTGCCCTTGCCTTCGCGCCTTTCGACGTCGCCAACTATGTTATTTATCACTAACCTCACGGCTTTTCAGCGAATAACCGCTTCATTTTCTATAAGTTGACGGCTTTGTGAAAACCGGTCCTTTGCTTTCAATAACCTGACGGCTTTGTTCGTAAAGTCTTGCACTTTTGCCTATGCCTGTCGGGCCCGAACGGCCCTGCCCTAGTGCTCCGAAACCCCGCACCGCCGAAACCTGCAGCCGGACTGACCGGCGTCGTGGCTCTGCCCCCGCTTTCGGTGACGCGCACATAACCGCAGCCCAAACCGGTCTATCACGATTGAAGCAGCGCGTCAAGCTGTTTCTTGGCACATGTCGCCGAAGCTGTAGCTCTTGATGGTAGGCTACATTCGCCCCGCACTTATTGCTTCGCAGCCTCTGCCGGCGGCTGAAAGATGGCGAACACGGCTCCCTGCGGATCGGCAATGACCGACATCCGGCCCACGTGCTCAATCGTCATGGGCGGCAGGTACAACTGGGCGCCCATCTGCTTGGCTTTTGCCGCCGAGGCGTCGCAATCCGATACCAGAAAGTAGCCCAGCCAGTGCGGCGGTGCATTCGGATTGCGATGGGAGGCGGGCATCATGCCGCCGATGAACTCCTCGCCGTTCTTGATGTGCCAATACGCGTGCGCGGGGTCTTCGTCTTCCTTGCCCAGCTCCCATCCGAAAAGGCCGGTGTAAAATGCGCCCGCCCAGTCGCGATCCGGGGTGTTTAGGTCAACCCAGCACAGAGTGCCATCCACCCCACCGATGCCGATGCCGGTGTTTTGCTTGGCCTGCCAGACGGAAAAGGCCGCGCCGGTGGGGTCCTGCAAAACGGCCATGCGCCCGGCGTCAAAAACGTCAAACGCCGGAGCCAGTACCTGGCCGCCCAGCTCCGCCGCCCGTTGCGCAGCGGTGTCGGCGCTCTCTACCGCGACGTAAAGCAGCCAATGCGGCGGCACTCCTCGCGAGCGCTGCTCAGACCGCAAGGTGTACGCGGCCGCGGCGTCGCGCCCCTCGAGGCGAAACATGGTATAGAAATCGTCGGGGCCCATCGGCATGTCATTGGGCTGCCAACCAAAGAGCGTCTCGTAGAATCTTTTGGCCGCGCTCTGGTCTGTGGTGGCTAGTTCAATCCAGCAAAAAGCGCCCGGTGCGTGTTTTTCAATATTGGGCATGCGGGCAGTATAGCTACCTGTGGGGCGAAAGGGAAGTTGATTGGGAGGTCAAATTTCAGATAAGAATCGCACGCAGAGACGCGCAGCCAATTGTAGCAGCGGCGAGCTTCTTTTTCGCGGCCTGGTGGCTTTACTGAGGCCTTTTGGGTCTCAAATTGGCGTGAAGCCAGAGGTGAGACGTTGAGCAAAAGACTAGAGCCCGACGGCACTCTTCAGCGATCGGAGCGCGTCACATTCACGACGAGACATTTCAGCCATAATTATCCCTGTCGAATGTTCGCTGACGTCGGCGGTACGACAAGAGCGTCGTGGGCGTCCGGAGATCGCCGGATGAGATCCTCTGGTTCTGGATCGGCGCTCATTCGGAATAGGAAAGGCTTCTCGCGAAACGATAAGCAAGCCAGCCCGCGCTCAAGCAGCGTGTTGAGTGCGCCGCACTTTCACTTTCACGTCTACCCTTGAGCCCAGCCGGTTAATGATCGTCATCAGGCGGTCGACGGTGAAGCGGCCGAAATCTGCATTGCGAATGCGGGAGAAGTCCGCCGCCGCCACTCCGGTCCGGACCTGCGCGGCCCGCACCGTTAGACCCTCCCGGTCGAGCGCGTTGATAATTTCGACGGCCAGGATTGCCTTGAGCTGTGCAACGTCCGCATTCTCGTGCTTCAAGTCGCGGAAAACGTTGCCGCTTCCGCGCACTACCTCCAGCGCTTCGTGGTTCATGCCAACATCTCCTTCAATCTTTTCAATCGGTCCCTGATCAGATCGGCCTCATGCTTTGGCGTCTTGAATCCAGGCGTCGATCTCTTCTTAAATGCGTGGACAACCCAAACCTCATCGGCGAGTTGCACCGCGTAGACCACGCGAAAGGCGCTGCCCTGAAACGCCAGAGCAATCTCGAAGACGCCCGAGCCCGTGCCGTGCAGGGCTTCGCCAAGTCAGCTTTGCCGCCCTCGGCGGCGATCGTCAAGGCGCCAAGACATATCGACTGAGCACCCTGCGGAAATGTCTCGAATTCCTTCAATGCCGCTTTGATCCACGAAATGGGCCGTGTTGCTCGGGTCATCTGCCGCCATGGCTTCGCGCCACGCAGTAATGTTGTCATATTTGACAACGAAGGGCAACCCGGTACCGCGGCTGGCGAGAAGCGATGAGGCTATCCCAGCCCTAAATTTAGTTCTTTTCGCCGCGAGGTGTCTGAGTACTGAGGCACGCGGCTTCAATGTCAGAAACCATCTGATCGAGTTCGGGCGCGTAATACACTTTCGCGAGACCGTTGGGTTTAGGCAGCTCCTCCACCCGCCGTTTCCACTGTCCGTCCAAGGTCACGATGCTTGCAAATGCGCTTCCTACCACTGCATGAGAGAAATCCATGCCATCGCCTTTCTTCGGCTGATATCCCTATCGCGCACCATGTTCCGTATCAGATTGACGTAGGCAAAGGTCGCAGGCATATCCTTTCGAAATACTTCCAGCTCCGGGAAAGATTGATCAAGCCAAGACGGGTCGCGCCTTACTTCGTCCCTATATTCGCTGATCTTTCTTATCAATGCCCCATCTAGTTCTCGGTTGTGGCGAACAAGAGATTCTTTGTTGGTCGCCAGCCAGTCGATCACCACGTCCAGGTTGAAAAAGTCACCGGATGGCGGAATTATCTTGTTCGCATCCGCGTACGCTTTCGACTGGACGGAAAAGAACGTGCTCAACAATTCCTTGTCGACGAAACTGTCAGGAGCGCGTATTCCGGTCTCTTCCCTCCTGCAGACCTTATTGGTATCGAGCTCAACGGGGAACCAGTGAGCCCCGAATTCCCTAAGGAGGCCCTTCACCGATTCTCGTCAACCACCCTCTGGCCCTAGGAGCTCCACCGCATTCCCCACAGAAAAAAGAAGTTCCGCACCCCCGTCTCGAATCGCCCTCACGAACCGCGCACGGCGCGCCGGGTCGCCTTTAGCGAGGTCTATAATGGCGAAGTTGTCCAGGTAAATCGCCACTCCCTCAACGAACGTATGGATCATTAGTGGTGATCCGCCGCTGCCTGTTCGGACTCGTATCACCAAAGTTACCCCGAAGGCTATCCCGCTAATCCCCGACACAGCGAGGGTAGAGGGTAGCGCAGACCTGCTTCCCAAGGTCTGCGGCTTTTCTCTCGACTAATCCCCGTAATTCGCGAGTGGTGCACAAAGGCCAAGCCCAAAAGCCGCAGACCTTGGGAAGCAGGTCTGCGCTACCCGCTACCCGCTTAAACGAAACCTGGGCCGCCAAACGTCGCGGCGCGGCGCGGTAGTGGGTCAGTTTGAATTTTCTGCCTGTCCGGTCTGGCACCAACATTGCTCAGGTCGCATCAAAATAAAGAGAGTTAATACCGTAATATTTGACCAGATTTTTACTTTGCGTATGTCTGTAACGGTGGTACGATTGGTCCCCACTATACTGCTTGTGAGGTGTTGCCGTGAAAAAGAAACTTTCACCCGTCAATTTAGTCTCGTCCCGGGAGGCGTTTGAAAGCCCGGTGGTGTGGTCTGCTGAGCCGACATTTGCATCATCTGCATTAGTGTCGCTGTATTCTTCGCGTGGCCTCTCCAGTGAAAGCGGCAAGCGTCAATCTTCGTATTCACAAGATCGAAGTCCCCGCCAGAGTAATAAAGGTCGCAGTCGGTGAGGGTGCAATTTATGAAAGCGACCTCCTCTAGCACGAAGCTCTTTCCTTGGAACTTTTGGTTTCGGTGTGTTTCCATTTTGTCCTCTTCTCGGTTTATGGTAGCCTCGTAACATGGCTACACGGTCAAGCAAAGATCACGACTTTACAACAGTGGCCCGGCGCGTTGTCGAACAAGCCATTGGAGAGCATTTGGACGGCACTCCCTTATCCTCAACATCAGATAACCAGCACGCAGTCTCAGGTCGCACTGGAGGACTCAAGGGCGGTCAGGCAAGAGCAAACTCGCTGACACCCGAACAACGCCGTGCTATCGCTAAGCGTGCGGCGCAGAAGCGCTGGCAGCACGGCGATTGAGATACTGAGAGGTGTGTTTTATGGCTGTCCATGCTGACCTACCAATATCCGTCAATTGGTAACCGGATTCGGTAGATTCAACTTCGTTCCTCTTGTTAGTCATAACGCTTAGGACTGCCGAAACGTTAGAAGTGAAATTCAAGCTGTCTGATGTGATCCCTCCGGCTTTTAGTGCCTCCGCAATCTTAGCCGTTGGCAGGGGACCGTGTGAATCTTCTCCCAACAGGCTTAGAACTGCCCATCGAACGCTGATTCCAGCGTATCTTCCTGGCAGGTTCGTTATCACTCGCGGTTCAGGCCGGAAAAGAGGCTGCTGCCTTGACAGCATCTTCTTGAGGCCAGATATCGTTTCCTCAAGCCCCTCCATCTCCCTTTTGAATTCCTCTTGTCTCTTGGTTCGCTGTTCCTCGAAATGCCGAAGAAGTTCTCCGTAATCGACGTTGTTCATTATTTTGCTTCCTTTCCGGGGAATCCTTGGATATAATGAGGATGGGGCCGTGGTATACAGCACGACCCCTTGATGCGCGCTCACCTCAGAGCGCTATTAGGAGTAAGGCCATTTGTTTTTGGCCTCCCTTCTGGGCTACCAGCAAGCAGTCCCGCTAAAGAGTGCACTGCTGGTAGCCCGACCTTCCAATTAAGCATAGCACAATCCAATTCCAGCGCAATTAATTATTTTGGAGTGCCATTGGATTTTACTTGACAAGGCAATTTCGCTCAAGCATAATGGTCAGTATGAATAGCCTAACAGATGCTGAACGCACCAAAATCGTAGCCTCGATTGTCGAGGGAAACTCCATCCGGTCAACTTCCCGCATGTTGGGAATTTCAAAGAACACCATCGTTAAGCTGCTGATGGAACTTGGAGATGCCTGTGTTGATTATCAGGACCGCGCGTTTCGCAGCCTCAAGTGCAAGCGGATTCAGGCGGATGAAGTTTGGAGTTTCGTTTACGCGAAGGACAAGAACGTTCCCGCTGACAAGCAAGGAAAGTTCGGATACGGGAGCGTGTGGACGTGGACGGCCATCGACGCGGATAGCAAGCTGGTGCCGTCGTTCATGGTGGGCAACCGCGATGCGGCCACAGCGAAGATATTCATTGATGACCTAGCCTCCCGTCTAGCCTCGCGAGTCCAGCTAACGACAGATGGCCTCAAGGTCTACTTGGAAGCTGTCGAAGGGGCATTTGGTGCTGACATCGATTACGCCATGCTGATTAAGACCTACGAATCGAGCCAAGAGGAAACGCGCTACAGTCCCGCCGTGTGCACGTCATGCGAACGCAAACCAGTTATGGGGAACCCGGACCCAAAGCACATCTCTACCAGCTACGTTGAGCGTCAAAATCTCTCAATGCGAATGCATATGCGCCGCTTCACCCGGCTGACTAACGGATTCAGCAAGAAACTGACGAACCATCTTGCGACCGTGTCGATTTACTTCATGTACTATAATTTTGTTCGGGTGCATCAAACTCTGAGAGTGACTCCAGCGATGGAAGCGGGAGTGGCCGGCAAGCTATGGACAATCGCGGACATGGTTAACCTTCTGCCGAAGCCGACTTTTGGCAAGCGCGGGCCATACAAAAAGAAAAATAATTCAAACTGACCCACTACCCGCGGCGCTGGTCCCTTGCAAAGATCAAACGTTTATGTAACATTACTTTAGTACGCACTTTTTAGTGTCCGGTCTTGGTACTCAGCACACACCCTGCCGACTTCCTCAAGGATGCGAAGAATTGAGTTTTTGCAGACTCCGGTCATGCGTGAAATGGCGTTAACGCCGACTCCCTCAACTATCGCTCGAATGACTTGCGCCTTCTTTCACTGCTCAGCTTGTTCATGATGGGGCCGTTGTATACGTGACCGCTCACGTATGTCAAGAGAAAAGTGAGGGGTGCCGTGAAAATATTTTTTGTTGGCTTTCCTGACCGCTCACGTATAATGATTTATGTGGCAGGAAAGCGTAAAAACCCGTATGCTGTCGCTCTTGGACGCAAGGGCGGAAAGAAGGGTGGGCCAGCCAGGGCTGCCAAGATGACGCCGGAGGAGCGTAGCGAAAGCGCAAAGAAGGCAGTCCAGGCTCGATGGGCCAAAGCCAAGAAAATCGCATCATAAGAATTTGGAGGCCCGGCTGGGAGTCGAACCCAGTACTCGCCCCGTGCAAAGGGAGTGGCTGACCGTTCGCCTTCCGGGCCTTCGAAGTGGGTGCGGGGTCAGCGATGGCCCCGCATTTCCGCTTGTCGTAAACTACTCTTCGCGTTCATCAAGGTCTTCCTGACCCTCCTGTTTTCGTCTTCGCTCGGGATACCACTCTGCGAGTCCCCACATCTTACCGGCGACACGTTCGAATTTCGAGCTTCGTTTCATCGAGGTATATAAGATCGTGATCGCGTTCTTGGGATTTGTTTCCACTCCGCACCTGCGAAAGACTTCTAAGATTTGTGAGGTTTTGAGTGGCTGACCTGGGTTCAATCGCAAGAGTTTTTCAGCGGCAGCGGCTTGGCTGAGATTGTGAAAAAAACCGAAAGGAACAGAGTCAAGAGAAATATTTTGGCGAGGCTTGGGCGCTTTTTCCCCTAAATTTTGGGGTATTTCGCTGGTGATGCCGAGGCGTTTTTCAAGTCCCTTGATAAGCAAATCAAGGTCTTCTCTTTCTTTTCGCATCTCTTCCAATAACTCTAAGGCTCCCTTAGTGGTTTCGGGCATAACATCCTCCAACTCGGAGACACGGTACCACGGCATGATTACCACTGTCAACAAAAAAGAATCTATGCTTATAGAACAGTAAAGTATATAATCACAAACGATTGTTTTTGTGTTACAAATTTCTGTAAATCTTTGATCTTGACAAGGTTAAGCTGAAAATGGTACACGACATATGGAGCTGTTAAAACCAAATGGAGGGACAACATGGCGATGGGCAGGACGGAGGGAACGAATCCGCTATTCCCACTGCGAGCCCTTTTGGAGTTCGAACCTAACTATCAGGTGTACATCGGCCGGTGCCTTGAAACCGGCAGCGTCGTGACAGCGGATGACATGGACACCGCACGCGAAATGCTCAAGGAACTCTTGGAGGATGAGGTTGAGTTTGCAGTGGAACACGAGAATTTTACTAATCTGTTATCAAACCCAGCTCCACCGGATGTTTGGGTGAGGTGGGCGAACGCAGCAGCGAAGTTGGAAAGGGAGGGGAAGCCAATAGAGACGGTTCAACTGTCAGTAGACGCTACAGTCTTAAGGTTAGATGAGCAGGAGGTCTCTAGTGTCAAGATCGTCCGGGCCGCAGCAGCGGCATAAAATACCGGAGATGGATGTCTGGCAGTTTGCTCAGCTCATGAAGGAGCGATTTCAAATCCTTCATGAGCCGCTGGGGGGAAAGGCCTATTGGTACAGATTTACTGGCTCCCCTTACAATGCATTTTGCACAGAGTGTCGGTCTCTGAGTGTGATGGCTCATAACCGAGGTTCTAGACTTTCTCCTCTGGTAATCAAACAAGTTCTTGCCAAATTTGGAGTGTCTGAGAAAGAATTTCTGGAAGCGTTGGAGGGTAAGCCCCTGTCAGGCCCGTCAGACCAAATCGAAACAACACGAAAGCCGAACTGACGCGCTTTTATTTGTCTCTCGTGAATTCCTGAACAACACGAAAAGCAGCTTGAGTTTGCGTCCTCACGGGGCGCCCGGCCGGCTGGCGCAGAACGCGGTTCTGCGATTTCGAAGATGCACGCGCAGGGCGTCACGGCTATGAAATCGCATAGCTAGCCGCTATGCGCCAGACGGCCTAGTAGCATCGGAGTTTTCAAAAATAAGCGGCCGATGAACAGCCTCAAAGGGATGCCTTTGTTGGGGTCGCGTTGAGAGAAGTGTCAAAAAGGAAGAACTTCTAAGTGTATGAGCCGCACAAATCGATCATCGAATGTGAACCAAATATCACACTCTGGGACGCCAGCACACGCTTGAATCCTTACGCGCCTGATATAAGTGCCAAGAACCAAAGGGAACGTTTCAGGATGACGGCACAACGCGAAAAAAGCTCCGCGTGTCGCGTCATCCAGCCTCTTATATTCGATACGTAGCTCTTTGAGACATTCTCTGAACGATTCTTCTTCAATGATTTCGAGCATGTGCCTACGACGCAAGAAGGCCAAACTGTTTGGCCAGCTTTCGGCCGCGCTCGTTCTCCGCGTCGGTAAGCGGCTCGTCAGACAAGAAAATCGTCTCGTATGGAATGCTTTCACCCTCCTCAGCCACTTTCCATCCCACCAGCCTGTGGCTCAGTTCGCTTACAGCATCAGCCCTAGCGCTTTCCAGGGCTTCGATGACTTCATCGATGAGCGCTATCTCTTGTGGCCTAAAAACACTTAAATCGGGGTCTCTGAGATTTACTGTTCTCTTTTGGACCTTTCCGCCCAGCAGATGAACGGGCTGTAGGACCAGTTCACCTTTCGTGATCATATCGTTTTGAACTGGTATCAGCCTTCTCGGAGCTGGTCCCCATCGAAGTTTTTGATAATCAAACGCGGTGATCGGCTCACCAAGGTTGGCATAGGCTAAGAAATCGGTATAGAAGAGAATCTTATTAAGTTTCGTCGCGCCGAAGGTCGGATCATTCGCACACTTTTGGCTCACGTACAAGACGAGCTCTTTGAATTTCGTTTCGTTCTCAGCGGGTTTTCCGACTAACTTTTCCATTTTTCGCACCTACGTTCGAACCTGGTCTATACGAACAAAAGGCGAACGCGGCCCTACTTCGATAGTAGTGTTATTCTCGCACAATTGACAAGCTCTTCTTGGGTATTTCGGCCGCCTTGCTAACGGACTGCCTATCAGCCAAGCCTCACGAATGACCTGGGCTACGAGCTCCCAATCAATATTCCCGTGGCGAGAACCAGCAGACCGCCCACCACCACCTGAAGGGCCGCCGAGAAAGCGGGAGTACCCATATAACGGTTCCGGACACCCGCAATAGCGAAAAGCTCGGCCAGAACCACGACGCCTGCCACTCCCATTGCCACCTTAAAGTTCGAAATCAGGAACGGAAGCGTATGGCCGATGCCGCCCAGCGTCGTCATGAGTCCCTCGACAATGCCGCGTCCCAACGGGTGGCCGCGGCCCGTCAGGGCGCCGTCATCGGAGAGCGCTTCGGCAAAGCCCATGCTGATGCCCGCGCCGATGGAGGCGGCGAGGCCAACGGCGAACGCGTCCCGGCTGTTGTGGGTGGCGAAGGCGGCGGCGAAGACGGGGGCCAGGGTGGAGACGGAGCCATCCATGAGCCCCGCCAGTCCCGGCTGCACCACCTGGAGAATGAACAGGCGCCGCCTGGCCTGTTCTTCATCGCCCTTCGCCTCCTTCGTCAGCTTTTCTTCACCAAGCTGCTGGGCGCGCATGGAGTGGTAGCGTTCTTCCTGCGCAAGGTCATCGAGGAGCTGCCGGATGCCCGCGTCTTGGCTCCGCTCCGCAGCGGTTTCGTAAAAGTGGCGGGTTTCCACTTCGATTGCGCTCGCCTGCTTGCGCAGCCGCTCAAGGCCGAGCGGCTTGATGAGCCACACGGGCTGGCGCTGGACGAAGCCCTTAACGTCTTGCCGGCGAATCAATGGAATATGCTCGCCGAACTTTTGTTGATAGAGTTCAATCAGCCTCCGCCGGTGCTCGGATTCTTCTTTGCGCATTCCATCCAAGACGGCTGCGGTGGCGGGAAAGTCGTCGCGCATGCCCTCGGCAAAATCGGCGTAGATGCGCTCGTCCTCTTCTTCGAGAGAGATGGCTAGCGCCAGAATTTCCTTTTCCGACAGACTGCGGAAGTCTCGCATGGTGAACCTCGCTCAAGGTTGGAACGCTATTCTGGCACGGTTCGAAGCCTTTGCCAAAATCCCGCTTGCAAAAGTGACAACCGTCACTGTAGCGGCGGTCTGCGACCGCCGTCCTTCGGCGCTCACAGAGCGCCGCTACAGGAATCGTTGGGTTCTCCGTGTTCTCTGTGAACAAAAGCTTTCAACACTGAGGACACAGAGTCTCCGTGAACTCCGTGTTGAGAGGGTTGAGAGGCTCTTGCCACAGAGGTCGCGGAGAACTTCACTTTGGTTACCGCTCTGCCCCGCTGCTCCGTCATATGACTTGCGGCTGTTGGCTTCTGGCTTCCGCCTGGACTGTATAATTGTCACGACCATGCACCATCGTCCTGCTCGCCTGATTCGTGGGTCCGCCAGACGAAAAAGCAGCATGTTTTCCACATGTCATCCTGCAACGCTATCGTTCCCCTGCCTTCAAA